>DASYRI010000096.1:0-28927 GCA_036004545.1 Gemmatimonadales bacterium
GAACATCTTGTCCACCGCCTTCTTCCCGCCGAACTTCGCCTCCGCCGCCGCGCGCACCCGTGCCCAGTGGTCGTGCATTCCCTTCCCCAGGAACCGGCCGATCGGCAGGTTCATCGGGTGGTCGGTGGAGACGCAGTCCACCCCCCAGATATGGATGCCCTTCTCGAGGAGCCACGGCACCATGTCGGGGTGCGCGCCGGGGTGCATATGGATGTAGCGCTCCTCATCCGGCTCGGCGCCGAACTGGGCATGGCGGTGGAAGCCGGTGTGGAGGATGAGCAGATCGCCCTGCTTGACCCTGACCCGCTTCTCGATCATCTGGGGCGTGTACACGGCCAGGTCGCCCATCTCGTCCCGCAGGTCCACGATCGCCCCCGGGCCGCAGAGCCACTCCACCGGGATCTCGTCAATCGTCCGGCCCGCGGTGACGAAATGGCGCGGCGCGTCGAGGTGGGTGCCCATGTGGTTCGAGGTCTGGATGTACTGGGCGTTCACCCCGTGCTCCGCCTTCCGCTTGATGTACTTCACCTCGAACGGCGGGTAGTAGGGCCAGAACGAGACTTCCTGGTTGAGCGGCTGCGACAGGTCGAAGATCCGCATTCACGCCTCCGTGGCGAGTGACTCCGCCCGCACGGCCGCGGGCCGCATCAGGAGATAGTAGAGGATCGACGAGACGATCCCGGCCGAGAACCAGGCGCCGCTGAAGAGGAAGCCGAGCCGCGGGTGGAGCGTCCCCGCGAGCGCCGTGCCCGCGCCCGCGACCGCCGCGGAAACGGCCCGGCGATTCACGCCCCGGCGATAGGAGTAGGCGCCGCCCTCGAGGTACAGATCGCGGAGCCGGAGCACGCCCCGCCGCACCACGAGGTAGTCGCACACCAGCACGCCGCCCACCGCGCCGAGCAGCCCCGAATAGCTGAGCAGCCAGGTCTGGTAGGCGTCGAGCAGCTTCCACGGCAGGATCGCTATGCCGACCAGCGCCGCGAGCACGCCCCCGAGCCGCGCCGTGATCCGCCGCGGGTTGAGATTCGCGAGCGCGTTGGCCGGCGCCACGATGTTGGCCGCGATGTTGGTGGTCAGGGTCGCCACGAGGATCGCCACCAGCGCCAGCACCGCGAGCATCGGACTGTGGGTTTCGGCCGAGAGCCTCCCCACCAGCTCCACCGGATTCCAGATCGCCTTGCCGTAGAGCGTCACCGTGGCGCTGGTCACCGCGACGCCGATGAAGGCGAAGAGCGGCATGGTGGTGAGGAGGCCCAGCGCCTGACCCAGCACCTGGTCGCGCTGGCTCCGCGCGTATCGGGTGAAATCGGGGATGCTGAGCGCGAGCGTGGCCCAGAAGCCGACCATCGCGGTGAGCCAGGGGAGAAAGAGCGCCCCGAATGAGCGGCCCGCGGCCGGCGCGCCGATCAACACGTCAGAGCCGGTCAGGGTCGCGCCGAGCCCGCCCACCCGGGAGGCCGCCCACCACAGGAGCGCCAGCCCGATCGCGATGAGGAACGGGGCCGAGAGAGTCTCCAGCCACTTGATCGATTCCGTGCCCTTCCAGACGAACCAGAGGTTCATCAGCCAGAACGCCGTGAAGCCGAGGTAGGCCGGCAATCCGAAGCCCATGAAGGTCCAGGTACCGCCTAACCCGCTCCAGGCCGGCCATACGATCCCCAGGATCTCGCTGATGGCGAGCCCTCCGATCCACGTCTGGATCCCGAACCAGCCGCACGCCACCACCGAGCGAAGCAGCGCGGGGAGGTGGGCGCCCCGGAGCCCGAACGCGGCGCGCGCGTACACCGGGAAGGGGATGCCGTAGCGGGTCCCCGCGTGGGCGTTGATCGCCAGCGGCACCAGGACGATCGCATTGCCGAGCAGGATGGTGAGGAGGCTCTGCCACCAGTTCATCCCCGCCCCGACCAGGCTCGCCGCGAGCATGTAGGTCGGGATGCAGACCGAGAGCCCCACCCAGAGCGAGGCGAAGTGCCACAGGTTCCAGGTGCGCCCGGCGACCGGCACCGGGGCCAGGTCGGCGTTCTGGTAGGGCGAGGGCGGGAGCGCCTCGGCGAGCTCGACCAGCTCGCTCATGATGCCGCTCCCCGCGCCCGCGCCGCCGCCCGCTCCAGCGCCCGCCGGGTGAGCACCCGGGCCAGCTGCCGCCGGTACGACGCGGAGGCGTGGATGTCGCCCGGCGGATCGATGTCCTCCCCCCCCGAGAGTGCCGCCGCCGCCGCGAGGGTGTCCGCTCCCAGGGCCGTGTCCGCGAGCGCCGCCATCGCCCGCCGGGCGAGCACCGGCCCCTCTCCCACACTGAAGAGCGCGATCCGCGCCCCGGCTGCGCGCCCCGCACCGTCGAGCGTCACGACCGCCGCGACGCCCACCAGCGCGTAGTCGCCGTGACGCCGGGCCATCTCCTCGAACGCCGAGCCGGAGCGGCGCGGCAGCGCGGGGATCTCGATAGCCGTGATCAGCTCGCCGGCCTCGAGCGCCGTGGCGAAGAGCCCGGTGAAGAAATCCTCCGCGGCCAGGCGCCGCTCCCCATGCCGGCTCCGGAGCACGACCGTCGCCTCGAGGGCCACCATCACCGCCGGCAATTCCGCCGCGGGGTCCGCGTGCGCCAGGCTCCCGCCGATGGTGCCGCGATTATCTGCGGGTGGGCCACGTGCGGCATCGTCTCGGCGAGGAGCGGGGCGAGCCTTCCGACGAGGGGGCTTCGCTCCACCTCGCGGTGCCGGGTCATCGCGCCGAGTCTCACCCCGCCGTCCGCGTCTCCGGTGATCCCGGCGAGCTCGGTGAGCCCGTTCAGGTCCACCAGCACCGCCGGTGCCGCGAGCCGGAAGTTCATCGCGGGAATGAGGCTCTGTCCGCCCGCGAGCGGCTTGGCGTCGGGACGCTCCGCCAGCAGCGCCAGCGCCTCCTCGAGCGTGGCGGGCCGGTGGTAGTCGAAGACCGGCGGCTTCACGCCGTTCCCTCCGCCAGGCGCCGTTCCATCTCCCTGGTCATCGCCTCGAGGCCCTGCCGGAGCATCATCTTGCTCACCGTGTCGAGGAGCCGCTGCCCCACCGCCGCGATCTTTCCCCCGATCTGCAGGTCGGCCTGGTAGTGCATCGCGGTCCCGGCGCCGTCCTCCGCGAGCGTCACCGCGGCGTTGCCCCGGGTGAAGCCGAACCGGCCGCGGCCCTCGATCAGCATCCGGTACCGCTCCGGCGGTACCGGGTCGGACAGCGTGATGGTGACCTCGAACTCGGCGGCGGTAATCGGCCCCACGCCGACCTTCATCTTTCCTTCGTACCGGTCATCGGCCACGCGGGTTATGGTGGAGGCGCCCGGCATGGTCTTGGCGAGCACGTCAGGATCGAGGAGCATCTTCCACACGACCCCGCGCGGCCCGGGAAAGGTATGAGAGCCCTCGACGATCATGCCCCGTCCCTCCGGCTCCTCGAATCCCCGGCCCCCTGGCTCCCTGGCTCCCCGGCTCCCTGGCTTCCTGCCATCAGCTCGAACAGCCGCCCGGGGCTCAGCGGAATCTCGGTGATCTCGACACCGGTTCCCGAAAGCGCGTCTTCCACCGCCTGCGCGAACGCGGCGCCGGTCGGGATCGCGCCCGCTTCGCCCACGCCCTTGGTGCCGAGGGGGTTGAGCGGCGACGGCGTCTCGATGTGAGCCAGCTCCACGGTTGGGACGTCGAGCGCGGTGGGGAGGAGGTAGTCCATGAACGACGCATTCATGAGCTGGCCGCTTTCGTCGAAGATGAGCTGCTCGTAGAACGCGTTGCCGATGCCGTGCGCCACGCCGCCCTGCACCTGGGCCTCGACCACCATGGGGTTGATGACGGTGCCGCAGTCGTGCACCACGACGTAGCGTTTGATCTCGACCTGCGCCGTCTCCGGGTCCACCTCGACGATCATCGCGTGCACGCCGCTCGCCGCGTTCCCGCGGTCGGGGCCGAAGTACGCCGTGGCTTCGAGACCTGGCTCGGTGCCCGGCGTCACCGCGCCGCGCAGCGGGTTCGCCTTGACGGCCAGCTCGCCCAGGGACAGCCCGTGCTCGGGCGAGCCCTTCACCCGCACCCGGCCGCACACCAGCTCGAGGTCGCCGGGGGCGCACTCGAGCTCTTCCGCGGCCAGGGTTACGATCTTCTCCCGCACCTTGACCGCCGCGGCGTGGCAGGCGCTGCCCGCCACCACGGCGCCGCGGCTCGCGAAGGTTCCGGTCCCCCAGCCGAACTCCCGGGTGTCGCCGGTACTCACCTGCACCCGCTCCACGTCCACGCCGAGCACCTCGGCCACCACCTGCGCGAAGGTGGTGAAGTGTCCCTGCCCCTGGGTCCCCACGCCGGTGGCGAGCCGCACCGAGCCGCTCGGCTCCACCGTCACCCGGGCCCCCTCGTACGGCCCGATCCCGGTTCCCTCGATGTAGGATACGATCCCCAGCCCCACGTGCCTGCCCGCCCGCCGTTGCCGGGGCTGCTCCTCCCGCACGAAGCGCTCGTACCCGATCATCTCGGCCGCCTTTTCCAGCGCGGCGGGATAGTCTCCGCTGTCGTAGATCAGCGGCCGGAAATCCTGGAAGAGGATCCGGTGGTCGTAGGGAAAGGTGTCCGGCGGGATGTAGTTGCGCCGCCGGATCTCCACCCGGTCCAGGTCGAGCTCCCGCGCGGCGAAGTCGAGCAGCCGCTCCATCACGAACACGCCGTGCTGCCGCCCGGCGCCGCGCACCGGCGTCACGATCGGCTTGTTGGTGAAGACCGCGGTGAACTCGCTCTCGTAGCTCGGCACTACGTACGGCCCGAGCAGGGTGCACTGGCTGTTGATCGGCACGGTGAGCCCGTACGGATCGTAGGCGCCGGTGTCGTGCAGGAACACGTCGCGCACGCCGAGGATCTTTCCGTCCTTCGCCACAGCGAGCTCGGCGTCGTGGATCTGGCCGCGCTCCTGGGTCGTGGCGTAGAAGCTCTCCCGGCGGTCCTCGATCCACTTGAGCGGCCGTCCGAGCCGGATCGCCGCCCAGGGGAGCAGGACTTCCTCCGGGTAAAACATCATGATCTTGGGGCCGAACCCGCCGCCGATGAACGGCGCGATGACCCGCACCTGCGACTCGCGGAGCCCGAGCATCGCCGCGAGTCCGTTGCGGATCGGGATCGGCGCCTGGGTCGTGTCCCAGACGGTGAGCTCATCCACGCGCTCGTCCCACTGGGCCACCACGCCCCGGTTCTCGATCGCCGCGGAGGCGCCGCGATCGTAGTGGAACCGGCGGGCGATGATCCGGTGCGCCGCGGCGCGCGCGGCGGCGTAATCGCCGGTGGCCTGGCGCACCTGCGCGGCGAGGTTGCTGCCGAACTGCTCGTGGACCAGCGGTGCTCCCGTCGCGAGCGCCGCCTCGAGGCCGGTCACCGCGGGGAGCGGATCGAGGTCCACCACGATGTCCTCGAGCGCGTCCTCGGCCAGGTAGCGGCTCTCCGCCACCACCATCGCGAGCGGCTCGCCGCAGTGCCGCACCTTGTCCCTGGCGAGCGGCACCTGGGTGGCGGTGTTGAAGACGAGGCCTGGAATCGGGGGCGGCGGAACCAGCAGCGGGCCCGGCCGCCAGTAGTCGCCCAGGTCCGGTGCGGTGTACACCGCGACGACCCCGGGACGCGCGCGGGCGGCGCTCGCGTCGATGCCGCGGAGGGTGGCGTGGGCTTCGTCGCTCCGGAGGAAGGCGACGTGGAGCATCCCCGGGAGCTGGACGTCGTCCACGAAAAGCGCTCGGCCGGTGAGGAGCTTCGCGTCCTCCAGGCGGAGGACCCGCTGCCCGACGTAGCGGCCCGCGCTCACGTCGCGGCCCCACGCGGCGCGTCGGCTCCCTGGCCCTCCAACTCCCCAGCCCCCCAGCTCCCGAGCTCCCCAGCTCCCTGCACCAGGCGCTCCACCGCCGCGACGATGTTCGCATACCCCGTGCAGCGGCAGAGGTTCCCCGAGAGCGCCTCGCGAATCTCCCGCTCGCCGGCATGGGGATGCTCCCGGAGGAACGGCACCAGCGTCATCAGGATGCCAGGGGTGCAGAATCCGCACTGGAGCGCGTGCGCCTGGTGGAACGCCTGCTGCAGCGGATGGAGGACGCCGGATACCGCGAGCCCCTCGACCGTGTCCACCGCGCGCCCGTCGGCCTGCACGGCGAAGACCAGGCAGGAGCGCACCGCCTCCCCGTCGAGCAGCACGGTGCAGGCGCCGCAGACGCCGTGCTCACAGCCCACGTGGGTGCCGGTCAAGCCGAGGTCGTGGCGGAGGAAGTCGCTCAGGAGGAGACGCGGCTCCACGGCCCGCTCGTGGCGCGTGCCGTTGACCGTGACACCGATGGTGCGCTGCCCAGTCACGCGCGGTCCCCCCGGAAGCTCGATGCGGATTTTGGGGCCGGCAGCGTGCGGCGGAGTGGAGCGGGGCCGCGATGCCCGGCTTCGAGATGAGAGACTAACGATACGCCGAGGGGGCGGGAGCGCAAGGGAACCGCAGGCCTCGCTCAGGGAATCAGCGGGCGCTCCGGGCTCCTGAGCTGCCGCCGCTCCCCCACCAGGTCGCGCGCCAGCGCCGCCAGCCTGTCGGCCAGCGCCTCGAGCTCCCGCATCCGCCGTCGCGTGCTGTAGCGATAGGTGGCCCGCGCGGTCGTGAACGTGGCCGCGAGCCAGAGCGGGATGAGCATGACGAAGGCCGCGCCGGGGAGGTGCAGCGCCCCTACGCTGATCCCGATAAGGGGGCCCAGCCCACCGCCCCCCATGCCGCCGCAGATGCCGCCGTACACCGCGCCGATCAGGACGCTCAGGTTCTCCTGGATGGTGATCCGGGTCTCTCCGCCGTGCACCGACACCGCGATTTCGAGGTCGCGCGGCGAGCCTCCGCGCCGGGTCGCCACCCACGAGAAGGAGCGGCCGAACTGGCTCACCTGGCCCGCGTTCCGGATCGTCCGCCGGATCTCATCGACCAGCGCCGGCCACTCGGCGTCGGGCAGCTCGCCTTCGACTACCCGCTCAAAGAGGATCGTCGTGGGCCCGGCGATCCAGCGATTGGTTTTCGTCGGCGCCGCCGGGAGGCCTGCGGCGGGCGGCGTCACTTCCCGCGCAGCCGCGCGGACGACGGCCGGGGCGATCCCCACCTCCGCCGCCAGCGCCTCGACCCCGCCGATGGTCATTGCGCCGGCGGTCGTGGGGCTCGTGGCCTCGATCTCCGACGCGCGCTTGACGATCTCGTCCACCTCCTCGGCGCTGTAGCGCCGCCGGGGCGGCGCCGGGCTGCCGGCGAGCTCGCCGATCAGCACCGCGGGCGTGGCGGTGCGCTGGTCGAGCCGGACCGCCAGACCGCGCACCAGGGCCCCCTCGATCCGGTCGCCCAGCTCGGCCAGCCTGGGGCGGTGCGCCGCCGGAGCGTCCGTCAGTCGGCCCGCGCGCACCGCGTCCTCGGTGGGCCAGCGGCCGGGCAGCCCGCCCACCAGCATTTCGTAGATCACCACCGCGAGACTGTACACGTCGGTCCGCGGGTCGAGCTCGGTGAGCCCCGCGGCCTGCTCGGGACTCATGTAGCCCGGGGTGCCGAGGGGGAATCCGGTGCGGGTGATGTTGGCGCCGCCCGCGGTGCTGATCGCCTTGGCGATGCCGAAGTCCGCGACGATGGGATGGCCCTGCGAGAACAGAATGTTCTCCGGCTTGACGTCCCGATGCAGCACCCCCATCCGGTGGGCGTACGCCAGCGCATCCGCCACCGGCGTCGCGATCGCGAGCGCCTCGGCCGGCGCGAAGCGGCGCCCGCCGCCGAGCGCGAGCCGCAGGGATCCCCCGTCAATGTAGGGCATGACATAGTACAGGAAGCCGCCCGCTTCCCCCGAGTCGTGCAGCGCGAGGATGTGCGGGTGGGTCAGGCGCGCGGCGGTCTCGATCTCACGGAGAAACCGCTCAGCGCCCACGAATGCGGCGAGTCCGGGAACCAGGACCTTGAGCGCGACCTCCCGATGGTGCTTGCGGTCGAAGCCCAGGTACACCGTGGCCATGCCGCCGCGGCCCAGCAGGCGTCGCAGCTCGTAGCGCCCGCCCAGGGCGTCGGCGAGGTCGGCGGGAATGTCGGGGGACACGGTGCCGGAATATAAGAGAGGGCACCCCTTACTATCCGGGTGCCCTCACTCGATCTTACGGCGGCGGTCGTGCCGCTCTACGGAGGCGGCGCCTCCTGCCCGGGGGCGCAACTACGGGCTGCTGCCAGTGGTACCGCAACTGCTACCGCAATTGCTGCTGCAACGCCACCTGCTGCTACTCCTGCTATGGCTACCGTATGCGCCCCCTGGCGCGAACTGAGTTACGGCTGAGCCCTGCTCGTGATGTGCGGCATCTGTGGGACGAACCGTCTGAACGGGGTACCCTGTCGTCAGCCGGAGCTCCCGGACCCTCCCTTCCCGATGAGGGTATTTACATGATATGGCGTTCGCGCCCGGCGTCAAGACGCTGGATTCCCGCCACGGGCTGGTGTCCCCGGGCTAGCGCACCGGCGCGGCTGCGGCCCACCCGCCCCCCAACGCCTTGTATAGCTGAACGGTCGCAGCGAGATAGCGCCGCTCGAGCCCGACCAGGGCGAGCTGCGCGGCGTAGAGCGACCGCTGCGCGTCCAGCACCTCGAGGTAGCTCGACACCCCGCTCTGGTAGCGCTGATCGGCGAGCGCGAACGCGCGCGCGAGGGCGCGCTCCTGGGTTTCCTGCGCCACCAGCTGGTCGCGCGAGAGCCGGAGCCCCGCCAGCGCGTCGTCGGCCTCCTCGAGCGCCCGGAGCACCGTCTGCTCATAGCGGGACCGCGACTGGTCGGCGCGGGCCCGCGCGGCGCGCTGCTGGTCGAGCAGCCTGCCGCCGGTGAAGAGCGGCACGGAGACGCCCGTCTGCGCGGTGTAGATGTCCCTCGCGCTGTCGAACAGCGCCCCGAAGCTCTCCCGCTGCCGCCCGTACGATCCGGTGAGTATCACCCGCGGGAGCCGGTTCCCGATCGCGAGCCCCACCCGCGCCGTGGCCGCCTGCCAGTCGCGCTCGGCAAGGCGGACGTCCGGCCGTCGCATCAGCAGCTCCGAAGGAATCGAGTCGGGCACCTGGACCGCCTGTACCGTCGCGGCGAGCGGAGCCCCGCGCGGCACCGGGCCCGGCGATCGTCCCAGCAGCACGCTCAGCTCGTGCTCTTTCCGGGCGCGCTGCTCGGCGAACTCCGCCACCCGCGCCGCCGGCTCCGCCGCCTGGGCCTCGAACTGCCGCACGTCGAGCTCCGAGATCACCCCCTGCGCGAACCGCCGCCGAGCCAGCTCCAGCGACGCCTGGCGCGAGGCGAGGGTCTGCTCCGAAATCGCGAGCTCCTGGTCCAGCTCCCGGAGCTCGAGATACGTCGTTGCCACGTCGCTCACCAGCGTCACCACGGCGGCGCGCTCTTCCTCTTCGCGGCCCGCGCGGTCGAATCCCGCCGCCTGCGCCTGCCGCCGGATTCTGCCCCAGAAATCGAGCTCCCACGCGAGGTCGCCGGTGAGCCGGACCACGTTGAAGCTCTGCTCCGGGAATGCGCCGAACGCGATCCGGTTCTCGCTCGCGACCAGATTCCCGGAGAGCTGCGGGAAGAGGTCTCCCCGTGCCACGCCGGCGAGCGCGCGGTACTCGCGCACCCTCGCCACCGCGACCTGCAGATCCTTGTTGTTGCGGATCGCGGTATCCACCAGCGCCACCAGCTGCGGGTCGCGCAGCACGTCGAGCCAGGAGCGGTCGCCGGCCGAGTCGAGAGCCAGGGGTCTGGGCTTCCAGAGCGCGGGGCTCGCGGTGTCGCCGCGCTCCCGGTCCCGCGCGATGGCGAGCGAATCGAGGAAGCGGCGGGGCGCCGGGGCCGTCAGGCTGTCGCCGGCGCGGGCGGAGACCGGCGCGGGCGGACGGACCCGGGTCGAAGGGCCCACCGCGCAGCCGGCGAGCAGGAGCAGGCTCACGCCCGCGAGACGAGGCGAGCGCATGGTCACTCCGTGTCCGGCGAAGCCGGAGCCGGGGCGGTGACCGCGGCCGCCCCGCGCCGGGGTGCCAGCCCGCGATCGGCGAGCCCGCGGATGACGGAGAAGAACAGCGGGATGAAGAAGATGCCGACCAGCGTCGCCGAGAGCATCCCGGCGAACACCCCGGTGCCGATCGAGTGCCGGCTCGCCGCCCCTGCCCCGCCCGCCACCACCAGCGGCGCCACGCCGAAGATGAATGCGAACGAGGTCATGAGAATCGGCCGGAGCCGCTGCCGGGCGGCTTCCAGCGCCGCGTCGCGCACCGAGCGCCCCTCGGCGCGGAGCTTGTTGGCGAACTCCACGATCAGGATCGCGTTCTTGGCCGCGAGGCCGATCACCGCGATCATCCCGACCTGGAAGTAGACGTCGCTTGCCATCCCCCGGAGCCAGGCGCCGAGCAGCGCCCCGAAGACGCCGAACGGCACGCCGAGCAGCACCGCGAAGGGAATCGCCCAGCTCTCGTACTGGGCCGCGAGCACCAGGAACACCATGATGAGCCCGAGCACAATCACCAGCTGGCTCCCGCCCGCCGAGATGCGCTCCTGGTACGACTGCCCGCTGTAGCCGTAGCCGATGCCCTGCGCGGCGTACTTCTGCTCCACCAGTCGCTCCACGGCATCGAGCATCTCGCCCGAGCTCCGCCCCGGCTTGGGTGCGCCGGTCACCAGCGCCGACGAGAAGCCGTTGAATCGGGAGAGGATGCTCGGGCCGCCGCGCATCTCGGTGGAGACCAGCGCGGAGAGCGGCACCATGTCGCCGTGGTCGCTTCGCACGTAGAACCGGCCGATGTCCTCCGGCCGCTGGCGGAACGGCGCCTGCGCCTCGGTCTGCACCCGGTAGGTGCGGCCGTAGAGGTTGAAGTCGTTGATATAGAGCGTCGAGAGCATCGCCTGGAGGGTGGAGAAGATCTGGCCCTCCCCTACCCCGCGCGACCGGGCCGCCTCCTTGTCCACCTTCACGAACAACTGCGGGACGTTGGCCCGGACCAGCGACACGGCGCCCGCGAGCTCGGGGAGCTGGTTCGCATCCTGCACGAAGGCCTGCACCTGCTGGGCGAAGGCGCGGTAGTCCTGTCCCGCCCGGGCCTGGAGGTTCATCTCGAGCCCGCTGGTCCGGCCCAGGCCGGGGATCTCCGGGAAGTTGAAGGCGAACGCGATCGTCTCCTTCATCCCGAACAGGGCGAAGTTCACCCGGTTGGTGATGGCGTCGAGGCTCTGGTCTTTCCGGGTCCGCTCGCTCCACGGCTTGAGCCGGACGAACATCGTGGCGCTGTTGGTCTGGTTGGAAAACGTCAGCAGGTCGAGCCCGACCAGGGTGTTCACCCGCTCCACCGCCGAATCCGCCAGCACCATGCGCTCGATCCGGCTCACGACTTCCTCGGTGCGCGGCTTGGAGGCCGCGTCCGGCAGCTGGACGGCGAGGACGAAGAACCCCTTGTCCTCCGACGGAATGAACGCCCCCGGCACCCGCTTGAAGAGCAGGAAAACCAGCGCCAGCATCACCGCGAACCCCGCGAGCCCGGCGCGCGGGCTGCCGACGATCCGGCCGGCGGCGCGGAGGTAGCGCGAGCGGGTTCCCTCGAACCCGCGGTTGAAGGCCCCGAAGAAGCCGTGGGTCACTTCGCCGGTCGAGTGGCGAAGCAGCGTGGCGCAGAGCGCCGGCGTGAGGGTGAGCGCGACCACGCCGGAAATGGTGATCGCGATCACGATGGTGAGCGCGAATTCCTTGTACATCGCCCCGGTGATCCCGGAGATGAACGCCACCGGCACGAACACCGCCGCGAGCGAGAGCACGATCGCCACCAGCGCGCCGGCCACCTGGCGGATCGCCTTGTCGGCCGCCTGACGGGGCGGGAGGCCCTCCTCGTCCATGATCCGCTCGACGTTCTCGATCACCACGATGGCGTCGTCCACCACGATGCCGATGGCGAGCACCAGCCCGAAGAGGGTAAGGGTGTTGATGGTGAACCCGAGCACCTGCATGCCCAGGAAGGTGCCGATGATGCTCACCGGCACCGCCACCATCGGAATCACCGTCGCCCGCCCGCTCCCCAGAAAGACGAAGACCACCAGCGTCACCAGCAGCATCGCCTCGACCAGGGTCTTCACCACTTCCTTCATGGATTCCGTGATGAACGGCGTGGTGTCGAACGGGATCTCGTACCGTACCCCGGCGGGGAAGGTCCGGGAAAGCTCCTTGAGGCGCTTCTCGATCTCGTTCCGGACCAGGAGGTTGTTGGCGGCCGGCCGCGCGAAGACCAGGATGAACGTGGTCGGCTCCCCGTTCATCCGGCCCGCCGCGTCGTAACTCTGCGCGCCGAGCCGCACCGTGGCGAGATCCCGCACCCGCACCAGCGAGCCGTCGGGCCGCGCCCGCACGATGATGCTCCCGAACTCCTCCGGCGTCTGCAACCGGCCGGCGGTCGTCACCGGGAGCGTGAGCTGGGTGCCCGCCGGCGCCGGCTCCCGCCCCAGCCGCCCCGCCGGGTTGGTGGCGTTCTGCTCCCGCACCGCCGCGGCCACGTCCTGCACCGTGATGCCGAGCTGGGCCATCTTCTCCGGGTCGAGGGAGAGCAGCATCGAGAAGTCGAACCCGCCGAATGTCTGCGCGCCGCCCACGCCGGGGAGCCGCTTGAGCTCGTCCTCGATGTAGAGCTTGGAGTAATTGCTGAGATACCCCGGGTCGTAGCGGGGGTCCTTCGAGACCAGCGCCGCCACCAGCAGGATGTTGGTATTGGTCTTCTGGATGACGATCCCGTTCCGGCGCACCTCGTCGGGGAGCTGCGGCTCGGCGAGCTTGACGGCGTTCTGAACCTCGACCGCGGCCAGGTCCTGGTCCCGGGAGATATCGAAGTACACCGAGAGCGACATCACCCCGGCGTTCGAGTTGGCCGACTGGTAGTAGAGCAGCCCGTCGAGCCCCGAGAGCTGCTGCTCGATCGGCGCCGCCACCGCCTGGGCGAGGTCCTCCGCGCTGGCGCCGGGATAGACCGCCGTCACCTGCACGGCGGGGGGCGTGATCTGGGGAAAGCGGTTGATCGGAAGCCGGATCATCGCGAACGCGCCCAGCAGCGTGATCACGATGGAGATCACGCCCGCCAGCACCGGGCGGCGGATGAAGAAGTAGCGGATCTCGCCCGCGTTGGGGTCCGCGCTCACTTGCCCGGCCCTCCCGGCTTGGGCCGGGCCGCCGCCCGCGGGCCCGGGGGTGCCGCCGTCGGCTTCGCCGCCGGCGCACCGGAACCGGCACCGACCGCCGCGGTCGCGCTGTCGGCGGCCGCCACCGGGCGCACCTTGAGCCCCGGACCGATCTTCTGCACCCCATCCACGATCACCCGGTCGCCGGCGGCGAGGCCCTGCTCGATGACCCAGTCGCCGCCGGTCCAGGCGCTCGCGGTCACGTCGCGCACGTTCACCGTGTCGCCCGCGTTTACCACGAACACCGTCTGGCGGCCCATCGCCTGGAGCACCGCCCGCTGCGGCACCACGATTGCGTTCTCCCGCTGGAGGCCGAGGAGCCTCACCCGCGCGAACTGCCCCGGCAACAGGATCCGCTCCGGGTTCGCGAATTCGGCCCGGAACTGCTGGGTGCCGGTCGCGGGGTCCACCACCGGATCAATGAACCCGATCCGGCCCACCCGCGAATAGGTGGAGCCGTCCGACAGCACCGCCTGCACTTTGACCGAGCCCCCGACCGTGAGCGCCCGCGCCGCCTCGGGGTCGCGCCGCCAGGCGAGCAGCTGCTGCGCCGAAGGGCGGAAGGTCAGGTAGATCGGGTCGAGTACGTCGATCGTGGTGAGCACATCGTCGGTGCCCTTCACCCGCTGCCCCCGCTCGATCATCGCCCGGCCCACCCGGCCGGCGAGCTCGGCCCGTACGGCGGTGTCATCGAGGTTCTTCCTGGCCCGGTCCACGATGCCCTTCGCCTCGTCCACGCCGGCCCGGGCCTGCTTCTCCTGGGCCACGGCGTTGTCGTAGTCCTGCTTCGAGATCGCGTTGTCCGACACCAGCGCCGTGAACCGGGCCAGGCTCTGCTCCGCGTTGGCGAGCCGCGCCTCCTGGTCAGCGAGGCGGGCCTTGGCCGCGCGCCAGTCCGCGTCGTACGCGGTCGGGTCGATGCGATAGAGCACCTCGCCCCGCTTCACCGCGCGTCCCTCCACGAAGGGCCGTTCCACGATCACCCCGCCTACCTGGGGACGCACCGAAACGCTCTTCGAGGCCTCGACGTTCCCGGAGAACTCATACACCTCGTCCACCGTACGCGGGGTCACCTGCACCACCGCCACTTCCGGCGGGGGCGGCGCGCCGCCTTGCGGCGCCTGCTTGCAGCCGAACGCGGCCAGGGCAAGAAGAACGATGCGATGACCGCGGAGGGGCGCCGGGCGCCGCCCAGGGGACACCGCGCTTGGTTCGAAGCTCATGATACCTGCCTCTCCTTGTCCGTTCCTTCCGCCTTGACCAACCCGCGCTCCACCAGCTGCAACAGCTCCTCCATCGCCCCGTCCGGCTCCGGCGCCGGCGCGCCGGGACAGAACTGCGCCATGCGTCGATGCCCCACCACCAGCCCCTTCATCGCGGCGCCCAGTACCCGCGCCAGCTGCTCGGCGTTGACCGGGTGGAACTCGCCGCCCTCTACCCCCGCCTGGATCACGCCCTGCAGCACCCTCGGGAAGCGCCCGGCCACCTCCCCCGAAACGACGCGGCCGGCCTCGGGACAGTTTCCCGCCGAAGCCATCCCCGCCAGCATCAAGTCCGCTGTGCCTGGCCTCCGCAGCCGGGTCCAGGTACGCGTGAGCAGCGCCCGGAGCAGCTGGGAGTAGCTGCCGCGATGATTGATGAGGAGCGCCTCGTCCTCGGCGGCGCTCGAGAAGAATCGGTCGGTGATGACTTCCTGAAAGAGCGCGGTCTTGGTGCCGAAGTAGTGCTGGACCGTGCCGGAGCTTACCCCGGCACGCTCCGCCACGAGGGCGAGCGTCGCGGATTCGAAGCCGTGCTCGCCGAAGACCAGCGCCGCGGCGTCAAGGATCTCGCGGCGGCGCTCGGTGGGGCGGCGCTGCCAGCGCGGGGTCTCGGGGGTCGGGGCGTCGTTCCGATCAGCCATGGGGCGCTAGAGATAATCATTGGGTCGAATTATTGCAAGAGGTGGAGTGAAGCAGGACATGATGTTACATGATGGTGGCCTTTGGTTGACGGCGAGATTAGAGCCGGAAGACAGACCAGGGAACGACCGGCTTACTCCCGGCGCAGCGCGGAGATAGGGTCGGTCCGGGTGGCCCGGCGGGCGGGGAGGTAGCAGGCGAAAGCGGCCACTCCGGCGAGCAGCAGCGCCACGGCCGCGAAGGTGGCGGGATCGAGGGCCGGCACCTCGAAGAGGAGCCCGCGCAGGAACCGGGTGAGCCACGCCGCACCGGCGAGTCCCAGCCCAAGCCCGGCCAGGGCCAGGAGGAGCCCCTCCCGGAGCACCAGGCGGAGCACGTCGCCGGGGGACGCGCCGAGGGCGAGCCGCACGCCAAACTCGTTGAGCCGCCCGGTCACGCTGAGCGACATCACGCCGTAGATCCCGATCGCGGCGAGCAGGAGCGCGAGCAGCGCGAAGCCGGTGAGCAGCACGTTGGTGATGCGCCGGGTCGAGAGCGAGCCGGCCACCGCCTGCTCCATCGTCTGCACTTCGAACAGCGGGATCGAGGGGTCCAGCTCGGCGACCCGGCGCCGGAGCGTGCCGGTGAGCCCTTCGGAAGGGCCGCTTCCGCGCACCACGAGGTAGGCGGACCACTCCACCGCCTGGGCGTACGGCATGTACACCTCGAAGTTCGGCGTCTCGTTCAGGCCGGCATGTTTTACGTTCGGCGCAATGCCGACGATGGTCCACCAGGGGCTGGTCGAGTCGGCGCCGAACCGGATCCGCTTTCCGAGCGCGTCGCCGCCGGGCCAGTACTGCCGCGCCACCGTCTGGTCCACGACCGCCACCCGCAATGCCGCGTCGTTGTCACTCGCCTCGAATCCGCGGCCCTGGAGGATCGGGGTCCCGATCGCCGCGAAGTAGCCCGGCGTGACGCTCCGGACATTGATCACCGGCACCGGCTCCCCCCGCGCGAGCGGCCGGCCTTCGACGTACAGCTCACTCTGCGGGTTCCCCCGGCTGAACGGGATCCGGGTGTTGAGGCCGGCCGCCGCCACGCCGGGGATCGCCTGCACCGCCTCCATCAGCCGGCTGTAGAAGACCCGGATCTGGGCTGCCTCCGAGTACTTGGGATACGGCAGCGCGACCCGCGCCACCAGGACGTTCTCCGGGCGGAATCCGGGATCCACCGCGAGCAGGCGCCGGAAGCTCTGGAGCAGCAGGCCGGCGCCGGTGAGCAGGATGAGCGAAAGCGCGAATTGGGCGACCACGAATCCGTTGCTGAGCCGTCGACCGGGCTTTCCGGTTCCGCCGCGGGCGCCCTCCCGAAGGGCGTCCTGCAGGTTCACCCGGAAGGCCCGGAGCGCCGGTGCCACGCCGAAGAGCAGGCCGGCGCCGAGCGCTATTGTCAGAGCGAAGAGCAAAACCCAGCCGTCGAGGCTCACCTCCTCAAGCCGGGGGAGCAGGCCCGCCGGCAGTCCGCGGAGCAGGCGGAGGCAGAGGAGCGCGAGCAGGAGTCCCGCCCCGGCACCCGCGATCGCCAGCAGGAGGCTCTCGGTGAGAAGCTGGGCCGCAACCCGCCCAGGACTCGCGCCGACGCAGCAGCGCATCGCCACTTCGCGGCTGCGGGCCGCCGCGCGGGCGAGCTGCAGGTTGGCGATGTTCGCGGCGGCGATGAGCAGCACCAGCCCGACGGCGCCGAGCAGCACGAGGAGCGGTGTCTTCGCCTCGCCCACCAGTTCGTCCCGCAGCGGCATCGCCACGATCCGCGCCCCGCCGCGCTTCGCATCGGGAAACCGGGCTGGGCGGGCAAGCATGAAATCGTCGGTGAGACCGGCGATTTCCCGCCGCGCATCCTCCGCGCTCCGGCCCGGTCTCGAGCGACCGACGGCCGAGAGGTACCAGCTGTCGAGTCCCTCCGGCCTGAGCACCAGGGGACGCCAGATCTCGGTCCGCCGGGGAAAGTCGAACCCCGCCGGCATGACGCCGACCACCACCGTCGGTGCACCACCGAGCGAGATTGACCTGCCGAGAACCCCGGGATCGCCGCCGAAGCGCCGCCGCCAGAGGGCGTAGCTCAGCACGGCAACCTGGTTCCGGCCTTCGGTCATCTCCTCGGCGGCGAAACTCCTCCCCCGGACCGGGCCGACTCCCATCGTAGCGAAGAAGTCGGCGGACACGTAGGCCGCGGCCAGCCGCTCCGCCTGGCCCTCGGAGACCAGGCTCGCGCCGCCGGCGGTATACGCGGCCAGGCGCTCGAAGCTCCGGCTCCGGGCGTGGTACCAGAGGAACAGCCCCTCCGGAAACGCCACCACCGGGAGCCGCTTCTCCGGCGCGGTCCCCCAGAAGGAGACCAGCCGCTCCGCCTCCGGGTACGGGAGGGAGCGGAGCAGCACCGAGTTGACGACGCTGAACATCGCCGTGTTCGCGCCGATGCCGAGCGAGAGCGTGAGCACCGCCATCGCGGTGAACGCCGGACGGCGCCGGAGCATCCGGAGTCCGTACCGCAGGTCCCGCGCGAGAGCGGCGAGCCACCCGCCTCGGGGGCCTCCTCCCCCCGGGGAGCCCCCGCCCAGCGGTATCGGCGCCGGGGCGTCCGGCCGCTCGATGCCGGCAAGCGCCTCCGCGAGGCCGCCGGACTCGCTGATCTCGTCCAGCGCGGCCCGGCGCGCGGCGGCGTCGGGCTCGCCGCGGCTCCGAAGCTCCCGATAGCGGTCGTCGAGGTGCTGGGCCAGCTCCTCGACGATCTCGGCCTCGCGGGTGGGCGGAAGGCGGAGGGGGGCGAGCCGGCGCCGGAGCTCGGCGCGCCACTCAGGCATGCTGCACGCCGGCGATCCGGCCGATCGCCTGGACGAAGGCGCTCCAGCTCCGCCGCTGGGCCGCGAGGAGCTTCCGGCCCTCCGGAGTCAGGCGGTAGTAGCGCCGGCGGCGCTGGCCGGCCTTCTCCACCCAGCGGCCGGCGATCACCCCGCGCTGTTCGAGCCGGTAGAGCATCGGGTAGAGCGAGGCGACGTGGAAGCGGAGCACCCCGCGGGAGCGGGCCTCGATGAGCCGGCCCAGCTCGTAGCCGTGGCGGGCCTCGTGCTCCAGCAGCGAGAGGATCAGGAGCTCGGCGCTGCCCTTCTTCCATTCCCGGTCCGGCATCGGGAGCTCCATATGTGGCGATGCCACATATGTACGACGCGAAGCTCCCGCCGTCAAGTGGCGGGCCCCGGAACGACGACGGCCGCCCGGAAGGGCGGCCGTCGGAGCCGGCGGGCGGGGCGCGGCGGCCGCCGCGCATGGCCAGGGGCGGAATCGAACCGCCGACACGCGGATTTTCAGTCCGCTGCTCTACCAACTGAGCTACCTGGCCCCGGGGCGCGCAATATATGGATATCCGCGCCCCGGGGCCAACCCTCCGCTCGGATGTCGGGCTGTCGTGCATCGAAGGCGCGCCCGCCGGCTTCTACTTCTTCACCAGCGACTTCTTCACCCACCCCTCGGCGTCGGAGCCCTGGACCTTGAGGTAGCCGTTCTGATCCTCGCCGAGGTAGACCAGCTTGTCGGTCAGCTTCAGCGTCGCCAGGGCCTTCGCTCCATCCTTCGGTTCCGCGAACAACTTCACGTTGTCGATCTTCGGCGTGACGACGTCGCCCTCGGCGTACACCGCGCCCGCCTTCACCTCCGAGCCGTCGAGCCCCGCGCCCTTGAACCGCTCGGCGCGTGCCATCAGGCCGGGCGTGCTCCGGAGCGCCTCCACGATATGGTTGTAGTTGTCGAAGAACGAGGCGGCGATGACTTTGCCTTCGGCGGTATTGGAATAACCTCCGCCGGCCACCCCCAGCCCTCCGGCCCAGCCGAATCCGCCCAGCGCGAAGTTGGTTTTCTTCGCCTTGCCCTCGGCCGCGGCCACCTGCACGCTGGTCCTGGCGTCGGCGATCAGCATGCTGGTTTGCGCCTCCTTGAACTTGACCCCGCCGGCGAGCGCCCCGAGCTTGCCGCGGCCGAGGAGCCCCCCGGCGGCGCCCCCCACGCCACCGGCATTCGGGTTGTCGAAGACCACCGCCGGCGTCAGGATGAAGTCCGCCGCCTTCATCTGGCCGCCGCCGATGTTCTCATTCTGCTGCATCTCGCCGGCGCGGGCGAGGGCCCGCTCCTGCTGCATGTTCTGCATCGCCACGCCGCGCTCGACGACCACGAAGCAATTCGACTGCTGCACGATCATCCGGATCAGCCCCACCGGGGAGCCCAGCTTGTAGCGCTGGAGCGCGGCGAGGTAATCCTGCTGCGGCTCGTGGACGGCCAGGGTCCCGATCGGCTTGTCGCACTTCTGGACCTGGTCCTTGTCCTTGGAGTCCTGCGCCACGCCGCCGGTCGCCGCGCTGGCGAGGAGCAGGACCGTCACCGCGCCGGTCCCGCCCAGTGATGGGATCTTCATACGAGTGACCTCTTGGTTAAGAACACGGGACGATGCTTCGGGGCCCCCTTCCGTCGCGATCCGGTCCAGGACCCGGCGCCGCCGTACCGGCCCACGCCCGAAGGGGCAGCGGGGGATCGGGAGACCCGGGCGATGGTAATAGCATTGCGCAGGGACCCACGCAATACCGTCATCGTTGGTTAACCGTTCCTCATCTGCACGGTATATTCCCCGCCATGCCACCCCACGCCCAGACCCGCTTCCCCAACCTCACCGTCCTCGAGCACCCGCTCATTCAGCACAAGCTTTCGATCCTCCGCGACAAGGCCACGCCGGTCAAGGACTTCAAGCAGCTGGTTTCGGAGATCGCGATGCTGATGACCTATGAAGTCACCCGCCACCTCCCGACCGAGCCGGTCGAGATCGACACGCCGCTCGAGCGCACGACCGCCCGCCGCGTGGCCGGCAAGAAGCTCACTCTGGTACCCATCCTCCGCGCCGGGCTCGGCATGGTCGAGGGGATCAGCCAGCTCGTTCCCTCCGCCCGGGTGGGGCACGTGGGGCTCTACCGCGACCACGACACGCTGCAGCCGGTGAGCTACTACTACAAGGTTCCGGCCGCCGAGACCGACCGGGATTTCTTCGTCCTGGACCCGATGCTCGCGACCGGCGGCTCCGCCGTCGCCGCGGTGAGCCAGCTTCGCGCCTCGGGAGCCGCCCGGCTCCGGTTTCTCTGCCTCGTCGCCGCCCCCGAGGGCGTCCAGGCCATGCTCGACGCGCACCCCGACGTCCCGGTCTACGCGGCGGCGCTCGACCGCGAGCTCAACCCGCACGGCTACATTCTGCCGGGGCTCGGCGACGCGGGGGACCGGATATTCGGGACCCGGTGAGCGACGGGAGCTGCAACTGCGTGAACAGTCAACGGTCAACGGTCAACGGGACCTGCCCCTCGCACGCAGATCCTCGCGCACGCGGCTGTTCCCGTTGACCGTTGACTGTTGACCCTTGACCGAACAAGGAGCCTCACGCATGTCGGGAGCCAAGCTCACCTTCTGGGGCGCCGCCGGCCAGGTCACCGGCTCCATGCATCTGCTCGAGGCGGCCGGCGCCCGGATCCTGCTCGACGCCGGCCTCTTCCAGGGCCACCGCGCGGAGGCCGCGGCGCTCAACGCCAACCTGCCCTTCGACGCCCGGCGGGTGGATGCGATCGTGGTGAGCCACGCCCACCTCGACCACATCGGCCGTCTCCCCCTCCTGGTGCGCGGCGGCTACCACGGGCCCATCTACGCCACCCCGGCCACCCGCGACCTTTCCGCCGTGATGCTTCCCGACGCGGCGCACATCCAGGAAAGCGACGCCGCCTATCTCGCCAAGCGGGGGAAGCAGGGCCCCGAGAGCGAGCCGCTCTACACCCTGGCCGACGCGCTCGCGGTGCAGGACCTGATGGTCGGCCTCCCCTATCACCGGATTCATTACCTCCGGAAGAACCTCGCCTTCGAATACACCGACGCCGGGCACATCCTGGGCTCCGCCTCGGTGGACCTCCGGCTCACCGAGGGGACGCCGCAGCGGATCGTTTTCTCCGGCGACATCGGCCGCACCGGGCTGCCCATCATCAGGGACCCCGAGCCGCCCAGCGGGCCGATTGATACGCTCATCGTCGAGTCCACTTACGGCGACCGCGACCACGAGTCGGTCGCCCGGGGCGAGGAAATCCTCGGCGAGATGGTGCGGCGGGTGGCCGCGCGCGGCGGAAAGGTCCTGATCCCGGCCTTCGCCCTGGGCCGGATCCAGGAGCTCGTCTACGGATTGCACGAGCTCTTCGACAAGGGGAAGGTGCCGCAGATCAGGATCTACGTGGACAGCCCCCTCGCGGTGGACGCCACCTCGGTCTTCCGGATGCACCCCGAGGTGTTCGACCGGCGGGAGCAGCTGCTCGCGCGGACCGACGCGATCTTCGATTTCCCCCTGGTCGAATACGTCCGCTCGGTGGCGGACTCGAAGCAGCTCAACGGCCTCATCGGCCCCGCGGTGATCATCGCCGCCTCCGGGATGGTGGAGGGGGGCCGGATCCTCCACCACCTCGCCAACCACATCGGCGACTCGAAGAACTGTGTGCTCTTCGTCGGCTTCCAGGCGGAGAACACTCTCGGCCGCCGCATCCAGGAGGGCGCCAGGCAGGTCAAGATTTTCGGCGAGATGCACGACGCCCGCGCCGAGGTGCAGACGATCGGGGGGTACTCCGCCCACGCGGACCGGACCGAGCTGCGTGCCTGGGTCCGGCGGCTGGGCGGACCGGTCCGCCGGGCGTTCGTGGTGCACGGCGAGCCGCCCGCCGCCGCCGCGATGGCGCAGATCCTCAAGGAGGAGGGCGTCGCGGAGGTCGCGGTCCCCACGCTGGGCCAGTCGTTCGATTTGTGATCTGGCCCCGCTCCCGCCCGCTCCGATTCCGTCCCTGGGGTGTGTGGGGGCGGCTCCTGGTCGCGGTGCTGGTGGCGTACGGCCTGCTCCTCGGCTGGGTGTGGTGGGCGAGCCGGCTCGACCAGCGGCGGCCGGCGGACGCGATCGTGGTGCTGGGCGCCGCCCAGTACAACGGGCGCCCGTCGCCGGTGCTCAGGGCCCGCCTCGACCACGCCCTCGAGCTCTATCGGGAGGGGCTCGCCCCCACCATCGTGGTGACCGGCGGCATCGGCACCGGCGACCGGATGAGTGAGGCCACGGTGGGCGACCGGTACCTCCGCGCCCACGCGGTGCCCAATTCGGCGATCGTCGTCCGCCCGGACGGGCGCAGCACCGAGGAGTCCATGCGTTCGGTGGCGGACTGGATGCACGGGCGGGAGCTGGGCCGCGCGCTCCTGGTGAGCGATCCGTTTCACATGGCGCGGCTCCGACTCGAGGCCCGCCGGGCCGCGCTCGTGGCCTACACCTCGCCAACCCGCAGCAGCCCCATTGTTCCCGGCGGCCGGACCGAGGCCGGTTACTTTGCGCTGGAAGCGCTCAAGCTCCCCGTCGCCGCGCTCCGGCTGCTGATCGGTCCGCGCGGAGGCGTCCCCCCAACTCCCTAGCTCCCTGGCTCCCAAGCTCCCTAGCTCCCTAGCTCCCTAGCTCCCTAGCTCCCTAGCTCCCCGACAATGACTCTCCTCGCGACGGAAACCCGCTACCAAGGCAGCATCATTCGGGTGGACCACGACACCGTCGGCTTCCCCGACGGCTCCACCGGCACGCTGGAGATGATCCGACACCCGGGCGCGGCGGCGGTCGTCCCGTTCCTCGACGATCCCGCGAGTCCCGATCCACGCGTCCTGCTCATCCGCCAGTTCCGCCACGCCGCCGACGACCTGATCTGGGAGATCCCGGCCGGCACCCTGGTGCCGGGCGAGGCGCCCGAGGCGTGCGCGCACCGGGAGCTCGTCGAGGAGGCGGGGATGGAGGCCGGTCGGCTGCGGCGGCTCGCCACCATCTTCACCACTCCTGGTTTCACCGACGAGCGGATCCACCTCTACCTCGCCACCGACCTCCGGCCGGCGGCGCTGGCCCGGGAGGCGGACGAATTCATCACCGTTCACGAGAAGCGGTGGAGCGAGGTCGGGAAGATGATCCGGACCGGAAAGATCCGGGACGGAAAGAGCTTGTGCGCGTTGATGTATGTGAATTGTTTCGTGAGGGACCAGGAAACTGGGGAGCTGGGGAGCTAGGGCCCCCAGCCCCTAGCTCCCTAGCCCCCTAGCTCCCTAGTAAGATTCCCCCATGCCCACCCAGTCCTTCGACGCCCTTTCCAGGCTGATCCGGAGCGGGGAGATCCCGCCGGCCGTCTATCTCTTCGGCGAGGAGGATGTGCTCAAGGACGAGGTCATCCGCGCCATCCTCGACCGGGTGCTGGATCCCGCCCTGCGCGACTTCAACTACGACCAGCGAACCGCCGTCCAGCTCGATCCGGAGGCGGTGGAGACCCTCTGCGACACCCTGCCGATGATGGCCGACCGGCGCGTCGTCGTGATTCGCGAGGTCGAAGCGTGGAGCAAGCGCGCCCCCGGAAAGGCGGCGATGCTCCGCTACCTCGAGAAGCCGGCCCCGGAAACGGTGGTGGTGCTGGTCCAGGGCGCGGCGCGGGGCGGGGAGAACGAGCGTGGGGGCGATCGGAACGCGGCCGATACCGATCTCGCGCGGGTCACCTGTGCGGTCGAGGTCGGCCGGTACGGGCCGAAGCTCGCGGAAAAGTGGCTGATGAAGCGCGCGGAGGAGCGGGGCGTTCGCTTCGAGCCCGACGCGGCCGCCCACTTCGTCAAGGTGATGGACGGCGACCTGGGGCTCGCGCGGAGCGAGCTCGACAAGCTCGCCGGCCTGGGCGGCGAGACGCCGGTCACCCTCGCGCAAGTCACCGCCCTCCTCGGCGTCCGCCATGGTGAGACCCAGGCCGACTGGTGCGAGGCCGTCCTCCACGCCGAAACCGCCCGGGCGGCGCGGATTCTTCCCCATCTTCTGGCCCAGACCGGCGTCTCCGGCGTGGGCCTGGTCACGCTGCTCGGTACCCAGCTCGTGGGGCTGGGACTGGCGCGGGCGCAGTACGACCGCGGCCTGAGAGCCGACGCCCTCCAGCGCGCGGTCTTCGGCGCCATCCTCCGCGCCCGGCCCCCCAGGCTCGACTATCGCGGTTCCGCGGAGCGCTGGAGCCGGCTCGCGGAGCACTGGCCGCTCGGGCGGGTGGACGCCGCGGTCCGGGGGGCGCTCCGCGCCGACCGGCGCCTGAAGAGCACCTCGCTCGCCGACGAGCGCGGGGTGCTGCTCGATCTCGTCATGGAGCTGGCTTACGGCGCGGGGGCCGCGGCGTGAGGAAGACGCAAGGACGCAACCACGCAACGACGGAAGGAACGAGCTCCCCCCGTCGTGCCAGCCTGCCGCCCTGGCATCGTTGGGTCTTTGCGTCCTTGCGTCTTTGCGTCTTGGCGTCCCTCCTTTCCGTCCTTCCGTCTTTCCGTCTTTCCGCCCAGAACGACCCCCGCCTCGTCGCCGCCGTGCGCCTCGCCCAGGATGGGCTTTCCGATTCGGCACGCGCCGTCGCCGGCCGGATCCTCGCCGCCACGGAGCCCGGGGACTCGCTCTATCCGGAGGCGCTCTACACCATGGGCCTCCTCTCCGGAACCGAGGGAGACCGCCGTCTCTATCTCCGCCGGGTGGTGGTGGATTACGGGCAGTCAGCCTGGGCCGACGACGCGCTCCTGCAGCTCGCCCAGCTCGACTACGCCGGGGGAAATGCCGTCGCCGCCGTGCGGGACGTGGACCAGCTCCTGCTCGATTATCCCGCGAGCCCGCTCACCCCGATCGCGGCGCTCTGGGGGGCACGCGCCGCCGGCGACCGCCACGACGCGGCGGCGGCGTGCCGGATCGCCGATGCTGGCATCGCCGCGGTGGGCGACGACGTCGAGCTCCGCAACCAGCTCGAATTCCAGAAGCAGCGCTGCCGCAGCCTGGGCACCATCGCGGCGGAAAGCGTCTCGGCGGCCGCGGCGGATTCCGCCGCGCGGGCGAAGGCGGATTCCATCGCGCGCGCCGCGGCGCCCCGACGCCGCCCGCCCGCCGCGCGGCCCCCCCCCGCAACCCCGCCGGCCGCGCGAGGCGCCGGGGAGTCCTCGACCCCCCCGGGCTTCTACGTGCAGCTGTCGGCCGTGAAGACCGAATCGGCCGCCGCCGCCGAGACGCTTCGCGCCAAGCGCGCCGGCTTCGACGTGGTGGTGGTGAGGGAGGGCGGGCTCCTGAAGATCCGGGCCGGCGGCTATCCGCGCCGCACCGACGCGGAGGCCGCCGCCGCACGGATCAGGGCCCGGCTCGGCGGGCGGCCGTTCGTGGTCCGGGTGCCGTGAGCGTCACCCTCTCGGAAGACACCCCCCTGCTCACGCAGTACCGGGAGATCAAGTCGCGCCACCAGGACGCGATCCTCTTCTTCCGGATGGGGGACTTCTACGAGATGTTCTTCGAGGACGCGGAGCTCGGCGCGCGGGTCCTCAATATCACCCTCACCTCCCGCGGCGACGGCGTGCCGCTGGCCGGCGTGCCCGTCAAGGCGGCGGCGGAGTACCTCCGGCAGCTCGTCGCAAACGGCCACCGGGTCGCGATCTGCGAGCAGGTCGAGGACCCCAGGACGGCCAAGGGGCTGGTCCGCCGCGAGGTGGTCGAGACGGTCACCCCCGGCTCCCTCCTCGAGGACGGGTGGATCGCCGGGGGAAGGAACAACTGGATTGTGGCGGTGAACGGAGGCGGAAAGGCGGACGGCCGGACCCGCGGACGGGCGGATGATCCGACCGCCCGTCCGCCTGACCGCCTGTCCGTCGGTCTCGCCTCCATCGACCTCACCACCGGCGAATTCCTCCTCGAGACCGTCCCCGCCGGCGAGCTCGAGGTGGTCCTCGGCCGGCTCAAGCCCGCCGAGGTCGTGGTGCCGGAGGGCAGCGACGTCGCCACGGACCCCGAGGTGATGCGTACCGCCCGCGAGCCTTGGGAATTCGATTCCGGGCTCGCTGGCGAAGAGCTCGCCCGCCGCTTCCGCCTGGCCTCCCTGGACGGCCTCGGCCTGGGCGAGACGGACGCCGCTGCGGTCGGCGCGGCCGGCGCGCTGCTCCGCTACCTCACCGGCCTCAAGCCCGCCGGCCTCTCGCACATCGCCCGCCCCTCGGTCCGCCGCTCCGCCGCCCACCTCTGGCTCGACGAGATGACCCGGCGGAATCTCGAGCTGGTGGAGCCGCTCCGCGCCGGCGCGAAGGGGGTCACCCTCCTCGAGGTGCTGGACCGCACCGTGACCCCTCTGGGCGCGCGGCTCCTCCGCCAGTGGCTGCTCTCCCCGCTCAGCGATCCGGTCGAGATCGGCCGCCGGCTCGACGCGGTCGACACCGCCGTGCGCGATCCGATCCGCCGCGCGGCGCTCCGCGAGGCCCTCGACGGCGTGCGCGACCTGGAGCGCCTGGCCGGCCGCGCCGCCGCAGGCCGCGCCATCCCGCGGGAGCTCGGCGCGCTGCGCGATTCGTTCCTGCGGCTCCCGGCGGTGCGGGCGGAGTTGGAGGGTCTGTGCGGGGAGGCGGACGGGCGGTCGGGGGGTCGGACGGACAGTCCGCCGGTCCGCCCGTCCGCCCTCCTCGAGCTCCTCGGCGAGCTAGATCTCCTCGCTGACCTTGCGGCCCTGCTCGCCGCCGCCCTCACCGAGCGGCCGCCCGCCGCGCTCGGGGACGGCGGCGTGATCCGGGAAGGCTACGACGCCGCCCTCGACGAGAGCCGCTCGCTCCGCGAGGGCGGCAAGCAGTACATCGCCTCGCTCCAGCAGCGAGAGCGCGATCGCACCGGGATCCCGTCGCTCAAGGTGGGCTACAACAAGGTGTTCGGGTACTACCTCGAGATCACCAACGCCCACAGCGCCAAGGTCCCCGCCGGCTACGAGCGGCGGCAGACCCTGGCCACCGCCGAGCGGTACGTGACGCCCGAGCTCAAGGAGTACGAGGCGAAGGTCCTGGGCGCGGAGGAGCGGGTGGCCGAGCGGGAGGCGGAGCTCTTCGGCGCGCTGCGGGACGCGGTGGGCCGGGCCGTCACCCGGATCCAGCAGACCGCCCGGGTGCTGGCCCGGCTCGACGTCTGGGCCGCGCTGGCCGAAGTCGCGGTGGCCAACCGCTATGGGCGGCCGGTGGTCACCGCCTCGTTCGACATCGTGCTCATCGCCTCCCGCCATCCGGTGATCGAGCGGATGATGCCGCGCGAGACGTTCATCCCGAACGACGTGCGCTTCGACCCCGCCGAGCGGGTCCAGCTGGTCACCGGCCCCAACATGGCGGGCAAGAGCACCATCCTCCGCCAGATCGGTCTCAACGTCATCCTGGCGCAGACGGGGAGCTTCGTGCCCTGCGAGCGGGCCGAGATCGGGGTGGTGGACCGTCTCTTCACCCGGGTCGGCGCCTCTGACAACCTGGCAGGCGGCCAGTCCACCTTCATGGTGGAGATGAGCGAGACCAGCGCCATTCTGCACGGCGCCACGGCCCGCTCCCTCGTCCTGCTCGACGAGATCGGGCGCGGCACCTCGACCTACGACGGCGTGGCGATCGCGTGGGCGGTGACCGAGTTCCTGCACGATACGGTGGGCTGCAAGACGATGTTCGCCACCCACTACCACGAGCTGATGCAGCTCCCCGAGCGGCTCCAGCACGCCCGGAATCTGAACGTCGCGGTGCGCGAGGCGGGCGGGCAGGTGGTCTTCCTCCACCGGCTCGAGCCCGGCGGCACCGACCGGAGCTACGGCATCCACGTCGCGGAGCTGGCCGGTCTGCCCCGGCAGATCGTCACCCGCGCCAACGCGGTGCTGCGTACCCTCGAGGGTGAGCACCGGGTCGTCCCCGGCACGCCCGGTCCCGACCCCGATCCGGGCCAGCTGCCGCTCTTCGTGGAGGCGCCACCCGATCCCGCGCTGGTGGAGCTCCGCAGCCTCGACCTGAACGCCCTGACGCCGCTCGAGGCGCTCAACCGGCTGGCGGAGCTGCAGCGGAGGGCGGGCGGACCCGCGTAAAGGGCACTACCTTTTTCCCATGCGCGCCGCCAAGCCAGTGCTCGCGGGAATCCTCGCCACCGGGCTGCTGACCGGCGCCTGTCGCCGGAAGTCGGACGCGACGCTCACCCTCCCCCCGGACCGGGTGTCCACCATCGCGCGCCGCGACGAACCTCCCGTGGCCACCGACCCCGAATCGCCGGTCGAATACCCGCCGGCACTCTATCAGCAGCGCATCAGCGGAACGGTGCTTCTCCGGCTCTTCGTGGATGAAACCGGCCGCCTGGTGCCGGATTCGAGCCGGGTGCAGGAGTCGAGCGGCTATCCCGCGTTCGACTCCGCCGCGCTCGCCGCCGTGCCGAAGCTGCATTTCGCGCCCGCCCTCCGGAACGGGACGGCGGTCGCCACGCTCTTCACCCAGCCGGTCCACTTCCGCCATCCCGACCGCGAGGCGGGGGGAACGACGCCATGAAGCCGCAGCACCTGGAGCCCTACGCCTCCGCCCTCGACACCATCGGCTGGACGCCGCTCATCCGGCTGGGGCGGGTGGCCGCGGGGCTCCGGACGCCGGTCTTCGGCAAGGCGGAGTACGTGAACCCCGGCGGCTCGGTGAAGGACCGGATCGGGCTTGCCATCATCGAGGCGGCGGAGCGGGCCGGGGAGCTCCGGCCCGGCGGCATCGTGGTCGAGGGCACCAGCGGCAACACCGGGGTCGGCCTCGCCATCGCCGCGGCGCTCAAGGGCTACCACTGCATCTTCACGCTGCCGGACAAGATGTCGCAGGAGAAGGTCCGCCTGCTCCGCGCCTACGGCGCCGAGGTCGTGATCACCCCCACCGCCGTGCCGCCCGACCACCCCGAGAACTACGTCATGAAGGCGAAGCAGAT
>DASYRI010000097.1:0-6451 GCA_036004545.1 Gemmatimonadales bacterium
TTGGCCTTCTCGCCGAAGATCGCGGTGAGCAACTTTTCCTCGGGCGAGAGCTCGGTCTCTCCCTTCGGCGTGATCTTGCCGACCAGGATGTCCCCCGGCTTGACGTGGGCCCCGATCCGGATGATGCCCCGCTCGTCGAGATCGACCAGCGATTCATCGGAGACGTTGGGGATTTCCCGGGTGATCTCTTCCTGGCCCCGCTTGGTGTCCCGCACGTGGAGCTCGAGCTCCTGGATGTGGATCGACGAGTAGACGTCGTCCTTGACCAGGCGCTCGGAGAGCACGATCGCGTCTTCGAAGTTGTGTCCGTACCAGGGCATGAACGCCACCGTGACGTTGCTGCCCAGCGCCAGCTCGCCGGTTTCGGTCCCCGCCCCGTCGGCGATGATCTGCCCGTCCGCCACGCGCTGGCCTTCCTGGATCAGGGGGCGCTGGTTGATGGCGGTGTCCTGATTGGTGCGCCAGTACTTCTTGACCCGGTAGCGGTCCACCTGCGCCAGCCGGGTGAGCGGCTGGTCGCCGATCGGCGACTGCCCTTCCCCGCTGTCGATGATGATCTCGTCCGCGGTGACCCGGGTGACCATGCCGCCCCGGCGGGCGGCGATCACCGCGCCGGAATCCCGGGCGACCTTCTCCTCCAGCCCGGTGCCCACCAGCGGCGCCTGCGGGAAGAGCAGCGGCACCGACTGGCGCTGCATGTTGCTGCCCATCAGCGCGCGGTTCGCGTCGTCGTGCTCCAGGAACGGAATCAGCGCGGCCGCGATCGAGACGAGCTGCTCCGGGCTCACATCCATGAAATCGATCCGCGCGGGCGGCAGCAGCGGGTAATCGTCGCCTTTGCGGCAGAGCACCAGGTTGTCGGTGAACTTGCCGTGCGGATCGAGCAGCGCGTTGGCCTGGGCCACCGTGTAGCCCTCTTCCTCGCTCGCGGAAAGCCAGCGGATCTCGTCGGTCACCCGCCCGTCCTTGACGATCCGGTAGGGCGTCTCGATGAAGCCGAGGTCGTTGATCCGCGCGAAGGTGGAGAGGCTGGTGATCAGCCCGATGTTGGGACCTTCCGGCGTTTCGATCGGGCACATCCGCCCGTACTGGGAATAGTGCACGTCGCGCACTTCAAACCCGGCGCGCTCCCGGGTGAGGCCGCCGGGACCCAGCGCGCTGAGCCGCCGCTTGTTGGTCAGCTCCGCCAGCGGGTTGGTCTGGTCCATGAACTGGGACAGCTGCGAGGAGCCGAAGAAGGCCTGGATCACGGCCGACACGGTCCGCGCGTTGACCAGGTCGTCGAGCGAGATCTTCTCCGGATCGGAGTTGATGCTCATCCGCTCCTTCACCAGCCGCGCCATCCGCGAGAGGCCCACCGAGAACTGGTTCGCGATCAGCTCGCCCACCGACCGGATCCGGCGGTTGCCGAGGTGGTCGATGTCGTCGGTGTGGCCGCGCCCGTCGTGCAGGTCGATCAGGTACCGGATGATCGCGATGAAGTCCTCTTCGGTGAGGACGGTGTGGTTGGGATCGGTCCGGAGGCCCAGCCGCTGGTTGATCTTGTACCGGCCCACCCGCCCCAGGTCGTAGCGCTTGGGGTTGAAGAAGAGCCGCTGGAGCTGCTGCCGGGCGGTCTCCAGGTTGGGCGCGTCGCCCGGGCGGAGGAGCCCGTAGATCTGCTGCAGCGCGTCGGCCTCGCTCTTGGTGGGATCCTTCGCCAGGGTGTTCTTGATGAGCGGCGATTCGGCGCGGCCCGGCGGCAGCAGCACGTCCGCCTTGACCACCCCGGCCGAGATGAGCCGCTGCCGGAGCTCGTCGCCGAGCTCGGCGCCCGCCTCGGCCAGCACTTCGCCGGTCTCCGGGTCGGCCACCGCGAAGGCCAGGATCCAGGTGTGCCGGTCGCGGGTGGTGGTGGGCTGCTCGTCCTCGCGAAGGTCGAGCGTGGTGTAGCCGGCGAAGCACTGCACCGTCTTCACCCCGACGTGCCGCATCGCGTTGATCCGCTCCGGGGTGAGCTCGTCGCCCACCGCGCCGAGCGGCGGACCCGCCGGGTTCTCCGGGTCGGGCACGTCGGCGGCGAGCAGGGCGCCGATCACCTCGCGGCGCTCCTGGCGGCCCTCGAGCTTCCCGGTGATGTTGAGCATCTTCGTCGCGAAGAAGAGCCGCAGGATGTCGGCGTTGCTCCCGTAGCCGAAGGCGCGGAGCAGCGCCGTGGCCGGGAACTTCTTCTTCTTGTCGATGTGGACGTAGATCACGTCGTGGATGTCGATCGTGAACTCCACCCAGGAGCCCCGGAACGGGATGATCCGGGCGGAGAACAGCCGCTGCCCGTTGGGGTGGGTCTCCTCCTCGAACACTACGCCCGGCGAGCGGTGCAGCTGGCTCACCACCACCCGCTCGGCTCCGTTGATGACGAAGGTGCCGAGCGGCGTCATGATCGGCAGCTCGCCCAGGTACACCTCGCGCTCGATCTGGTTCTTGAGCCGCCGCTGGCCGTCCACGTCCTCGAACACGTTGAGGAGCAGGGTGGCCTTGAGCGGCGCGGCGTAGGTCATGTCGCGCTCGATGCACTCCTCCACGGAGTACTTCGTCTCGCCCAGCAGGTAGCTCTTGAAGTCGAGCTCGTACTTCCCGTTCACGTCGGAAATCGGGAACAGGTCGCGGAAGACGCGCTCCAGCGAGACGTCCTGGCGGGCGCCGGACACATCGTCGGGCACCAGCAGCGACTGGAAGGCGCGGGTCTGGATGTCGAGCAGGTGCGGCATCGGCATCGCGTCGCCCCGCTTGGAAAACGAAATCAGCGGTCGGGTCTCAGGCATTGCATACCCTCGGAAAAGCACAAAAGAGCCCCGCCGCGGTGCCCCCCGCTCGATGCGGGGGCCGCCGCGGGGTGCGCGGAGAAACGCGGACAGGATGTACGGGCGTCAGCATCATGCCGTCTCGCCGAAACAGGGTTGAGTCCAGATCCTTCGCCGGCCGGGCGGCGCCCGGTGCGGCTCGGGACGGGGCTTCGCCCTACTTCAGCTCGACGACGGCGCCCTGGTCTTCCAGCTTCTTCTTGATCTCTTCCGCCTCGGCTTTGGACGCGCCCTCCTTCACCGTCTTGGGCGCGCCGTCCACCAGGTCCTTGGCCTCCTTGAGGCCGAGGGAGGTGATCTCGCGGATCACCTTGATGACCTGGATCTTCTTGGCGCCGCTTTCCTTGAGGATGACCGTGAACTCGGTCTGCTCCTCGACCGCCGGCGCGGCGGCCCCGCCCGCCCCGCCGCCGGCCGGCGCGGCCGCGGCGGTGAGGGTGACGTTGAATTTCGTCTTGAACGCCTCGATGAGCTCCGCCAGCTCCATCACCGTCTTGGCGCCGAGGGCCTCGAGGATCTGGTCATTCGTCATGGTTGGCATCGTCGCGTATCCTTGCTCGGTGCGGTTCAGGAGGCTTCGGCCTGGCGCTTCGCGCGCAGCGCCTCGAGGGCGCCGACCATCTGAGAGAGTATTCCGTTGAGCCCGCCCAGGAGCTGGCCCAGGAGGACGTTCCGGGACGGCAGCTCGCCCAGCCGCTTCACGTAGGCGGGGTCCACGGTGCGGCCGTCCACCAGGCCGATCCGGACCGTGGGCTTCTGGTGCTCCCGGGCGAACTCGCCGATCACCTTGGCGGCCGCCAGCGGGTCGTCGCCCGCCAGCACCAGCCCGGTGGGGCCGGCCAGATGCTCGCCCAGCGCGTCCATCCGGGTGGCCGCGAGCGCGCGCTGCGCCAGGGTGTTCTTCACCACCACGTAGCGCGCGCCGGCGCCGCGGAGGCGGCGGCGGAGCTCGGTGATCTTGCGGACGTCGAGGCCGCTGAAGTCGGTCACGTACATGTTGGGCGACGCACCGAAGCGTTCGGCGAGCGTCTCGACGGTGGCCTGGCGCTCGGTCTTGCTCATCGGTAGACCGCCGTATCCAGCCGCACGCCGGGCCCCATCGTGCTGGAGACCGTCGCCGACCGGAGGTATACGCCCTTGGCGGCGGAGGGCCGGGCCTTCACGATCGTCTCCAGGAACGCCGCCAGGTTCTCCTCCAGCTGTTTCGCGCCGAAGGAGATCTTCCCGATCGGGGCGTGCACGTTGCCGGTCTTGTCCACCCGGAACTCGATCTTGCCGGCCTTGATCTCCCGGACCGCGCGGGCCACGTCCATCGTGACGGTGCCGGCCTTGGGGTTGGGCATGAGCCCCCGGGGCCCCAGGATCTTGCCCAGCGGGCCGAGCTGACCCATGACGTCCGGGGTCGCGACGATCACGTCGCAGTCGAGCCAGCCTTCCTTGAGCTTCTGGACGTACTCGATGCCGGCGTAGTCGGCCCCGGCCGCCTCGGCCTCCTTCACCCGGTCGCCCTGGGTGAGCACCAGCACCTTGACCGTCTTCCCGGTGCCGTGCGGCAGGACGACGGTGCCGCGGACGATCTGGTCGGCGTGCCGGGGATCCACGCCCAGCCGGACCGCGACGTCCACGGCCTCGTCGAACTTGGCGAACTTCGCCGCCTTGACCAGCGCCACCGCCTCACCCAGCGAGTAGTTCCGGGTGCGGTCCACGGTGGCGAGCGCGGCGCGATACCGCTTGCCCTGGACCGGCATCAGTCCGCCACCTCCAGCCCCATCGAGCGGGCGGTGCCGGCGACCATCCGCATGGCGGAGTCGAGGTCCGACGCATTGAGATCGGCCATCTTGATCTCGGCGATCTTCTTCAGCTGGGCGCGCGTCACCTTGCCGACCTTGACCCGGTTGGGCTGCGCGCTCCCCTTCTCGACGCCGGCCTCCTTGAGCAGCAGGTTCGCCGCCGGGGGCGTCTTGGTGATGAAGGTGAAGCTGCGGTCCGCGTAGATCGTGACCACCACCGGGATCACCATCCCGGCCTGGCTCTGGGTCCGCGCATTGAACTGCTTGCAGAACTCCATGATGTTCACGCCCTGCGGCCCGAGTGCCGTGCCCACGGGGGGGGCGGGATTCGCGGCGCCGGCGGGACACTGGAGCTTCACGACAGCGACGACCTTCTTGGCCATGTGACTCCTCGTTGCGAAGGCCGGCCGGCGAACCATTCGCCGGGGGCGATTCTGCCGCATTCACCCGTGCGGTCGCGGACCTTCAGGAGGTAGCGAGCAGCGAGGAGCGAGAAGGGGACTGCCCCTCCCTTCTCGCTATGTCCTTCTCGCTACCTCCTCGACATCAATGCCCCCGGAGCTGGAGATAATCCAGCTCCACCGACGTCGGCCGCCCGAAGAGCGACACCGACACCTTCACCTTCCCCTTCTCCGGCAGGACCTCTTCCACCGTGCCGCTGAAATCGGCGAAGGGGCCCTCGGTGATCTCCACCGCCTGGCCGATCAGGTAGGGGATCTCCTCCTGGGGACCGGCCTCGGCAGTCTCCTCGGCGACCCCGAGCAGGCGGTTGACCTCCTCCTGCCGGAGCGGCTGGGGCATCTTGCCGGTACCCACGAACTTGATGACCCCCTGCACGCTGTTCACCAGATGCTGGGCCTCCTGGCTCATCGTCGTCTCGATCAGCACGTAGCCGGGGTAGAGCTTCCGCTCCACCACCACCTTCTTGCCGTTCTTGATCTCGATCGCCTCCTGCACCGGCACCAGAGCCTGGCGCACCAGCTTCTGCTCGGCCGGGCGCGGGTCCTCCTCGATCCGTTTCTGCAGGAGCATGCGCACCTTGTTCTCGTGCCCGGCGGTCGTCTGCACCGCGAACCAGCGAGGCTCCATGCGCTCCCGCTCCTACCGCGCAAGCGCGGCGACGCCGTCCACCAGCACCTTGGTCAGCATCAGGTCGAGGATGCCCAGGAGGACGCCGACGATCGCCGACAGGATGACGACCATCCGGGTGGCCTTGACCAGCTCCTCCTGCGTGGGCCACGAGACCTTGCCCATCTCGCCCCGCACGGCGACCAGGAAGTCCCGGGCGCTCCGCGCCCAGCGGACCACCCGACCGCCCCCTTCACCTCCCTCGACGACCTGCGCCTGTTCCATCACTTCGACTCTTTGTGCAGCTTGTGCGCGCGGCAGCGGGGGCAGAACTTCTTCCACTCGACCCGCTCCGGATGGGTGCGCCGATTCTTGTCGGTGAAATAGTTCCGGTTCTTGCACTCGGTGCATTCCAGAATGATCTTCTCTCTAGGCATAGCCCCTCTTCGAGGAGGTAGCGAGTAGCGAGAAGCGAGGAGGGAACTGCCGTTCCCTTCTCGCTACCTCCTCCTCGCTACCTCCTACTTCAAGATTTTCGTCACCACACCGGCGCCGACCGTCCGCCCGCCCTCGCGGATCGCGAACCGCAGCCCCTCGTCCATCGCGATCGGCGTGATCAGCTCGATCGTCATCTGGATGTTGTCCCCCGGCATCACCATCTCCACCCCCGCCGGCAGCTCCACGTTCCCGGTCACGTCCGTCGTGCGGAAGTAGAACTGGGGCCGATACCCCTTGAAGAACGGCGTGTGCCGG
>DASYRI010000098.1:0-3481 GCA_036004545.1 Gemmatimonadales bacterium
CATGGCCCCGGTCGGCTATTTCGCCTCGCCGTGGCTGCTCGACCTGGTGAACGCGGCCCCCGCGGTCAAGGTCCAGGCGCTCCCGTTCCTGCGCATCATGTTCGGCCTGAGCAGCGGCATGCTGGTGTTCTTCATGCTGAGCGGCGCGCTTCGCTCGGCGGGCGACGCGCGGACCCCGATGATCCTGGGCATCGGGATGACGGTGCTCAACCTGGTGCTCAACCTGATCCTGATCCGCGGCCTGGGGCCGGTCCCGGCCTTCGGCACCGCGGGCTCGGCGATGGGCACCGTGACCGCTTCGGGGCTCATGTCCGGGTACGGGCTCTGGAAGCTGTGGCGCGGGGGCTGGGTGGTGTCCTTCCCGCGGCACCACGGCTTCCGCCCCGACTGGGCGATCATCCGGTCGCTCTTCCGGTTCGGCCTCCCGACCGGAATCCAGGGCATTGCGATGAACATCGGCGGCGTGTTCATGCTCGGGTTCATCGGCTCGCTGGCCCAGAGCGCGGCGGCGCAGGGGGCGTTCGCCGTGGCCTACAACGAGCTGTTCTCGCTGGTGACCTGGACCTCGGTCGGGCTGATGGGCGCGGCCGCGGCGGTGGCCGGCCAGAACCTGGGCGCCGGGCACCCGGACCGGGCGGCCCGCGCGGTCCGCATCGCCGCGCGCTACGGGCTGACCAGCGCGGCGTTCGTGGGCCTGTTCTTCATGTTCCTCCCCCGCCAGCTGCTCGCGATCTTCGGCATGCACGAGCCGGCGGTGGTGGAGATCGGGGTGCAGCTCCTGCGCGTGCTCAGCGTGTCCGGGCTGCTGATCGCCACCGCCCTCACCTACACCGGGGGGCTCCAGGGCACCGGCGACACCAGCAGCCCGCTCTACATCTCGATCGTCTCGCAGGTCATCGTGCCGCTCGGGATCTGTCTGGTGATCCGGCAGACCAGCAGGCTCGATCCGCTCGACATCTGGATCGCCATCCTGGTGGGCCACGCGACCCGCTGCGCCCTGAGCGTGATCCGCTTCAACCAGGGGAAGTGGCGCGGCATCGCGGTGGACATCGGGCGCTGACGGGAAACCTTCGGGGCTGGCGGGTTTCGGGCCGCTCCGCGGGCCGGGGCGGGGGTGTCGAATCCGGCGCCCCTTGTTCGACGCGCAGGTAGAGCCCAGGTTGAGCCGGCCGCCGGCGGGCGGCCCACTGGGCTGGGAACCGAAACCTGAAGGAGACAGGACGATGCGATTCATGGTGATAGTCAAGGCCAACGAGGACTCCGAGGCCGGCGTGCTCCCGGACGCGAAGATCCTGACCGCGATGGGGAAGTACAACGAAGAGCTGGTGAAGGCCGGGGTGATGCTCGCGGGGGAGGGACTCCAGGCGAGCTCGAAGGGCGCCCGGGTCAAATTCTCAGGGACGAAGCGAACGGTCACCGACGGGCCCTTCAGCGAGACGAAGGAGCTGATCGCCGGCTTCTGGCTCTGGCAGGTGAAGTCGAAGGAGGAGGCGATCGAATGGCTCAAGCGCGCGCCGTTCGACGGGGGGACCGAGGTCGAACTCCGCCAGGTGTTCGAGGCCGACGATTTCGCCCCCAGCGACCCGACCGGAGAGATCCGGAAGCAGGACGAGAGGTTGCGCTCGCAGACGACCGCGAACGCCAGGCGCTAGCGCCCGGCCCCGAACCCATACCGGAGAGCGAGACGACGATGCGATACATGTGCTTTTACAAGCCGGGCCGGGAGACGACCGCTCCTCCCAGCCAGCGGGTCATGGAGGAGATGGGGAAGCTGATCGAGGAGATGACCAGGGCGGGGGTGCTGATCGCGACCGGCGGGCTCGAGCACAGCTCCACCGGGGTGCGGGTCCGCAAGCTCGGCGACAAGTTCACCGTGACGGACGGGCCGTTCACCGAGACGAAGGAGCTGATCTCGGGCTACGCGATCATCGAGGCGAAGTCGAACCTGGAGGCGATCGAGCTGGCGAAGCGATTCCTCAACGTGATGGGCGAAGGCGAGAGCGAGGTGCGTCCCATGCACCCGGCGCCGGAGCTCGAGTCCGCCGCCTCCGGCGGGGAGCGCGGGGAGCGCGGGCGGGGAAAGGCGACCTCCCGGCACTAGTCGCGCGGCTCGGCTTGCTCCCGCGGAGGGCCGGGCTTTGATTGGTAGCCGTGACGGCTACCGAGACCCATCGCGCGATCGACGCGGTCTGGCGGATCGAGTCCGCCCGGCTCATCGCCGGGCTGGTGCGGATCGTGGGCGACGTCGGGCTCGCGGAGGAGCTGGCCCAGGACGCGCTGGTGATCGCGCTGGAGAAGTGGCCGGAGTCGGGCGTCCCGAAGAACCCGGGCGCCTGGCTCATGGCCACCGCGAAGCACCGGGCGATTGATCTCATTCGCCGGTACAAGCGGCTCGAGACCAAGCTCGCGGAGCTGGGGCACGATCTCGAAGCCGAGCAGGAGGCGGCGCCCGATCTCGACGACGCGATAGACGACGAGATCGGCGACGACCTCCTGCGCCTGGTGTTCACCTGCTGCCATCCGATCCTCTCCACCGAAGCGCGGGTCGCGCTCACCCTCCGGGTGCTGGGCGGGCTCACCACACCGGAGATCGCCCGCGCCTATCTGGTGCCGGAGCCGACCATCGCCCAGCGGATCGTCCGGGCCAAGCGGACCCTGGCCGAGGCGCACGTGCCCTTCGTGGTCCCCCGCGGGCCGGAGCTGGCCGCACGGCTGGCGTCGGTGCTCGAGGTGGTCTACCTCATCTTCAACGAGGGCTACTCGGCCACCGCAGGCGATGACCTGATGCGGCCGGCGCTCTGTGAGGAGGCGCTCCGCCTGGGCCGGATTCTGGCGGAGCTGGCGCCGAACGAGCCGGAAGTCCACGGGCTGGTGGCGCTGATGGAGATCCAGGCGTCGCGGGCGCGGGCGCGGGTCGGCCCCACGGGCGAGCCGGTCCTGCTGCCCGACCAGGACCGCTCCCGCTGGGATCAGCTCCTCATCCGGCGCGGGCTCGCGGCGCTGGAGCGCGCCGAAGGGCTGGGCGGGGCGGCCGGATCCTACGCGCTCCAGGCAGCCATCGCCGCCGGTCACGCCCGGGCGCGCACCGCGGCGGAGACCGACTGGCCGCGCATCGCGACGCTCTACGAGGCGCTCGGCCGGCTCACCCCCTCCCCGGTGGTGGAGCTCAATCGCGCGGTCGCGGTGGGGATGGCGTTCGGTCCGGCCGCCGGCCTCCAGCTGGTCGAGGCGCTCCGGTCGGAGCCGCAGCTCTCGGCCTATCACCTGCTGCCGAGCGTGCGGGCGGACTTTCTGGCCAAGCTCGGCCGCCTGGGAGAGGCGCGGGAGGAATTCGAGCACGCGGCGTCGCTCACCAGGAACCGGCGGGAGCGGACCCTGCTGCTCGCGCGCGCCGCCGCCTGCGCCCGGTGAGCGCGCTCCCAATCATCGCATGGAGCCCCGATGACCCCGATCCCCGCGGGATCGGGGTGCCTGCTGCGGG
>DASYRI010000099.1:0-7158 GCA_036004545.1 Gemmatimonadales bacterium
CCGGCGCCGCGACGCCGAGCATCGCGGCGAGGAGGACGAGCCCTCTGGCGAAACAAGTCATCTTTTGAACAACTCTCCGCTCTACACTCACCGTTGACCGTTGACTGTTGACCGTTGACGCTTTATCCCCGGAACAGGTGCCCATACCGCCTCTTGAACTCGCCCTTCCGCCCTTCGCCGTCGGTCCCCGAAAGGCCCCGGCAGCGCTGGGCGGCGTGGGCGTCCCATCCTTCCGGCCACGAGCGAAACACCAGCATCCGGCACGCCGGACAGCGCACCCGTTTCCCTACCACCTGTCCCACCGAGAGCTCCTCCGCGTTGACGATCGCGCCGGCCGCATCCACCCGCGGCAGCAGCGACGCCTGCGGGGCCGCCCGTTCCATGGGTACGTCGGTGAGCAGCGCCTCGAGCCCGAGCGCCAGCACCTGCTGCACCACCTCGCGCTTGACCGCCGGATGCGCGGCGAGAAACCCGTCGAGGTCCTTGCCCCGCTCCAGGTGCTCGAGCAGCCAGCGCACCGGCACGTCGCTCCCCACGAAGACGGGGGCTCCGTTCCGGAGCTCGGTGGTCCGCACCACCACTTGATGCAGCGCGCGCACCCCCGCTCCTCGCCGGTGTCAGGCTGCGAAACTAACGCCGCCCGGGTGGCGGCGCAGCCCCGGCGCCTCTAGCTTGCCGGACGCCGATCAGGAGGCACGCCCATGCGTTCGCCGGGAGACTGGTGGTCTTCCCCAATCGCTCATGCGGCACTGCTCGCCATCCTGTGCGTCGGGATCTACTCGAACAACTTCCAGCATGATTTCCAGCTCGACGACAGCCACGTCCTGCTCACCAATCCGAGCGTCCGCAGCCTGGCCAACATTCCGAAGTACTTCGTGGACCCATCCACCTTCACCAGCCTCCGCGCCAACGTGGATTACCGGCCCGTCCTCCAGGCGACCTACGCCCTCAACTACCGGATGGGAGGCTACCGGACCTGGTGGTGGCACCTGACCCAGATCCTGCTCCACGCCGTTTGTACGATCGGGCTGTACTTCCTGTGCCGGAGAATCCTGTCGCGGTCCGCGTCTGGTTCGGATGACCAGCGTGAGGCCCGAGTCGTGCCGCTCCTGGCCGCGACGGTGTTCGCCGTGCACCCGATCGCCTCGGGCGTGGTCAACTACCTGTCGGCCCGATCGAGCCTGCTCACGGCCGCCTTCCTGCTGCCCTCGATCCTGCTCTACATGGCGCCCCACGGGGAGCAGCGGTCCGCTCGGACCCCGTGGCTGGCGGCGCTGCTCTTCGCCCTGGCGCTCTTCTCCAAGGTCGAAGCGGTCGGCTGTCTGGCCGTCTACTTCCTCTTCGAAGTCTGGGAAACGGCGAACGCCCGGGGCCGCGTGGGGCATTTCTTCTCCGACGCATGGCGGGCGCTCAACCGGCAGACCCTGCGGCGGCTGGCGCCGTTTCTCGCGGTGACCGTGGCCTACTTCCTCATTCGCTTCCAGGTGATGGCGCCGTTCGAGCTCGGCCCGGCCAGCCGACCGGTCGGCGTGAGCTCCTATCAGTACCTGCTGACGCAGACCGTCGTCTGGTGGGAATACGTCGTGAAGTGGTTCGCTCCGGTCAACTTGGTGGCCGATCAGGGGAACCACCCGGTGTACCGCTCCCTGCTGGACGGGCCGGTCCCCCTGGCCATCGGCGCATGGCTCGCCGTCGGCGCGGCCCTGCTCGCGGGCTGGAAGGAACGCCCCTGGCTCGCGTTCCTGGCGCTCTCCGCGCTGGCGCTCTTGAGCCCGACCTCGTCGGTCGCCCCGCTGGCGGAGATGCTGAACGAGCACCGGCCCTACCTGCCGCTCGCCGTCCTGTCGCTCTGCTGGATGATTCCCCTGGGCACCCTCGCCACCCGCGGCGCGCCCGGGCATCCGCTGGGAACGGCCTTCTCCGCCCTGGGATTCGGCCTGGTGCTGCTGGGTCTGGGCTCGCTCACCTGGCAGCGCAACCGGGTCTTCGCCACCGAGCGCAGCTACCTGGAGGACGTGGTCGCCAAGGCGCCTTCCGGCCGCGCGCTGAACAACTACGGCCTCATCTTCATGCGCGAAGGCAACTATGACAGGGCGCGCGAGCTGTTCGAACAGGCGCTCAAATACACCCCGAACTGGCACACCGTTCACATCAACCTGGCCATCGTCTACAAGCACCAGGGGGACTTGCCCCGCGCGCAGAAGCATTACGATCTGGCGGTGCAGTACGATCTCTACTCGGGCACCGCGCTCAGCTGGCGCGCCGAGTACTCTCTCGAGCAGAAGCGCTACCGGGACGCCGCCCGCGATTTCGAAGCCGCCGGCCCGAAGAGCCTCGAGCGCTACCGGATCTGCAAGGGGCTGGCGACCGCCTACGCCGGGCTCGGCGATGCGGAGAAGAGCTTCGAGTATACCCGGCAGTGCCTCGACCTCGATGCGCGCCAGGTCGCGGTGGACATCGTCGCGATCGCCAAGCCGTACTTCGACTCCGATTCGCTCGCCCGGGCCGGCCTGGCGTATTTCGAGCGGCTCGACGCCCGCCTCCCCGGCACCTGGTGGGTCCATTACAACATCGGGACCCTGGCCCGCCGCCTGGGGGACACGGCCCGGGGCGACGCGGAATACGCCCGGGCCGAGGCCCTCAAGAAGGGGAGCTAGCCGGCCCGGTCGCGAGCCTGCTCCCCCTCGCGGGGTTCCCGCCGGGAGAACCCCGGGATCAGGTCGGAGGTCCTGACCCGCGGGCGCGGGGTGTTGGCGATGTCGAGGATCACCGCCTGGAGCAGGAGCTGGAAGCCGAAAATGAACGGCACGACGGCGAGCATGATGGTCCCGGCCGGGGTCGTGACGCCCTGCCCCGCATGCCGCACCCACTCCCAGAGACCGTACCCCAGCCCGAACAACACCAGCACCGATCCGGTGATCCCGAAGATCGCCACCGGTGAGACGTCGTAAAACAGGTATCGCCAGAACACCCGGCGCACCAGCCCCGCGAGGAGCCGCGGGGGAAACCCGAACAGCGCGTGCGTCACCGAGAGCGAGCTCGGCTCGTTCCCGTACCGGGCCGGTTGGGGCAGGTCGACGACCCTCGCCTCGACGATATTCAGCCGGACCAGGAGATCCGACTCGAAGAAGTACCGGCGCGACAGGCTCCGGAGCGGGATCCGATCGAGGATATCGGCGCGGGTGGCGAAGAAGCCGTTGACCGGATCGAGGACGTTCCAGTAGCCCGAGCTGAGCTTGGTCAGGAAGGTCAGCCCGATGTTGCCGATGAAACGCCACCGCGGCATCGTCCCCAGCTCCCGGGCGTGGTGGTAGCGGCTCCCCTTGACGTGATCGGCCGCCCCGCGCGCCACCGGAGCGACGAGCGCCGGGATGTCCTGGGGGTCCATCTGGCCGTCGCCGTCGCACTTCACGACGACCTCCGCCCCGTCCTCGATCGCCGCGAGCATTCCCGTGACGGTGGCACCCCCGACCCCCTGGTTCTTCTCGTGGCGGAGGACCCGGAGCCGCGGGTCCGGAATGCCGGCCAGCACCGCTTGCAGGTCATCGGGCGAGACGTCATCCACCACGATGACGCGATCGACGCCGTCGGGCATCCGGTGGATGACCTCCCCGATTTCGCGGGCCACCCCGTATGCCGGGACGACGACGACGACGCGCAGGCCTTCGATCATGATCGCACCTCGCTCGAGGATTCCGGTCCGAGCCGCTTCCGCAGGACGATCAGATGGTGCAGGGCGAGCCACCGGGCCAGCGGCGCCAGGACCCGCTCGGCCAGGCGCACGGCACCAGCGGCGCCCGACGGGATCAGCGCTCGGAAGTTGAGCCCACCCGACAGCACGTAGCGCGGGTAATTCGTCATCGGCGCCTGCGCGACCAGCTCGAGGTCGGGAAATCGCCGGGCGAATTCCCCCGCATCCCTCGTGAACACGACGTAGGATAACGCCTGATTCGCTCCGGTCATGGGGCCGGCCCCCTCGGTGGTCCAGCCCCGCTGCGATCGGTCGAACCGCTCGGTCTCGAACAGCCGTTCGAAGAACAGCTTGGCGAGCGGGCCGTGATACGGCTCGATCAGAATGCACCCGCCGCCCGGCGGGAGCAGGTCGACGAGCTGCTCGAAGAACCGGGCCGGATCGGGAAAGTGGTGAAAACAGTCGATGCCGTAATAGGCACCCACCGCATGGCGCCGGAACGGGAGCGCCTGGGCGTCGACCACCGCCTTGAGGTGCGGGGCGAGCTTGATGTCCGTGGACAGCACCTCGGGATGCAGGTCTCCGAACCGGCTGGAGCCGGCGCCGAGCTCGACGCGCCGTCCCGGCGCGCTCAGGTACCGCGCGTCGGCCCGCAGAACGGCCTCGTAGAATTCCTCGAACACCGCGCGCATCACGGGCTTCTCGAACAGAATCTGCCGGTGCAGGTCGACGAACCGTCCCGAATCGACGCTCACGCCGCGGAGCCGCGGCTCGGCCAGCACCCGCCGGAGCACGGCGGAGGGAGTCCTCTTCGAAGTCACCGGCCGGGCCGGCTCACCGGGCCGCATCGACCATCTCCGCGAGCCCCATGGGCGAGCGCACGTACGAGGAGAGATCCCCCGCCTCGCTCCGGCCCTGGTTCGCGCGGAGCCCCTCGAGGTTGTCCCTGCCGAGCGGAAGCCGGACCCGCGCGGCCTGGAGCAGGGCGAGGCCCGCCCGCGCGACCGCGTACGGCACCGGCACCAGCACGGCGCGCGAGCCGGCCGACCGCCGGATCTCCCCCATGAGCCGCCGCATCGTCACCCGCTCGTCGAGGTAGAGCCGCACCAGCCCGGCGCTCCCCGTCTCGATCAGTCGCACCATGCACTGGTTGAGATCGCCCAGGGCGATGACCGGCACCAGGGCGCCGGGCCAGACGACGGGAACCACCCGGTGCGTCCTGACCACCTCCGCCATCCGCGCGTAGAGGCCGCCCCGGCCGATCACCAGGCCGGGCTTGACGACCATGAGACCCGCCGACAGAAACCAGGCCTGCAGCTCGACCTTCGTCCGGCCGTACTCGGTCACCGCCCCCGGATGCGCGGAGTAGGAGCCGATGAAGATCTGCCGCGTCACACCCCGGGTCCGCGCCGCCTCGGCGAGGGCGATCGTCCCCGCCACGTTGGTCCGCCGCGACCCGGGCGACAGATCGCAGGCCGCATGCACCACCGCATCCGTCCCCGCGAACATGGCGTCCTCGACCGGCTCGCCGAGCCGGTGGCGGAAGGTGCTCCCCGGGACGGCGCGCGCCGCACCGGTGGTCGTGCCCAGGACCTCGTGCCCCAGGGTGGAGAGATGGCTCGCCAGGCTCGAGCCCAGGAAGCCGGTCACGCCGGTGATGAGCACCTGCACTAGGACAGGTTCTCCCGGAGATGCCGGGCGATCCGCATCGCGTTCGCCATGATCGTGAAGGTGTGGTTCTTCGACGGCAACGCGGGAAACACGGCGCCGTCCACCACCCGCACCCGCCGCGCGCCGTGCAGGCGGCCGAACCGATCGGTTTCGTAGCGTCCGGAGGGATGCGCCTGCATGGGGAGCGTGCCCGCGTAATGCATGCTGCTGCCGGGCTCGGGATACTGGCAGAGTCGCGCCGCGCCCAGGTAGCCGGCGCGTCGGAACCGGGAGATGAGATGACGCTCCACCACGCCGAACGAGCGCGGCTCGTAGTGAATCGCGAGCCTCCCGTCGGGGAGCAGGCGAAGGAAGTTGGCGGCGGTCGGCCGATCGGGGTGGAAGAGCTGGAGCATGCCAAGCGCCGGGACGACGTACTTGATCGCGGCGAAGTTTCCCCGGAGGCTGAGCGGCAGCTCGAAGAACAGGTCCCCCCGGAGCGGCGCGCCGAGGCCGTAAAAGGAGGCCTGGACGCGCTCTTCCGCCAGCGGTCCGTCATAGACCACACAGAGCTCGGCCCCGGTGAACGAGCCCGCGTCGAGAGCGGAGCCGATGCGCCGGACGTCCAGCAACGGTACGTAGCTCACGAGATTGTCGAGGATCGGCAGCCGTGATTCGCCATCGCCGTTCGACGCGAGCACCAGCTTCCCGCTGTTGAGCGCCCCGGCGGCGAGCACGAGGTGCCTGCCGGCAAATGTCTCGGTGTCGCCGGTCCCCAGATTCCTCGCCACCACTTCGACGCCGTCATCCCGTTCCGCATAGCGGAGCGCCAGCCGGCCGGCGACGTACTCGATCTCCCCGGCGGCCCGCATCTCATCCAGCGTGTACCCCGGGTGATAGATCGAGGGAATGTTGGGCTGGAAGAACTCCTGGTTGAGGATCGCGTGGGCGGGACGGGCGCCGAGGCTGCGGGTGAGAATCGCGGAGCGGAGCCGGCCCACGTGGATCCCGTGGCGCAGGAACCAGCCGCGCCGGCGCCGGTACCGCCCGAGGAATCCCGCCGCGAGCCGGCTCAGGGGAAGCGGCGGCTGGAGATCGGCGGTGCTCCCGAAGAACGGCGTCAGGTCGTCCGCTTCGCCGCTGACGCCGAGGCAGCGCGTCAGCTCGTCGTAGAACGGGTCGAGCTCCGCCGCCGCGACCGGGAATCCGGCCAGGTCGTGGTCGTCGTATCGAAAGACCCCGGCTCCCCAGGCGTTGGCGAGGCCGCCTTTGGCGAAGCTGCGAACCGCCGCGAAGCCGTCCGCGAGCGTGCCCTCCTCTCCGTCCGGAGCATCGGTGATGAACCGCATGAGGGGGGCCTTCAACTTTGGGCTGAGATAGCTCCGGTCGATGTTGTGCAGGCTCTCGAACCGGTCTCCCACCAGGTGGTGGGTGAGGTCCTCCCGCCTCCGCAGCCGGTGGAGGTTTTCCGGCGGCAGCCGCTCCGCCGGGGCCTCGAGCCCCACGTCCAGCACGAGCACTTTGAGCGGCCGGAGCTCCCGCGCGGCGAAGACGCCGGCGGGGCCCGAGCCGATCACGATGACGTCAAACACCCGGGAGCCTCCGGACCAGGAGGCGTCCCTTGAGGTACTTGAATCCGGTTCGGAGTACCGCGCCGCCCAGCGAAAGCCACGCGCGCACCGGCCGGTCGGCTTCGTTCACCAGGCGCCGGTAATGCGAAGGTCTGGCCTCGGCGAGGTACAGCAGCAGCCGGAGCTTCCGGGTTAGTTCCGGTCGCTTCCTCCGCAGCACCAGCTCGATCGCCTCCACGTCGAGCC
>DASYRI010000100.1:0-21646 GCA_036004545.1 Gemmatimonadales bacterium
AAGCAGCTCGCCGCATTCCGCGGCGAGCACGCCGCCCAACACCTCGGGCCGGTGGTTGAGCCGGGCGTGGCGGAGCAGATCGCCCACCGAGCCGGCCATCCCCGCCTTGTCGTCCCGGGCGCCGTACACCACCCGACCCACCTTGGCGAGCACGATCGCGCCGGCGCACTGGGCGCAGGGCTCCAGCGTCAGGTAGAGCGTCGCCCCGGTGAGCCGGTCGCTGCCCGCCGCGGCCAGCGCGCGCTGCACCGCGAGGAGCTCGGCGTGGGCGGTGGGGTCGTTCCGCGCCACGGTTTCGTTGTGGGCTTCGCTGAGGATCGAGTCGCCCCGCTTCACCACGGCACCCACCGGCACCTCGCCCAGCGCCGCGCCGCGCTCGGCCTGCGCGAGCGCGGCGCGCATGCCGGCCTGGTCCTCCGGCGTGGCCGGCGGACTAGGCACGCTGGAAGGCTTCCGCGACCGGCGCCTCGCGGTTGAAAGCGAGGTGGTCGCCCTCGCGATCGGCCACGATCACGTCGCCCGGCCCGTACTCGCCCTCGAGCACGGCGAGGGCGACCGGGTTCTGCAGCAGCGCCTGGATGGCGCGTTTGAGTGGCCTCGCACCGTACACCGGGTCGTAGCCGCGGTCCGCGAGCAGCTCCCGCGCCGCCGGGGTGAGCTTGAGGGTGAGCTGCCGCCCGGCGAGCAGCTGGTCGAGCCGCGCCAGCTGCAGATCCACGATGCGGTCCAGGTCCGCGCGGGAAAGCGGGTGGAAGACCACCACGTCGTCCACCCGGTTCAGGAACTCGGGGCGGAAGTGGTTGCGCAGCTCGGCGCGCACCCGTTCCTCCACCGCCCGCCACGCTTCGGGCGACGACACCGGCCCCGCGTCGGCGATCAGGTGGCCGCCGAGGTTGGAGGTCATGATCAGCACGGTATTCCGGAAGTCCACCACCCGGCCCTGGCTGTCGGTGAGCCGGCCGTCGTCCAGGATCTGGAGCAGCAGGTTGAACACGTCGTGGTGGGCCTTCTCGATCTCGTCGAAGAGCACCACGCTGTAGGGGCGCCGCCGCACCGCTTCGGTGAGCTGGCCGCCCTCCTCGTAGCCGATGTAGCCCGGCGGCGCGCCGATCATCCGGGCCACCGAGTGCTTCTCCATGTACTCCGACATGTCGAGCCGGACCATGGCGCGCTCGTCGTTGAAGAGGAACTCGGCCAGCGCGCGGGCGGTTTCGGTCTTCCCCACGCCGGTGGGCCCGAGGAAGATGAACGAGCCGGTGGGGCGGTTCGGGTCCTGCAGACCGGCGCGGCTCCGCCGCACCGCGTTGGCCACCGCGGTCACCGCCTCCTGCTGCCCGATCACCCGCCGGCCGAGCTCGGCCTCGAGCCGGGTCAGCCGTTCGCGATCCGACTCGAGCATCTTGGAAACCGGGATGCCGGTCCACTTGGCCACGATCTCCGCGATGTCCTCGGCGTCCACCTCTTCCTTGAGGTAGCGCGCCGTCTTCTGGATCTCGCCAAGCCGCTTTTCCTCCGCGGCGATCGCCTGCTCGAGCTCGGGAATCCGCCCGTAGCGCAGCTCGGCCGCGCGCTGGAGGTCGCCCCGCCGGGTGACCTGGTCCACCTCCTGCCGCAGAGCGTCGACCTCGGCCTTCTTCGCCTGGAGGGACTGGATGGCCGCCTTCTCCGCCTGCCACTGCGCCTTCATGGCCCCGGACTTCTCGCGCAGCTCCGAGATCTCCTGCTCCACCGCGGCGCGGCGTTCCTTCCCCGCCTTGTCCTTCTCCTTGAGCAGCGCCTCGCGCTGGATCTCGAGCTGCACGATCCGGCGCTCCACCTCGTCGATCTCCTGGGGAAGCGAGTCGATCTCGATCCGGAGCCGGCTGGCGGCCTCGTCCACCAGGTCGATCGCCTTGTCGGGAAGGAAACGGTCGCCGATGTAGCGGTCGGAAAGCTGGGCCGCGGCCACCAGCGCGTTGTCGGTGATGCGCACGCCGTGGTGCACTTCGTAGCGTTCCTTGAGCCCGCGCAGGATGGCGACGGTATCCTCCACGCTCGGCGCGCCGACCATGACCGGCTGGAACCGGCGCTCCAGCGCCGCGTCCTTCTCGACATGCTTGCGGTACTCGTCCAGCGTGGTGGCGCCCACCACGTGGAGCTCGCCGCGGGCCAGGGCGGGCTTGAGCAGGTTGCTCGCATCCACCGCGCCCTCGGCCGCGCCCGCCCCGACGATGGTGTGCAGCTCGTCGATGAAGACGATATAGCGGCCCTCGGCGGCGATCAGCTCCTTGATGACGGCCTTGAGCCGCTCCTCGAACTCGCCCCGGTACTTGGTTCCGGCGATCAGCTGTCCGATATCGAGCCCCACGATCTCCTTGTTGCGGAGCGACTCGGGCACATCGCCGTGCACGATCCGCTGGGCCAGCCCCTCGACGATGGCGGTCTTGCCGACCCCCGGCTCGCCGATCAGCACGGGATTGTTCTTGGTGCGTCTCGAAAGGACCTGCATCACCCGGCGCACCTCCTCGTCCCGGCCGATGACCGGATCGAGCTTCCCCTTGCGGGCCTGGTCGGTGAGGTTGCGGGTGAAGCGCTCCAGCGCCTGATAGCTGCCCTCCGGCGTCTGGTCGGTGACCCGGTGTGACCCCCGCACCCCGGCGAGCGCCTGGCGCAGATCGTCGGCAGTGAGATCGAATCCGCTCAGCAGCGCCCGCGCGGTGGTGCCCTTTTCCTCCACCAGCCCGATCAGCAGGTGCTCGGTGGAGACGTAGGCGTCGCCCAGGGCCGTCGCCTCCTTTTCCGCCCGATCGAAGATCCGCTGCAGCTCCCGGCTGTAGCTCTCGGAGCCCTGCGCGCCCTGCTGGGTGGGCAGCTTGGCGAGCTCGCGCTCGGTGGCCTCCCGGAGGGCTGCCACGTTGAGGCCGGCTTTCTGAAGCAGCGGCTGCACCACCCCTTCGTCCTGAGCCAGGAGCGCGGCAAAAAGGTGGGCGTCATTGATGACCGGATTCCCCCGCGCGGCAGCCACAGCGGCGGCGTCGCGAAAGGCTTCCTGGGCCTTGATGGTCAGCCGTTCTGGTCGAATCATGATGGGGCCACGTGGTAGCTACCGGTTATCGGTGATCGGTACTCGGTCGTGGGTTCTGGGTTGTCAGTTGTCCACACCGCTCGGGCCGAAGGCCTCGGGCAATACGCGTTCCCAAAAACTACGTCGAAGTGGCAGCCGCGCGCTCGATCAGACAAGCACCCTGGCATCGCCCACTCGCCGGGTGACCCCGGTGCGGTCCGCCCACTCGAGCAGGGGGATGAGGTACTTCCGGCTGATGCTGAGCCTTTCCCTCACCTTTGGTGGGGTAATCGGTTGCAGCGTACCGAGTTCGCGAAGAACGATGACAAACTGATTGAGGCTTGCCGGAGCAAAGTACCGGTCCCGTTCGACCCCGATCACCCGCCCTTCCTGCGCGGCGAACCGGAGGACCTCAAGTAGTCCTTTAAGTCCCAGCTCGCGCTCCAGCTCCGCCACCGTCGGCGGCTCCAGCCCGGCGCGCTCCAGCGCCTCGAGCACCCGCTCCAGCACCGCGTCCGAGCGCGCCAGCCGGGGCTTGAAGTCAGGCCGGGCGACCAGCCCATCGCTCATCTTGAGCTCGCCCTGCTTGACCAGCGCGTCGAGCACCGCGGTGGCGACCTCCTCCGGCGTGCGGAGGCTGCGGCGCAGGGTTTCGAGCGAGAGCCCGCGCTCCGCCGAGTGGCGCCGGTGGTGCTCTTCCACGGCGGCGAGCGCGGCCTGGCGCAGAGTCTCGGTCGCGGCGGCCGCGAGGTAGCGGTCGCCGGCGAGCACAACGGAGGCGAGCTTGCTCACCAGCGACCGTGCCGCCGCGGCGGGCAGCCCGAGGAGGAGGGGCAGGTCCAGGGCGGGAACGCCGGCGGGCCGCCGAGTGATGAGCGCGGTCGCGCGGGCGGCCGGATCTTCCGACCGGATGCCGCCGGGCCAGCCGGCTCGGCGGGGAGGCAGCGGGTCGAGCACCCGGCCGCCCCCGATGGTTCGCACCGGGCTGTAGCTCCGCAGCACGACACGATCCCCACCCCGCGCCACGACCGGCGCCTCGAGCGCGATGCGCGCTAAGCCGGGCGCTCCGGCGGCGAGCTCGCTCCGGGGATAGAGCCGGCCGATGACCTCCGCGGTGCCGAGATGGAGCCGCACTCGGCTCCGGCGGGAGAGGGCCGGCGCGCCGGGAAGGAGCTCCAGCTCGAGGTCGAGCGCCTCGGTCGGGCGCCAGGGTAGCGAGCCGGCTACCAGCACGTGGCCTCGGCCGACGGCCTCGCGCTCCACGCCCGCGAGCCCGACCGCGGTCCGCATCGCCGGGCGGCCTTCCGCAACCGGCGCGCCGTAGCCCTCGAGGGAGCGGACCCGCGCGGCGATCCCCGAGGGGAGGATCGTGACGGCGTCGCCGACGCGGAGCGCGCCGGACCAGGGCGTGCCGGTGACGACCGTTCCCACGCCCGCGATCGAGAAGGCCCGATCAATCGGCATCCGGAAGGCGTCGTCGGGATCGTCGCGCCGGAACTGTTCTACCAGCGCGCGGAGCCGCGTGGCGAGCTCGGCGATTCCCTGCCCCGTCGTGGCGGAGACTACGGCGGGGGCCTCGAATGCCACCGGTGACTCGGCGAGTCGCTGGCCCAGCTCCTCGGCAACCAGCTCGATCCAGTCCGGCTCGGCGAGATCCGCCTTGGTGATCACCGGAAGGCCGCGCGGGATCCTGAGCTGCTCGACGATGGCGAGGTGCTCCCAGGTCTGCGGCTGGGGGCCCTGCGCGGCGTCCACCACCAGCAGCACCAGATCGATGCCCGACGCGCCTGCGACCATGGTGCGCACGAAGTCTTCATGACCCGGCACATCCACGATGCCGGCGGGCGGGAGGCCGTCGAAGCGAAGCGGGGCGAAGTTGAGATCTATCGTGATGCCGCGGCGCCGCTCCTCGGCGAGCCGGTCCATGGTCAGGCCGGTGAGAGCGGTCACCAGCGCCGACTTGCCGTGATCGATATGGCCCGCGGTCCCGATGATCATGCCGCGGCCCAGCTCCGGGTGAGCCAGAACGCCAGCGCCGGGAGCGGCGCGCCCTCGCCCAGGTGGTGGTGGACGTAGCGCTCGAGCAGCCGGCGGTGGGCCGCGAGGTGGCGCTCATCCGGTGAGGGGAGCGCGGCGGCGGGCTCGAGAAAGGCGACCAGGTCGGCCCGATCCGCCGCGGCGAGCCGCGCTCCCACAACGCTCGGGGCGCAGCGGGCGCAGAGCACGCCGCCGTCCTGGGCGGAGAAGCACGCCGGGCGGCCGGGAGGGATCGGGTCGCCGTCACGGGCGCAGGCGTCGAGCGCGGGCGCGAAGCCCAGCACGGCGACCAGCCGCCAGAGCGCGCGGAGGCCGAGCGGCTCGACCGCCGCGGCCGGCGCCGCGTCCAGGAGGGCGAGCGCGTCGCGGAAGAGGTCGTAGCTCTCCGGGTGGGGGCCCGCCGGCGCGAAGCGCAGCATCAACTCGGAGAGGAGCGACGCGGTCGCGAAGCGATCCATGCGCTCGGCGAGCCCGACCCACACGTGCTGCGGGTCGAACGACGCGAGGGTGTGGAGATCGCTGCTCCGCGAGGGATACAGCGTCGCCTGCCCTTCGCTCAACAGGTGCAGGGCCGCGCCGAAACGGCTCTTCGGCCGGGAGGCGCCCTTCGCGATGGCGCTCTGGATGCCCAGGTCGCGGGTGGCGAGCCGCGCGATCTTCGAGGTCTCGCCGTAGCGCAAGGTGGCGAGGATGATGGCGGGGGTGGAGACCGGGGGCATCGCCCCTGACTCAGGGAGCGGAAGGGAGCGGCGGAAGCTGGACGATCGCCGCGTCGGCGGAGCAGGCGCCGGCCGGGACGACCCGCGCCTCGGTGAGGTCGGGCCGGAAGACCCGAATGCGCCCCGGCCCGAAGGCACAGACACCCGCTTCGATCGCGTACACCAGCCCGTTGTGATCCACCGCGGCGGCCACCCCGGCCGTCAGCCGGATCCCGTTGTTCTCCCCCCGCACCACCCGGCGGGTCCGGGTGTTGAACTCCATCAGCCCTTCGGTCGCCGACACCACGAAGAGGCGCTCGCGGCCGTCCGAGGCGAGCCGGGCCGGGAGCACCCCGAATCCCCCGAAGTTGCCGACCTCCTGGCGGAGGACCGGATCCACGATGCTCAGCCGCCCGGGCTGGTCGCCGCCCGGGCCGGCGTTGAGCACGTAGAGCAGACCGTCTCCGCCGACTTCGATCGCCACGGCGTTCCCCGGACCGGGGAGCGGGAGAGAATCCACCGCCGCGTTCCGGTCGGGATCGATCACGGTGAGCCAGCTCGGGCCCAGGACGCACGGCTCCGGATCCCGGCACCGGGTATCGAGGTTCGCGTCGGCGACGAAGACCCGTCCCCGGGTGACCGCCACCGCCGTGGGGGTCTGGCCCGCGGCGATGCTCGCCGTGTCGCCGCTCGCGAAATTGAGCCGGGTGACCCGGTTGCTGAACGGATTGGTGACGTAGACGATGCTGTCGTTGACGAACGCGGCCGCCGCCGCGCCGGCGCCGGTGGGGAGGCTCTGTACCAGCACGCCCCCTGCGATCAGATCCACCCGGGCCACCGTGCTCCCCGGGCCGGTGGTCACGACGCCCTGGCGGCCGCGCGCCGCGATCGCCACCGGGGCGGCACCCAGGCTGCCGAGCCGGAGCGTGCGCTCGGCCGCGGCCCCCGACACCGCGAGCAGCGTGAGCGTGGTGTCCCCGGCGTTCAGGACCACCAGCGTTTCCTGCGGCGGCGGCGGAGAGGGTGTGGTCGAGGCGCACGCCCCACCGAAGAGTGCCGCGGTGAGGGCCGGGCCCGAGCCCGGGAACAACGACCAGCGACTGCGTAATGCGGCCATGAGATCAAGGATAATCGCGGGGGTCCGCGGGCGGCCGTCGCGGGACGATCTGCATGGCGCCCTCGCCCAGGGGCACCACCTCGACCGGCCAGTCGAAGACCCGCGAGAGCAGGTCGCTCCGCATGACCGCGTCCGGCGGACCCGTCGCCACCAGCCGCCCGGCCTCGATCAGGAGCAGCCGGTCCGCGTAGCGCGCGGCGAGGTTCAGGTGGTGGGTCACGACCAGCCCGGCGACGCCGCCCCGCACCAGCCCGCGGATGAGCTCGAAGAGGGTCATCTCGTGGCCCAGGTCGAGCGAGACGGTGGGCTCGTCGAGGACCAGCAGCCTCGGCTCCTGGGCGAGGGCGCGCGCGATCCGCACCCGCTGCCACTCGCCGCCGGAGAGGGTCTCGACCCGCCGGGCACGGAGCGCCGTCACGTCGCACCGCTCGAGCGCGCGGTCCACGGCGGCGTGGTCGGCCCGGGACATCGGACTGAGCGCGCCGAGCCGGGCGTAGCGTCCAAAGGCGACCATCTCCTCGACTCGCCACGAGAACGGCGACTCCTCCCGCTGCGGCACCAGCGCCGCGAACTGCGCCAGCTCGCCGCGCCGCCAGGCGGCGAGCGGCCGGCCATCGAGGGTCACCGCGCCGCGCAGGAGGGGCACCAGTCCCAGGATTGCGCGAACCAGCGTGGTCTTGCCGCCGCCGTTCGGTCCGACGACCGCGACCAGCTCCCCCGCGGCGAGCACCAGCTCCACGCCGTCGAGCGCCGGGAGCCCCATGCCGGGGTAGCGGACCGTGGCGTCCCGCGCCTCGAGGATCATCGCAGCGAGCGGCGGAGGAGGACCGCGAAGAGCGGCACGCCGACCAGGGCGGTCACCGCGCCGACCGGCAGCTCGAGCGGGCGGGCGATGGTGCGGGCAGCCGTGTCCGCGAGCACCAGGAAGCCGCCGCTCGCGAGGAAGACCGCCGGCAGGAGCCGCCGGTGCAGCGGCCCCAGGAGCCCGCGCAGCGCGTGGGGCGCCACCAGGCCCACGAAGCCGATCACGCCGCAGACCGCGACGCTCGCCGCGGTGAGGAGCGAGGTGGCGAGGTACACCTGCCGCCGCGCGCGGGCGGCGTCGAGCCCGAGCGCCTGGGCCGGCTCCTCGCCGAGGGAGAGCAGATCGAGCGCGCGGGGCGCGGCGAACAGGGCCGCGAGCGGGAGTGCGGCGTAGCTCACGAAGACGCCGAGGAGGCGCCACGATGCGCTGGAGAACCCGCCCAGGAGCCAGAGGAACGCGTTGCGCAGCGCCTCCGCGCTGGAGAGGGTGAGGACCGCGGTCATCAGCGCGCCGGTGAACGCGCTCACCACGACGCCCGCGAGCACCAGGAGGTGCGGGTCGAGCCGCCGCCCGGCCACCGTGCTCAGCCGGTAGACCAGCGCCACCGCGCCCAGCCCGCCCGCGAACGCCGCCGCGGGTACGGCCCACGCGCCGCTCCCGCCGCCCCCGAGCCCGAGCGCCATCGCCACCACCGCCGCGAGCCCGGCCCCGCCCGAGATGCCGAGCAGGTAGGGATCGGCGAGCGGGTTACGCACCAGCGCCTGAAGGGCGGCCCCCGAGACTCCGAGCCCGCCGCCCACCAGGAAGCCCAGGAGCACGCGGGGAAGCCGGAGCTCCCGCACGATCGCGGCCTGCGGTGCCGAGGACGAGAGGAGCGCCGCCACCACCGCCGACGGTGCCACCGGCACCGCGCCGGCCCCGATCCCGACCAGGCACGCGACCAGCGCGAAGAGCAGGAGCCCGAACCCTGCCTTCATCGCCGCGCGCCGGCCAGCGCGGCCGCGAGCTCCCGCACCGCGAGCGCGATGCGGGGACTCGGCCGGTTGAACTCGCTGCCCCGCACCCGGAGGAAACGGCGCTCCCGCACCGCCCGCACCGCCTGCCACTCGGGCCGGCGCTCGATCGCCGGCTCGTCGGCGCTCGACACCAGGACGTAGTCGGGATCCCGCGCGACGACCGCCTCGACCGAGATCGGCGCCGAGGAGCCGGGCAGATCGCCGAAGATGTTCCGGGCGCCGGCCCGCTCCACGATCTCGGAAAGAAAGCTCCCGGCGCCGAGGGTCATGGGCGGGCGGTCCCACGCCAGGATGAAGACGGAAGGACGGACCGACGGAATGGAGGTAGCGGCCGTGAGGTCCCGCTCGGTGCGCGCCACCAGCGACTCAGCCGGCTCGGCCCGGCCGAGCGCCCGCCCCACCAGGCGCGCAATGCGATCGAAGTCCTCCATCCGGTCGGTCGCGAGCTCCAGCGTGGGGATCGCGAGCGACCGGAGCCGTTCCGCCGCGTCGCGATTGGCGCCCGACTTGTAGAGCAGCACGAGATCGGGACGCGCGCCGACCACCGCCTCGAGGTTGGGGCCGATGCCGTTGCCGAGATCCGGCACCCGGGCGGCCTCGGGCGGAAAGTCGCACCAGCTGGTGCGGCCCACCAGGCGCTCGCCGGCGCCGAGCGCGAAGACCAGCTCGGTGGTGGCCGGAATGAGCGAAACCACGCGGCGGGGCGGCGCGGCCAGGGTGACCGGGACGCCCGCATCGTCCACCAGGCGGGCCGCCGCGGGCGGTGGCGCCGGGCGGCAGGCAATGACGAATGCGGGCGCGAGAACGCGGAGTGCGCGAAACACCCTGTCCTCCCCCGAGGGAGCTCTGGGTGACACGACCGCGGAGGTCTCCTGGCTCGGGGCTCCCGCTTGCCTTCCCGGTTTCCCAGTGGCGCATCAGCGGGGAATGCAGCGCCCCTTACAGTGGCGGGGCCGCGCCGGCTTCGCACCGGCTTCCGGGCATCCGCGGCGTGTGGTGGCCCGGCGAACTTAGGAGCGCCGTGGGATGGCCGCAAGAGCGCGCACCAGACGCTCCTTGAGCCGATCGCGTTCCGCCACATACCGGGCCCACTCCTCGGGCGGCACCTCGTGCCGGTGATCGAGATAGCGGGCATCGAGCCTGGCCACCTGGTCGGCGAGACTCGCGGGGGTCGCGAGCGGGTGGGGGGCGGCGGCTGGAGCGGCCTGGGCACGGCGAAGCAGGTACCACGCGAGGACGAGAAAGCCGAGCGACGCGGCCGCCACCAGCAGCGCGAGGAGCTGGCCGGACGAGAGGAGCGGCGCCGGCATCACGATGTCGAGCCCGCCCGCCGCGCGCATCGGGCCGACCCAGCGCCGGAAAGGCCGGCCCTCGATCAGCTGGGAATCCGCCGCGCTGAACCCGGGCGCCGCCACGCCGGCCGGCGGCTCCTCGAGCAGCACGAACACAGATTCCGCGGGGCCGCCGAACGGCACCGTGAAGCGACGGAGGGTGCCCGGGATGCGGTACTGGAGCATGAGCTCCTTGTCGCCGGCGGAGAGCGGAGCGAAGAGCAGCGCACTGTCCCTGCGGAAGACGACGGCGTCGGGAGAGAACTGGCTCAGCCCGGCCTCGGCGAGCTCCACCGCCTGGGCCGCTTCCGGGAGGGCGGTGCTCCACGAGGGGCGCAGCGTATCGGGCGCCACCCGGGTGAGCTGGCCCGGATTGGTGAGCACGAACCAGTCCACCACGGTGCGGGTGCCGGATTCGTCGGGCCGGCTCACCAGGATGGTCCGCTGGCGGAGCGCGACCGGCGCCCGGCTCGAGGTATCCGCCACCACGAGGATCAGGCCGGTGTCGGGGCGCGCCGGGTCGGCCGAGAGAGGCTGGGAAAAGTATTCGATGCCCGCGAAGCGGGAGCTCAGGAGCCACACGGCGCCGGTGTCCGCGGCGAAGCGGAGCTGGAAGCGCCCCGCCCCATCGGCGCGGGCGGTGTCCACCGGCCCCTGCGCCGCGCGGGCGACCCGGTGGAGCACCACGCCGGCGCCCGGTACCGGCAGGGTATCGCCGCCGGAGAGGCGCACCACTCGCCCCGCAACCCGGCTCTGGGCCCGGGCCGCGGGAGCCAACAGGGTCAGCGCGGCGAAAAGAAGGAGCTTACGGCTGGAAGCGGCCAAGATCCTGCGGATCGAGCTTCTCCAGGAATCGCTTGAGCGCCTCGGGATCCGAGGCGGGCTCGGGCGGCCCGCCCTCGGGCCCGCCGGAGCTCCGGTCGAGGAGCTCCTCGTTGCTGAAGATGGGCGCGTGCATCCGGAGCGCGAGCGCGATGCTGTCCGAGGGGCGGGCATCCACCTCGAACACTTCGCTCCCCCGGTAGATGAGCAGCTCGGCGAGGTAGGTGTTCTCGCGGAGCCCCGCGATCACCACCCGGCGGAGCTCGCCGCCCAACCCGGCGACCAGCTGCTTCATCAGGTCGTGGGTCAGCGGCCGCTCCGGCTTGACCCCCTGCAGCTCGAGCGCGATCGCGTTGGCCTCGGAGGCCCCGATCCAGATCGGCAGCGTGCGCTCGCCCGCCTCCTCCTGCAGGACCACCACGGGCGTGTTGGTGGACCGATCGAGCCCCAGGTGGGCCACGCGCATTCGCACCATGCTGGCGTCCAGCCTCCGCTCAGAGCTTGGCCGACCTCAACAGGGCCCGCACCCTGGTGGTCTCTTCCCAGGGAAAGAGCCGCACCCGCTTGCCGAGTACCGTCGCATTCTTCGCCCGCCGGCCGAAGTGCCCGTAGGCGGCGGTGGCCAGGTAGATGGGCAGCTTGAGGTGCAGCGTGTCAATGATGCCCTTGGGGGTGAGGTCGAACACCTCGCGCACGATCGTCTCGAGGCGGTCGTCCTTCAGGACTCCGGTGCCGAAAGTGTCCACCAGGATCGAGACCGGCTCCGCCACGCCGATGGCGTACGCCAGCTGGACCTCGCAGCGGCGGGCGAGCTTCGCCTCCACGATGTTCTTCGCCACCCAGCGCGCGGCGTACGCCGCGGAGCGGTCCACCTTGGAGGGATCCTTCCCGCTGAAGGCGCCGCCGCCGTGGCGGGCCATGCCGCCGTAGGTGTCCACGATGATCTTCCGCCCGGTGAGGCCCGCGTCGCCGTGGGGGCCGCCGATGACGAACCGGCCGGTGGGGTTGACGAGCATCCTGGTCCGCCGCGATGAGAAGCCCTGGGCCTCGAGCACCGGGCGGATCACTTCCGACACCATCGTCGCCTCGATCGTCCCCTGGGTGAGCACCCGCCGGCCGAAGCGCTCGGCGTGCTGGGTGGAGAGCACCACGGTCCGTACCGCGACCGGGCGGTCGCCCTCGTATTCCACCGACACCTGGGTCTTCCCGTCGGGCCGGAGCCACTCGATCGGCGAGTGCCCGTCCCGGCCCTTTCGCACCTCGGCGAGCCGCTCGGCGAGGCGGTGGGCCAGGATGATCGGCAGCGGCATCCGCTCCCGGGTCTCCCGGGTGGCGTAGCCGAACATCATCCCCTGGTCGCCGGCGCCCTGTTCCTTCGAGCGCCCCGCATCCACACCACGCTTGATGTCCGCCGACTGCCGGTCGATCGAGGCGAGCACCGCGCAGGTGCGGCCGTCGAAGCCGTAGGAGGCGTCGGTGTACCCGATCTTCTCGACGGTCTCGCGGACGATGTCCTGGATGTGCACGTAGGTGGTCGTGGTGATCTCGCCCGCGACCACCGCCATTCCGGTGGTGACCAGGGTCTCGCAGGCCACCCTGGCCTTGGGGTCCTTTGCCAGGATCGCGTCGAGGACCGCGTCGGAGATCTGATCGGCCACCTTGTCGGGGTGGCCTTCGGTGACCGATTCGGAGGTGAAGACGTGGCGCTTGGTGGCCATGGATGGGGGAGAAGGGGGAAATGGCGTGAACGGCTGGCGGGGCTCGGTGGTCGGTCCGCACCCGTCTCCGGGATTGCGATTCGCCGCCCGCTCTCAGCCGCCGCTCCTCAGCAAGCTAGCCCCGGAGGCGCGCCCCGGCAACGGACTGAGCGGGTCGATGAGGCGCAGGTCCACGACCGGGCGAACCGCCTCGCGGAGGATCTCGGTCACCGCATCGGGACTCGCGGCCTCCAGCGCGCGCGTCGCCGCGCTCCGCGCGAGCGCGATCGGGATGGTGCGCACCAGCCACTTCAGCAGGGGCAGCGCCGGCGGCGCGACCGAGAGCGTGGTGAAGCCCAGGCCCATGAGGAGCACCGCCCAGAGCGGCTCGGAGGCCATCTCGCCGCAGACGCTCACCGGGACGGCGTGGGCCGCGCCGGTGGCGACCACGTCGCGCAGCATCCGCAGGATCGCGGGATCATGCGGGGTGAACCGCGAGGCGATGTGGGCATTGCCCCGGTCCACCGCGAGGGTGTACTGGGTCAGATCGTTGGTGCCGACGCTGAAGAACGCGCTCACCCGGGCCAGACGGTCGGCGATGACCACCGCGGCCGGTGTCTCGATCATCACCCCGAGCGGCAGGTCCTTCGCGGCGCGGATCCCCGCCCGCGCCAGGTCGGCCGCTTCCTCGGCGAGCATCTCCCGGGCCCGCTCGACTTCCTCGACCCGGGTGACCAGCGGCAGCATCACCTCGATCCGCCGGTCGCTCCCCGCGCGCAGCAGCGCGCGGAGCTGGGGCCGGAAGATCTCCGGCTGGTCGAGACAGACCCGGATCGAGCGCCAGCCGAGAAACGGATTGGCCTCCTGGGGCGCGCTGAACGCCGCGGGGAACTTGTCGCCGCCCAGATCGTAGGTGCGGACCACCACCGGCTGGTCGCCGAAGGCCGCCGTCACCCGGCGGAAGTACTCGTACTGCTCGTCTTCGCTCGGGAGGTGGGCCCGCCCGGTCACCAGGAACTCGGTGCGCAGCAGCCCCACCCCCTGCGCGCCGTGGCGGACCGCCATGTCGATCTCGTCGGGGAGATCCACGTTGCCCATCAGCGTCACCGCCTGCCCGTCCGGCGTCACCGACGGCTGCATCGCCACCGCCTCGAGCTCGAGCTCGAGCTTGTAGCGCCGGGTGGCCACGGTCTGCGCCGTCTCGAGCTCCGCCATGGTGGGGTCGAGCAGGATGGTTCCGCCGGTGCCGTCGAGCAGCACCAGGGTGCCCGAGCGGATCCGCCGGACCGCGCCGGCCACGCCCATCACGCAGGGAATTCCCAGGGAGTGAGCCAGGATGGCCGCGTGGGAGGTCCGGGTCCCCTCTTCGCTCACCAGGCCCTGGAGCTGGTCGCGGTCGAACTGCACGGTGAGCCCGGGATAGAGCTCGTGCGCCACGATCACTACCTGGGGATGGTCCTTGAGCCCGAAGAGCTCATCGTCGGACCGCCCGGTGAGGTGGCGGAGGATCCGGATCTGGGTGGCGAGCAGATCGGCCAGCCGCTCCCGCAGGCGGACGTTGGCGGTACCGCTCCACTCGGCGCGGCGCTCCAGCGCCTTGAACTCGAATGCGGTCTCGGCGCTCAGATTGTTCTGCCGGATCAGGTGCTCGACCTCGGCCAGGAAGTCGGGGTCCAGCGCCATGAGGATCTGGGCCTCGAAGATCCGGCTCTCCTCGAGACCGGCCCGCTCGAGGACCCGCTCGCGCAGCCGATCGAGACTGCCCACGACCTCCTCGACCGCCTGGTGCAGGCGGCGGACCTCGCCCTCCACCTCCTCCGGCCTGACCGCCCGGTCCGGCACGTCGGGAAAGGTCCACTCCAGCACCACCGCGGGAGCGTAGGCCAGCCCGGGCGAGACGCCGACGCCGCGGAGGAGCCGCTCGCCGGTCACGATTCCCCGAACCCCGACGCGATGAGCTCGCTCAGCGCGGCCACCGCTTCGGACTCGTCGTTGCCCTGGGCCCGGACGGTGATCGCGCTCCCGCTCTCGGCGGCCAGCATCATCACCCCCATGATGCTCTTGCCGTTGACCGGCATCCCGTCCTTCACCAGCTCGATCTCGCTCGCGAAGCTGCTCGCGAGCTTGACCAGCTGGGCGGCGGGCCGGGCGTGGAGCCCGAGCGGGTTGACGACCGTGGTCTCGCGTTCGATCACGGAGCGCTCCAGCGCCAGAGGAAGAGCACCGCCGCCGCCAGCACGGTGAGCGTCGGCGCGGAGACCGGGCGGCGGATGGTCAGCGCCCCGAGCAGCGCCGCCGCGGCGACGACCAGCACGGCGGTCCGGCGGCTCTGCCCGGCACCGACCAGCAGCCACCGCGCCACCAGCGGGATCGCAAACCCGATCACCAGCGCCGCGAGATCGCCGGCCTTGGGTGCGAACCGGGGGAGCCACGACTGGCTGATCGCGTGGGCCACGCGGAGCCCGTGCGCCAGTCCGACGCGGAGGCCCCACGCGGTCACCGCGATCCGGAGGCCGTTGTAGGCGAGCACGCACACCGCCACGGCCCCGAGCCCGCCGCCCAGCGCCACCGCGATCAGGGCCACGCCCATCGTCGCCGGGACGATCCCCGCCCAGAACAGCTGGTCCCCCAGGGCGCCGAGCGGGCCGGAGAGCGCGGTACGCAGCCGCAGAATGCGCTCCCCGGGCTCGCCGTCGAGCTCGGCCCTGGAGAGCGCGCCGACGGCGGCGCCGCCGAGGAAGGGATGCGCGTTGAAATACTGGGCCGAGCGGCCCCGGGCCTCGCGGGCCCGCGCCGGATCCGCCGCCAATGGACGGAGCAGCGGCTCCTGGGCCACGGCGATGCCGATTCCCTGCATGCGCTCGTAGGTCCAGGAGGCCTGGATCGCGGCGAGGCGAAGCAGCGCCCGCGCCCGGCCGATCACCGGAGCCCCAGCCCCAGCGCGCCGAGCCCGACCCCGGCGACCAGCCATGCGATTCGCCGGGGCGTCCCGGCGCGACGGAGGGCCCCGCCGATCAGCGCCGCGAATCCGCCGGCTGTGGCCACCAGGGTGAGGGCCTGCCCCGTGGCGACGTCGAGCGGCGGCGCCCGCCGGAGCAGGACCGCGCAGCCGAGCCCGGCCGCGGCGAGGGCGGCGCAACGGAACAGATCGGTGACGAGTCCGATCAGATGGACCCGCTGCGCCACGCCCGGATCGCCCCGGTCGAGCGCCGTGGCGGCGTGCCGCACCACCCGCATCGTGAGGCGGCGGGAGGCGACCACCGTCCAGCCGCCGGCATAGGCGAGCACCAGGCCGAGCAGCACGCTCCGGCCCAGCGCCACCTCCCACCACTGCCCGGCGCCGAGCACGACGGCCGCCACGGTCGCGGCGCCGTAATCGCCGTAGCGCGAAGCGCCGATGGGGAGGACGTCGAGCGCGAAGAGCTCGAGCGCCGCCCCGACCCGGAGGCCGGACTCCGGGTCGCCCAGGATCACTCCGGTCACGGCGCCGGCCACCAGGGGCCGGTTGAAGAGCCCCTGGATCAGGCTCGCCAGATCGAGCCCGGTGATGGTGCCCCAGAACAGCAGCGCGAGCACCGGCAGCGGGCTCACACCAGCTCCTTGAGCGGCACCACGCGTGAAGTCGGCAGATCCTGGGCGCTGATTTCGACGCCCTTGCGTGCCATCCCTTCCAGCATCCCGATCTCCTCGTCGGACAGATAGAGGTAGCGCAGCCGCTCCCGGCGCCCGGGCCCGGCGTGGATGCCGCCGAGGTTGAGCCGGCGGAGCCCCGCCGGGGCGCAGCGCAACAACTCCACCGCGGTGGCGATCGCACCGACCAGCACCAGCACCCGCTCGCGGCCCGCCTCCCAGGCCGCCAGGCGGCCGGCCGCTTCGGCGGGGCTGGCGAACTCCACGGCGATCTCGGGCGGGGCGGCCATCCGGTAGAGCTCCTGCTCCCAGGGATTCGCCCAGACCTCCTCGTCCACCAGCACGATCCGGCGCAGGTCGAGCGGCCGGCCCCACCCCACGACGACCTGGCCGTGCACCAGCCGGTCGTCCACCCGGCAGAGGACGATCGGCATCAGCGCTCCGAGATGCCCTTGGTCCCGGTCTCCGCCACCCGGTGCGCCACCTCGGCCGGGGAGAGCTCGCGGTGGAAGAGGAACTCGAGCAGCATCACGAGATTCACGCCCGTCACCACCCGCACGTCCGCCCGCCGGGCGAGCCGCCGCATCGCGGCGAAGTGGCAGCTCCCGCTGGGCAGATCCACGAACACCACCGAGGGGTGGTCGCCCACCGCGTCCACGACCCGCTGCTCCAGCTGGGCCCGGTCCGCGCCGGTGTTGCTGACCGCGCGCAGGACACCGTGGAGCCCGCTGATCTCCTCCGCCGCCTCCACCAGCGCCTCCGCCACCTTGCCGTGCCCCACCACCACGCCGCGCACGCCGTCGCTCACTCGTAGTCCTCCCGGAGGTACTCTTTGAGCCCGCGCTGCTCGATCATCCGTTTGATCAGCCGGTCGTTGAACGCGGTGGCGACGTCCACCCCGGTCATGCGGAGGAGGTGGGCCATGGCGACGACCTCCGAGATCACCGTCAGGTTCTTCCCGGGGTTGAGCGGCACCATCACCTTGGGGACGGTGACCTCGAGGATGGCCGTCTCCTGCCGCACCAGGCCGGTGCGCTCGGCGTCCTTGGTCTTCTCCCAGTCCTCCAGCTGCACCACCACCTCGACCCGCTTCTGCTGGCGCACGGAGCGGATCCCGAACAGCGCCTTCACGTCGATCAGCCCGATCCCGCGGATCTCCATGTGGTGCGCGGCGAGCTCGTGCCCCTGGCCGATGAGGATGTCGTTTCCCTTCCGGGCCACCAGCACGATGTCGTCGGCCACCAGCCGGTGGCCCCGCTCCACCAGGTCGAGCACGCACTCGCTCTTCCCGATCCCCGAGCGGCCGGTGAAGAGCAGCCCCACGCCGTAGACGTCGGCGAGCGAGCCGTGCAGCGTGGTGCGGGGCGCGAAGGCGTCCTCGAGAATCGGCTTGATGCGGCGGTAGAACTCCGCCGTCTTGAGCCGGGAGCGGAGCACCGGGATGCCCCGCGTCCTGGCGAGCGAGAGGAGGACCGGCGGCACCTCCTGGCCCTTGGTCACGAAGACGCAGGGCAGGTCGTAGCTCAGGAAGGTCTCCAGCGAGTTGCGCCGCGCCTGCTCGTCGAGCGAGTGCAGAAAGCTGATCTCGGTCTCGCCGAGCACGTGCACTCTTCCGGGGACGAATCGTCCGGTGTAGCCCGCCAGCACCAGCCCCGGGCTCGCGGGATCCTGATCGGGCAGGGGCCGGTCGAGGCCGGTTTCCCCGGTCAGCGTCTCGAGCTGGAGGGGATCGCCATGCCGGCCGAGGAGGTCGCGCGGGCGGAGGCTCACGTACCGGGGGACGTCGGGCGCGCGGGGGGTGATCGGCGCGCCTGTCGGCGCGCGTGGTCGGCCTTCACCAGCTGGCCCCGGAGCCTGGCCTCGGCCTGGTCGAGCGCGCTGCGATGGTCGGTCCCCTCGCCCGCGCCCACCAGCAGCTTGCGGCCCCGGGCGTGGAGCCGGATTTCCGCGCGGTGGACCGGCCCGCCGACATCGAATACCACCGTCGCGTCCAGGGCGTGGGGCGACAACTGGGCGAGCCGCTCGATGACGGCCAGGGCCCTTTCCCTGAGGACGTCGGAGACTTCGCAGTGACGGGCGCTGATCGTGGTGCGCATCGAACCTCCGGGTGGGCGTGTTCGCGGAGCTCACTCCGCGATCAGCTGGGCCAGGTGGGCGGCCGTCGCGGCCGCGGCATCGTCCCAGCTCCAGGCCTCCGCATGACGCCGCGCCGCGCTGCCGAGCCGCGCCACCAGGGCCGGGTCGCCCGCGAGCTCGAGCATCCGCCGGGCGAGCGCGCCCGCATCGGCGTGGGGGACGAGGTAGCCGGTCACCCCGTCCCGGACCGAATCGCGGAGCCCCGGGCTGTCGGAGGCGAGCGACGCCGTCCCGCACGCCGCGGCTTCCATAACGGTCAGCCCCCACCCTTCCTTCGGACTGGGAAAGAGAGTGGCCGTCGCCCGCTGAAAGAGCTCCCGCTTGCGCGCCTCCGGCACGAAGCCGTGAAACCGCACCGCGCCGTCCTGTCCCAGCCGGTGCGCCAGGCTCGAAAGCCGCGCCGCGTCGTCGCCGCTGCCGGCGATGTCGAGCGACAGGTCGGAGCGCTCGCGGCGGGCTATGGCCAGCGCCTGGAGAGCCGTCTCCACCCCTTTGTACCGCTTCAGCCGTCCGACATATAAGAAGGTCGGCGGCCGGGCCCGGTCAAGTGCGGACGCCGGTGCACAGGCCGCGGTGTCCATGCCGGGGTGGATCACCCGGATCCGGCCGGCCGGCACACCACGACGCACCAGGTCGTCGCGGGTGGACTCGCTGATGGCGTGAAAGCCGGCCCGCCGATACCGGCGCGGAATCGGCCGCTCGGCCAGGGCCACCGTTGCGGCGACCGGCCAGGACGCCTCCTGGAACGCCGTCGTCCCGAACAGGTGCGGGATGATCGCGCAGAACGGCAGCGGGGTGAGCGACGGGAGGAAGAGCGGCAGCTTGTTGATGTCCTCGACCACGATGTCCCAGCGCTCCCGCGCCAGCGCGCGGCGCACCGCGGCGCGGCCCGCGAGCGCGAAGCTCTGCCGCCCGCCGTGGCGCTCGACCGAGATCCCCAGCACCTCCGCGGCCGGCCTGGCGCCCGGCCAGCCCGAGCAGACCAGGTGTACCCGGTCGCCCCGGGCGGCGAGGCGGCGAAACAGCTCGAACAGATGCAGCTCCGCCCCGCCCGCATGCGGGTTCTCGAGGTCCTGCCAGTTGACCAGGAGTATTCTCACAGCCGGCCCAGCGTGCGGGCGACGGCATCGAGCACGCCGTTGACGAAGCCGGGGGACTGCTCGCCGCCGAAGCGATGGGCGAGCCAGAGCGCCTCGTCAATGGCCACCTTCGGCGGCACCTGCCCAGCGAGCAGCTCGTACACCGCGAGCCGCAGGATGTTGCGGTCCACCATGGCCAGGCGCTCCAGCCGCCAGTGCTCGGCGGCCCTGGCGCAGGCCGCGTCGATCTCCGCCCGGCGGGCGATGACGCCGCCGGCGAGCTGGGCCGCGCGGTCGGCGACCTCGGGCCCGGGCCGGGTGATCCCGACCACGCCGGGCACCAGGCGCTCGAGCGCGGGCTGGCCGTCCGCTTCCCAGGCGTAGAGCAGCTGGAGCGCGCGGGCCCGCGCGCGCGACTCAGGCCGGAGGGTCATGCTCCCCGATGCGGCGGAGGACGTCGGCGGTCCGGATCGCGGCCTCGGCGGCTTCGAATCCCTTGTTGCCGGCCGGCCCGCCGGCACGATCCAGCGCCTGCTGAAGGGTGTCCACGGTCAGCAGCCCGAAGCCCACGGGCACTGGCAGCGCCCGGGCGATGGCACCGAGCGCCCGGGTCGCTTCGCCCGCCACGAACTCGAAGTGGGGGGTTTCCCCGCGCACCACGGCGCCCAGCGCCACCAGCGCCGCGTACCGCCCGGTCCGCGCCAGCGCCGCGGCCGCCGCTCCCAGCTCGAAGGCGCCGGGCACCCAGACGACGTCCACGCATTCGTCCGGGATGGCCGCCAGGGCGCAGCAGCGCCGCGCCCCTTCCAGCAGACGGAGGGTCACCCGCTCGTGATACCGGCTCACCACGATGGCGATCCGCCCCACGGCCGCGAGCTCTCCCCGGATCTCGGCCACCGGATCGCCTAGTGGGTGAGGAGGTGGCCGAGCTTGTCCCGCTTGGCGTCGAGGTAGGAGCGGTTGTGCGAGGTGGCCAGGGTGGCGAGGGGCACCCGCTCCGTGATGGTGAGGCCGTAGGCGTCGAGGCCCACGACCTTCCGCGGGTTATTGGTCATGAGCCGGATCGACGAGAGCCCGAGGTCACGCAGGATCTGCGCGCCGATACCGTAATTCCGGAGATCCGGCGCGAAGCCCAGCCGCTGGTTCGCCTCCACGGTGTCGTTGCCCTCGTCCTGGAGCGCGTAGGCCCGGAGCTTGTTGAGCAGCCCGATGCCCCGGCCTTCCTGGTCGAGATACACCACGACCCCGCGCCCCGCCTCGCCGATCAGCCGCATCGCCGCCTCCAGCTGGGGCCCGCAGTCGCAGCGCATCGAATGGAAGACGTCGCCGGTGAGGCACTTCGAGTGCATCCGCACCAGGACGTCCCTGGCCCCGCTCACCTCGCCGTGGACCAGCGCCACGTGCTCGGCCCGGTCCACGTCGTTCCGGTAGCCCACGATGCGGAACTCGCCGTACTCGGTGGGGAGCCGCGCTTCGGCCACCCGGTGCACCAGCTGCTCGGTGCCCAGGCGGTAGGCGACCAGCTGCGCCACGGTGACGAAGGTGAGCCGGTGCCGCGCGGCGAACTGGTGCAGCTCGGCGAGCCGCGCCATCGAGCCGTCGGGGTTGAGGATTTCGCAGATCACCCCCGCCGGGTAGAGCCCCGCGAGCCGCGCCAGATCCACCGCGGCCTCGGTGTGCCCGACCCGCTGCAGCACCCCGCCGGGCCGGGCCCGCAGCGGCGGAATGTGTCCCGGGCGCCGGAGGTCGGCCGGTCGGGTCTCCGGGTGGATGGCGACCTGGATCGTGGTGGCGCGGTCGCTGGCGGAGATCCCGGTGCTGGTGCCGAACCGGCGGTCGGCGTCAATCGTGACGGTGAACGCGGTGGCGTGCTCGTCGGTGTTGTTGTCCACCTGCTGAGGGAGGTCGAGCTGGTCGCAGCGCTCCGGGGTGAGGGCGAGACACAGCAGGCCCCGCCCATGGATCGTCATGAAGTTGATGAGATCGGGCGTGATCAGCTGCGCCGCGCCGATCAGGTCGCCCTCGTTCTCACGGGCCTCGTCGTCCGCGACGACGACCAGCCTGCCGTTGCGGAGATCGGTGATGGCATTGTCGATCGATCCGAAAGACATATTACGCAGGGACTAGGGAGCTGGGGAGCTGGGGAGCTAGGGGCCGCCCTGGCCCACGAGTCCCTAGCTCCCTAGCTCCCTAACTCCCTAGCTCCCTAGCTCCCTTCCCCATGAATGCGAAGAC
>DASYRI010000101.1:0-13968 GCA_036004545.1 Gemmatimonadales bacterium
GGGCGCGGCCACGCGACGGGGAGGCGGTTCGGCCTGGCCGAGGACCTTGTGGACGTAGGAGAGCGCGGGCGATGGCTTGACCGCGGGGGACTCGAGCATCGCCTCGCGCACGGCCGCGTCGTCCATTGCCTCGAGCCGCCGGCGGATCTCCGCGAGGGGCAGGTGCTCGCGCTGCAGCCGCTTGATGAGCTGCAAGCGATCGAGGTGACCCACGTCGTAGCGCGTCCCCGGGCCGCGGCTTCCCGGCTGCGGAAGCAGGCCCTGCGCCACGTAATACCTTACCGTGCGGGTAGTTACCTTGGCCACCCGAGCGAGCTCGGCGATGTCGAAAGTGGTCGGGTCGATCAGCATGACAGGTAATATGACAGCTGAACGTGCAACTGTCAATACTGGCGCAACTGGCTGATCCAGTGCCGCGCATGGAGGGAGCTCATTCGGGGACGGGGATGAGATCCTTCGCGTTGCTCAGGATGCCAAGGCATGAGCGGGCCGCGGTCAGTGCGGATGGGAAGTGGCCGCCAAACGGTAGCGAAGAGGCGGCGGTGTAGCTGGGACCCCTGGAGGTCGCACCGACTTCGATTACTCGGCGCGACCACAGTCGGTTGTGTTTGCGCATCGCCGCGAGCAGGCGGTCGCGCGGCCGCAGGCATATCGCCGGGCCGGAGGCGGCTCAACCGATCTCTCCCCCGGGGCCGTCATCTGGTGTACCGTTGTGGTATTCCTCTCTGCGCCGTATATTGTCCCGCGTTCAGGTCCGGGCGTTCCGATGACGCGGACCGCCCCGACTCGCCTCCCCGATTCGCCGAAGCGCTCGCCCCGAGCGCGCCAGATTCTCTCAGGGAGTCCCACCTTCGGATCTACCTGGTCTGGAGTATCGCCCATGCCACGAGCCCTTTCGTCGACTTTCCCCCCATGGATCACCAGGACCCTCCTGCTGGCGGCGCTGGCGCTCCTCGCGCCCTACGCCAGCGCCGGAGCTCAAGCCGGCTCGGTGCGCGGTGTGGTGAGCGATTCCGCCACCCGCCGGCCCCTCGCCGACGCGTTGATTCGGGCCAGTGGCACGGACCTGTCCGCGCACACCGATCTCCGCGGGCAGTTCACCCTGTCCGGGCTGACCGGCACGACGGTGAACCTGATCGTCACCCGAATCGGGTACCGACCGAAGAGTCAGTCGGCTTCGGTGGGCGCGACCGACGTGGCGATCCTGCTCAGCGTGGCCGTGCTTCGGCTCGAGGAGCTGGTGGTGACCGGCCAGGCCGGCGACACCCGGAAGCGGGCGCTCGGGAACGTGGTCGGCGAGGTGGACATGACGGCAATCCAGCAGCTCGCGCCGAGCAAGGGGGTGCAGGAAGCGCTCTCGGTGGCGGTGCCCGGCCTCCAGATTCAGCGCGCCAGTGGCCAGCTCGGCACCGGCGGGGTCACCCGCATCCGGGGGGTCAGCTCCCTCAGCCTGAGCTCCGAACCGATCATCTTCATTGACGGCGTTCGGGCGGACAACACCGCCGGTTCCAACAGTGTCGGTTTCGACGGCGGCGGCGACACCCCCTCCCGCATCAATGACATCGACCCGAACGACATCGCGTCGATCCAGGTGCTCAAAGGTCCGTCGGCCGCGACGCTCTACGGCACCGAGGCATCGAACGGGGTCATCCAGATCATCACCAAGCGGGGCGCCGTCGGGCGGCCGATCTGGTCGACGGAGCTTCGGGCCGGCGCCAACTGGCTGCCCAATCCCGCGAAGCTCTATGAAGGCGTCTACTACAAGGACACGACCGGCGCGATCCATCACCTCAACCTGGTCGAGAACGACATCGCCCGCGGATTCGGGTCTCCCTTCTCGACGGGGTACCCGGTTGGGGGCACGGTGGCGGTCCAGGGCGGGACCCAGGCGATCCGCTACTTCTTCAGCGGCAGCTACGACCGGGACGAAGGCGTCGTCAGCTACAACTGGCAGAACAAGCTCAGCGGCACGGCCAATCTGAGCTACTCCTCCGGTGAAAAGTTCAGGACCGACCTGAGCCTGGGATTCACCCGGTCGAAAACCCGCGCGGCCTCGGCCACCCAGCCGATGACCACGTACCTGGTCTGGGCCTGCCCCAACAATTCATGTGTCGAGGGGAGTGGACTCGCTGCCGACGAACCCGGGCGCGGCTACCTCGCCGGCATCAGGCCGGAGGCGTTCAAGGAGATCGAGGGGCTGGACAATATCGACCGTACCCGGCTCGGGCTCACCTTTACCCATCGTCCGAACGGTTGGCTCAACCATCGCCTTACGTTGGGCGGAGACTTCACCGACAACTCGTCTTCGCTCTACTACCCACTGGGGAACCCCATCGGCTTTCTCCAAGGGTTGAAGCTTGTCGCCAACGACCGGTCGGGCTTCGCGACCGCGGACTATTCGGCGACCGCGACGGCCAACCTCGGTAAGCGACTCGCCTCGCAGAGCTCCGCCGGAGCCCAGTACTACCAGAAACAGTTCACCCAGATTTCGGGGCGGGGCGAGCGGTTCCCGATCCGCGGCGTTAACAGCGTGAGCGGCGGCGGCACGCGCCAGGGCTTCGAAGACCCGAACTTCAACCTCGAGAACAAGACGTTCGGCGTTTACGTGCAGGAGCAGCTCTCCTGGAACGACCGCCTCTTTCTGACCGGCGCGGTTCGGGGGGACGACAACAGCGCGTTCGGAGTGAACTACGACTTCGTGGTCTATCCCAAGATCAGCGCCGCCTGGGTGCTGTCGGACGAGCCATTCTTTCATCGCGCGGGACTGCTGTCAACGGTAAAACTCCGGGCGGCCTGGGGCAAAGCGGGCCAGCAGCCGAACTCCTTCGCCGCGGTGCAGACCTACGGTCCGTCGGTCGGATCGGGCGGCACCCCGACGGTCACGCCGCTCAACGTCGGCAATCCGAACCTCAAGCCGGAAGTCACCCGGGAGGTCGAGGCCGGCTTCGATGCCAGCCTGCTCCGCGATCGCCTGTCGGTGGAAGCGACCTACTATAACAAGGTCACCAGGGACGGCATCTTCTCAGCGTTGAGCTCGCCTTCGCGCGGTTTCCCGGGCAACCGGTTCATCAATATCGGGCGGTTCACCAATCATGGATTCGAGCTGGCGCTCGATGGTGCGCCCATCGAGAAGCAGCGTTTCCGGCTGCACCTGCGGGGCACCCTGGCCACCAACAAGAACCGGATCGAGGTGCTCGGCCAGGACACCCCGATTCCCAACACCGGCGTTGGCCAGCTGGTGGGAGCCTACAACGTCGCCGGCTTCCCGATGGGCTCCTTCTTCTATCAGAAGATCGTGAGCGCCACCTTGACGGCGCCGGGGCAGGTGACCGATGTGATGTGTGAGGGCGGGACCAACTTCGGCAGGGGCAATGGGACCGTCGTCCCCTGCGCCGGGGCGCCGCTGATCTACTCCGGCAACCCGACCCCGACCTGGCTCAGCGCCCTCAGCGCGGATGTCGCCTGGAGGCGCTGGCGGCTGGTGGGAATTGCCGAATTCCAGGGCGGTCACTGGATGGTGGACGGCAATCTTGGCGGTGCGCACTTCTTCTTCAACGATTCCAAGGCCGCCGTCGAGCAGACCGATCCCATCTTCGTGGCCTACCAGGCCGCCGGGGCGTTTGGTCCACTCGGGCTCATGAAGGCCGGCTTCGGCAAACTCCGGAACCTTTCCCTGTCTTATGAAGTTCCCCAGCGATGGGCCGGATTGCTGGGCGCCAGCAGCGGATCGGTGACCTTGACGGGTGCCAACCTTGCCACCCTGTGGCGGGCTCAGCGAGGCACCTTTGGAGCTCGTTCGATCGATTCCGAGGTTCGGATCAACACTTCGACCTTCTTCAACGACCCCAACCTCACCAATGCATACAATCAGGAATCCTGGCCGCAGGTCCGCCGGTTTCTTGCCACCGTCCGGCTCGCATTCTAACCAGACAAGGGGATTCGAACCGACCATGCGAGGCATCTTCGATGGATCCGTTGCGGGACTGCGCAGGGCGTTGTCGGCGGCGGCGCTGGCAAGCCTCCTGGGAGTGCCGGGATGCTCGGACATTCTTTCGGTCGAGCTTCCCGGCCGCATTCCGAGCGAATTGCTCGGCGACCCGCTTACGGCGCCCACCCTGGCCGCCAGCGTCGTGGCGGATTTCGAGTGCGCATTCAGCAACTACGTCGCCACCACGTCCACCCTCTCGGATCAGTTCCTGGGTGCGTCAGGCAACTTGAACGCCAAACAATGGGGCACCAAACAGATCAGAGAGGACAATACCGCGAACGAGCAGACCGGCTGCGCCGGCTCCTTCGGCGCCTACACGCCGCTGCAGACGGCTCGCTTTCAAGCCGACGACATCCTGGCGCGGCTGGAAGCCTGGACCGATGCGCAGGCGAAGGTGCCGCTGGCGCCGCTCAGGGCGCGGGTGGCGGCCCTCGGCGGCTACGCGTACACCCTCCTCGGCGAGGGGTTTTGTGCGATGCGATTCAACGAGGAAAAGGTCATTCACACCCCTCAAGAGGTCCTCGCGGTCGCGGAAACCAAATTCGACGCGGCACTCGTCCTGGCCGACGCGCTGGCCGCCGGCGGCGTCAAGACCGAACTTCAGAATCTGGTTCGAGTCGGCCGGGCCCGGGTGCGTCTCGATCGGAGCAACGCGGTCGGCGCGGAGAGCGACGCGGCATTGGTCACTCCCGGCTTCGAATTCTTCGTCACTCGGAGCGTGGACGCGGCGACCCGAAACAACGACGCGTGGCTTGCGATGTCGGAGGCCAGGCACACCTCGGTCGATCCTGCATACCGCAACCTCACTGTCGGAGGAGTAGCTGATCCTCGAGTGCGGGTGGCTGCGGGGCCAACCGTCGGCCTTCCGGCGCTCGCATTTGACGCCGTCACCCCTCTGTACGTCGTCACCAACAAGAATTTCTCCCGCGCGGATCCGATGCGGTTGGCCAGCTACATCGAGGCCCAGCTGATTCGGGCCGAGGCATTGGGCGGGGCAACGGCGGCCGGGATCATCAATGCGCGAAGGACGCAGTTAGGGCTTCCCCAGTACACCGGTGCCACCGATGCCGCCTCGATCAAGGCTCTCATCCTCGACGAGCGGAACCGCGAATTCTTCATGGAGGGCGGCCAGCGCTACAACGACCTGCTCCGTTTCAACATTCCCTGGAAGGTCGGGAACGACCAGAACGGAAATCCGTACGGGTTGACGACCTGCATGCCGCTTCCTCTGAGCGAGCGCATCGCCGCCGGGGGCTGAATAGCTGTCGTCCGGGGGTCGGTGGGACGCCACCATCGGAACCCCCGGGCACGCCAGCGGCCCCCACGCCCACAGTTGACGACCTCACCCGGGGGCAGCTAGGTTCCGTCCATGCTTCTCCTCGCCACCTGCGCGTGTCCCATGCGTCGCTGTTCCCCCGGTTGCATGTGGTGCAACGGGGGCGCGACGGTCCTGGTGCGTGAGCGGGTCTAGCGAGTAGACTACCGGGCAGATGCCCGCACGACTTCACCAGGCCGGCCGCGACCCCACCAGTCGCGGCCGGTTGCGTTTTCAGGGGGATGAGGACCCCGGCCATGGATCAGCCCAGCGAGCGCGCCGCGCTCATCTCGGGGAGCCCATCAGAGAAGTCCCGGTCGGGCGCGCTGCTCGCGCGCGCCCGGGAGCGGCTCGACACCTCGGGCTTCGAGACCACGGTGATCGAGCTGGCATCGCTGCCGGCCGAGGCGCTGCTGGGCCGGAAGCCGGACGGCCGGGTGGAGGAAGCCCTCCGGGCGGTCCAGTCGGCAGGAATCGTGGTCGCCGCCTCGCCGGTGTACAAGGCCACCTATTCGGGCCTGCTCAAGGTCTTCTTCGATCTTCTTCCCAAGGACGCGCTGGTTGGAAAGGTCGGGGTGCCCATCCTCACCGGCTCGAGCCCGGCCCACTCGCTGGCGCTCGACCACGGCTTCCGCCCGCTCTTCGCGAGCCTCGGCGCCGCCGTCGTCGCGAACGCCGCCTACGGCTGGGACGCCCAGTTCACCCCCGAGCCGGTGGCCGCGCTCCTGGCGCTGGTGGATCGGGCGATCGAGGAGGCCGTGGCCATGGCGCGCGCGGCACAGGTGGCGGGCGCGCAGACGATGTGCGGACGGTAAGGGGAGCGGCCCAACACGGAGTAACACGATGCCGGCAACGAAGGAACGCCCGATCGCCATCTACTACGAGCACCCCGACTGGTTCCGGCCGCTCTTCGCCGAGCTGGACCGCCGCGGCACGCCGTACGTCAAGATCCACGCCGGCCGGCACCGATTCGATCCGGCCGTCGAGCCGCACTACTCGCTGGTCTTCAACCGGATGAGTCCCTCGGCGTGGCTCCGCGGCAACGGGGGGGGGCACGCGATCTTCTACACCCTGCAGTACCTCGCGCACCTGAAGGAGCGCGGCGTCCGGGTGGTCAACGGGTACGACGCCTTCATGACCGAGATCTCCAAGGCGCACCAGCTGGCGCTGCTGGAGCGGCTGGGCCTGCCGTACCCCAAGGCCCGCGTGATCCATAACGCCGCGGACGCGGCGGCGGCCGCCGACGGGCTCCGGTTCCCGGTGGTGGTCAAGCCCAACGTCGGCGGGAGCGGGGCCGGGATCCGGCTGTTCGACGAGCCCGGGGCCCTGGCCAAGGCGGCGGGCAACGGGCTCGACCTGGGCATAGACGGCACGGCGCTGGTGCAGGAGTTCATCCCGACCTCGGACGGCGCCATCGTCCGGGTCGAGGTGCTGGGTGGCCGCTTCCTCTACGCCATCCGGGTGGTGTCGCCGGGCGACACCTTCAACCTCTGCCCGGCCGACGCCTGCCAGACGGTGGACGGCGCCGAGCTGGAGCGCGCGGCATGCCCGGTGGACGCGCCGAAGAACGGACTCAAGGTGGAGTGCAGCACGCCGCCGCCGCAGCAGATCGCCGACGTGGAGAAGATCATGCGTGCGGCGGGGATCGAGGTCGGGGGCATCGAGTACATCGTGGACTCGCGCGACGGCCGGCTCTACTACTACGACGTCAACGCGCTCTCCAACTTCGTGGCCGACGCTCCCCGGGTGGTGGGGTTCGATGCCTTCGCGCGGCTGGCCGATTACCTCGAGCGGGAGGCGGCCTGATGCGCTTCGGCTACTGGCTCCCGGTCTTCGGCGGCTGGCTCAGGAACGTCGCGGACGAGCAAATGAGCGCGACCTGGGACTACGTGAGCCGCCTGGCCAGACGGAGCGAGGAGATCGGCTTCGATCTCACCCTCATCGCCGAGCTCAACCTCAACGACATCAAGGGCGTGGACGCGCCGTCGCTCGACGCGTGGAGCACCGCAGCGGCGCTGGCCGCGGTGACCGAGCGGCTCGAGCTCATGGTGGCCGTGCGGCCCACCTTTCACGAGCCGGCGCTCCTCGCCAAGCAGGCCGCGAACATCGACCACATCAGCGGCGGCCGGGTTTCGCTCAACGTGGTGTCGTCGTGGTGGGCGGAGGAAGCCCGCCAGTACGGTGCCCCGTTCGACCAGCACGACCGCCGGTACGCCCGCACCTCGGAGTGGCTCGACGTCGTGTCGGGCATGTGGTCGGAGCCGCGGTTCTCGTTCGCGGGGGAGTTCTACCGGGTGGAGGGCGCCGTCCTCGAGCCCAAGCCGCTCCAGCGGCCGCACCCGCTGCTCTACGCCGGCGGCGAGTCTCCGGCGGCCAAGGACCTCATCGCGCGGAAGTGCGACGCCTACCTCATGCACGGCGACCCGCCGGAGCGGATCGCCGAAAAGGTCGCCGACCTGCGGGCGCGCCGGGAGGCGCTCGGCCTCCCGCCGATGAAGTACGGGCTGGCCGGTTACGTCATCTGCCGGGACACCGAAAAGGAGGCAGAGCGTGAGCTCGGGCGGATCACCGACGTGCGCCAGAGCGCGGCCGGCTACGCCAATTACGAGGATTGGATCCGGAATACCCGGCTGGAGCAGCGGGTTTCGCTGGAGGACTATTCGGTGTCCAACCGCGGGCTCAAGGCAGGCCTGGTGGGTACGCCCGAGCAAATCGCCGAACGGGTAAGAGAATTCGAGCAGGCGGGGGCCGATCTGCTGCTCCTGCAGATGAGCCCCCAGCTCGAGGAGATGGAACGCTTCGGCGACGCGGTGATTCCTCTCGTTTCCGCCACGGCCTCGGCATCTTGACGGCCGCCGGCGGCATCTAGGGCTTCGGCACCTTGACCGGCGCCGGCGGCATGGGCGGGAGCTTCACCGTCCGGCCCTGGAGCTGCTTCATGACTTCGGCCACCGCCCGCTCCAGCTGCGGATCGTGGCCGGCGAGCACCGACCTGGGGTCGTTCTCGACGTCGATGTCGGGGTCCACGCCGTGGCCTTCGATCACCCACTCGCCCTTCGCGCTCGCCAGACCGGAGAGCGGGACGAAGATGGTCCCGCCGTCAATGAGCTGACCCGTGTTATTGATGCCCACGACGCCGCCCCAGGAGCGCCGGCCGATCAGGGGCCCGAGCCCCGCCTCGCGGAACATGTAGGGGAAGATGTCGCCGTCGCTGGAAGAGCGCTCGTCGAGAATCGCCGCCATCGGCCCCAGGAAGACGCCGTCGGGGTAGGAGTTCCCCTCCTTATTGCCTCGGCCGTAGTTGACGCCGAGCAGCTTCCGCCGGAGTCGCTCGATCAGCATTCGCGAGACGTTGCCGCCGCCGTTGGCGCGCACGTCCACGATCAGCCCCTCCTTGTCGAGCTGGCCGTAGTACCACTTGATGAACTCCTTGATGCCCTGCCCCCCCATGTCGGGGACGTGGAGGTAGCCGAGCCGGCCGCCGGAGAGATCGCTCACCCGCTTCCGGTTGGCGAGCACCATGTCGAGGTAGACGAGATCGCTCTCGCTGGTGCGCGGCGTGAAGCTGACCGTGCGCGCGCCCTCCAGCACCGGCCGGGAGTTGACCGTGAGGCTCACCGGGCGGTCGGCCTTGCCGCGGAGGAGCCGGTAGGGATCCTCGTCGGGCTTGAGCTCGACCCCGTCGATCGCCAGCAGGTAGTCGCCCGCGGCCACGTTCACTCCGACCTCGGTGAGCGGCGAGCGGTACTGGGTCTCCTCGTTCTGCCCGGCGAAGATCTTGCTGATCCGGTAGCGGCCGATCTCCCGATCGAGCGCGAACCGCGCGCCCGGCAGCGCCACCGGTGTCCGGCGGGGGATCTCGAAATCGCCGCCCTCGACATACGCGTGCTGGATGGTGAGCTCCGAGACCATCTCGCTGATCAGGTAGTTGAGGTCGGAGCGATGGGAGACGTAGGGCAACCACGCCTCGTAGCGCTTCCCGATGGCAGCCCAGTCGAAACCGTGCATGTTCTCGACGTAGAACCAGTCCCGGTACCGCCGCCATACCTCGTGGAAGATCTGGGCCCACTCCTCGGTGGGCACCCGGTCCACCATGAGGCCCGCGGTGGACACCGCCTTCTTGGACGAGGTGCCGGTGGGCGTCGCGTCGTAGAGGTTGAACGCGCCCGCCGAGCGCACCAGGACCCTGGCGCCGTCGGCGGAAAGGGCGTAGCCGTTCATGTCGTCCACCAGCGTCGTGACTTTGCGGTCCTTCATCGAGAAGACCTTGAGCGCGGTGGGCTTGTCGCCGTCGCGGCCGTAGTAGAAGCCCGAGCCGACGACGTACAGCAGGTGCCCCTTCTTGACGCTCAGCAGCCCGTAGTTGTCGCCCTCGACCGGGACCTTGGTAACCCGCGCGGCGAGGCCCTCGAAATCAATGGTGAGGTCGCTGGCGGGCTTGGCGGCCGCGGCCGCCGGAGCTCCGCCGGCGGCGGGGGCGGGGGCGGGAGCGGGAGCGGGAGCGGGTGTCGCCGCGGCGTCGGCGGAGGTGGGGCTCACCTCGTCGCTCTCCGGCGGGAACGGGTTCTTCACGTCCTTCCGCAGGGCCAGGGCGTAGATGTCGGTGGTCCGGTTGGTGGCGTAGTTGAACTCGGCGCCGGAGATGAGCGGCGCGTAGTCGCGGTCGCTCAGGTAGAAGAGGTAGTTGCCGTCGGGGTCCCACGCCGGATTGTAGGAATTCCACAGGTCGTCGGAGACCTTGCGGACCTGGCCGTCCCGCGCGCTCCAGACGTAGAGCGCCGAGTTGTTGTTGGGGCTGTTGGCGCTCCAGGCGAGGTGGTTGCCCCGGGGCGACCAGGCATAGTCCCGGATCTGGCCGCGGGCCGCGTGGGCGATCTCGGTGAGCTTCTTGTCGTCGAAGGTATAGACCGAGACCCTGCCGTCCTTGTCGCTCAGCGCGATCCGCTTGCCGTCCGGCGCCCAGGCCGGAGTGTAGCGCATCGCCTTGCCGCCGCTGGTGAGCTGCACCGGCGCGCTCCCGCCGTCCTGCGCCACGATGTAGAGCTCCTCCTCTCCCGAGCGGTCGGAGATGAACGCGATCTTCGACCCGTCGGGCGACCAGGCGGCCCGCTTGTCGTGGGCGCCGGAGGAGTGGGTCAGGTTCCGGGTGGGGCCCTTTTCGATCGGTGCCGTGAAGATGTCGCCGCGGGCGGTGAAGAGCGCCCGCTCCCCCTTGGGCGAGAGGTCGTAGTCCTCGAGCTGGCCGGCCGCCGACACCCGGGCCGCCCGCTTCCAGAGCCCGTCGTCCGGCACCGTGATGGGAATCGGCGCGCTCTTCCCGGTCTTCACGTCGAGCACTTGCAGCTCGCCGTTCAGCTCGTAGACGATCCGCCCCTGGTGATCGCTCCCGGGCCAGCGGACGTCCCAGGTCGTCCCGCTGGTGACCGGCGTGGTCTTGGCGCTGGCGAGGTCGTAGGCGTAGAGGTTGAAGGTGCCGCTCCGATCCGAGTTGAAGTAGACGGTGCCGCCGATCCACATGGGGTCGCGATCGGACCGCGGATCGTTCACGATCCGGCGGGCGTCTCCGGATTTGGTGTCGTAGACGAAGAGGTCGTTCGCCATCCCACCGCCGTAGCGCTTCTCCGGGCGGAAATCCCGGAAGATGGGCGAATAGACCACCTTGCTCCCGTCGGCCGAGAAGTCTCCCGCCCCCGCCTCGGGCATCGGCAGCGGCTCGGCGGGGCCGCCGGTGACCGGCACGGTGTAAAGCTTCGTCGTGCTCAACGTCCAGCCGTCGCGCCCGGAGCGGAAGACCACCGACTTCCCGTCGGGAGTCCAGCCGTACACCTGGTTGTCCCAGCCCCAGCGCGGGGTGAGCGGGCCGCGGGCCGGGTACCAGGTGAGCTGCTTCGGCTCCCCGCCGGTGGCCGGCACCACGTACACCTGCTCGTCGCCGTCGTACTGCCCGGTAAAGGCGATCCACTTCCCGTCGGGCGAGAAGTGCGCGAACACCTCCATCCCCGGGTGGGCGGTGAGCCGGGTGGCGGTGCCGCCGCTGACCGGCGCGGTCCAGATATCGCCGGCGTAAGTGAAGGCCACCCGGTCTCCGTTGATGGCGGGGAAGCGGAGCAGTTTGGTCTGGGCCGGCGCGGCGGCCGGGCTTACGAGTGTGGCGAGGACGGCCAGATGGATGGCGAGCACGATGCGGCTCGCGGACGGGCGACGAGACACGGGGCCTCCGAACAGGGGCGGGTGAATCGAGATTGCGGCGGCGGCGCGCGGGGGTCGGGGACCCCCGGGCCACAAATGTACGTGATTGGGGGGTCCGGTGGTTTCGGGGGTTAGGGGTCAGGGGTTAGGGGTTAGGGGTTAGGGGGCCACCACCCGGATCGCCTGGCGGGCAAACAGCTCACCGGCGCCGGAGCGGGCTTCCAGCGCATACTCACCCGGGGCGGCAAAGCGCACTTCCATGTCGTGGGTCTCCCCGATCCCCACCGGCTGCCGCGCCACGCTCAGGGACCGCTGCCACGCGGGAAGGTCGGCGCCGTCCCGGGCAAGCGCCGTCCACCGGATCGGCACGCCGTTCTTCACCAGCGAGAACTGGAGCGCCGGATTTGCGAGCGTGATGTTCATCAGCCGGAAGCGGTAGCTGGCGCCGGTCCAGAGCTCGATCGGATCGTGGGTTTTCTTGCCATTGAGAACCGGCTCGAAGTCGGGTCCCCATCCCATCTGGAAGATCAGGTCGCGAGTCGGGTCCCAGATCCCGCCGGGCTCGAGCACGAGGAGCGGGCCCCAGAGCCCTCGGGTCTGCTCGAAGACCTCGTGGGCGTGGGTGTGATACATGAAGCTCCCGCTCCGCGGCGGGGTGACCCGCACCTCAAAGGAATCGCCCGGCATGATCGGCGGCGTCGGCTGCCTGGCGAAGCCCCCGACCCCGATGACCCCGTCGAAAGGGCTCTCGACTTCGAGGCCGTGCCAGTGGATCGCGGTGGGCCGTGGGGTCCGGTTGATGACCCAGATGCTGGTCGGCTCGCCGCGATGGAGCACGATGGTCGAGCCCGGCGTCCGCACCGAGTCGCGCGCCGGCTCCCGGTCGCCCTCCTGGAGCACGTAGCCGGAGCGGAGCAGCGAATCGGTCGTGGCCCCGTTGTCCTGGATGAAGAGCCGGAGCCGGCGCCGCTCGCCGGAGCTCGCCAGCGGCGCTTTCGGGGCGGGCGTGACGTCGATCGCCAGGATCAGGCCGCCCATCGCCGTCTCCATGAGGTGCTTCGGGTCGTGGCTCCCGTGCCCGCTGAAGACCTCCTGCTCGCGCTGGGCCGGGCTCAGCGCCTCGGCGCCGAACCGGGCATTGGCGATGATGTGGAAATTGAGGTGACAATGGAAGATCCACCCACCGGGCCGGTCCGGGGACCAGGCGATGCGCATGGTCCGGCCGGTGGAGAGCAGCTCGGTGACCCCCATCCGCTGCTGGCGGGCCCAGTAGATGGTGTCGCGCGCGATGTCGCCCCGCGCCTCGACCCGGAAGTAGAACCCGTGGAGGTGCATCGGGTGGTCGTTGTCCGCCGCGAGGATCACCCGCCAGCGGACCGGATCGCCCACCTGGTAGCTCAGCCGCTCGGTGAGCGGCCACGGCCGGCCGTTGATCGCCAGGAGCTCCCGGTTGAGATCCGGCGCACCGGTCGAGTCCTTCGCGTCGATCAGCTGGCTGATGAGGAAGATCCGATCGGGAGGCGGCTTCACCCCGGACGGATCCACGATCAGCGCGCCGTTCAACTGGCTGTCTTCGCCGAGCCGGTCGGCGAATGCGGTTCCGGCCTTGCCCGCCCAGTAGTAGTAGGTCCCTTCGGCGTCGGCGGGGAAGCGCGCCTCACCGGTTTCGCCGGGCGCCAGGATCAGCGAGTCCATCGCGGACACGTGGCGCGCCGCGAGGCCGTGCAGCACCATCGTGGTGTCGAGGCGGTTGGTGATCCTGACCCGCATCGCGGTGCCCAGCGGGACCCGAAGCAGTGGACCCGGCACTTCGAGGCCCCGCCCCGCCTCGGCGAAGGCCATTACGGTGACCCCCGGGTGGTCGGGGCCGAGGGGGCGCCAGTCGCCCCGGCGGATCTCGAGCGCAACGGACAGCGTCCCCCCGGCCAGCCTGCCGGCCGGGCGCCGATTGTCGTTGAAGGTGATCGCGGGCAGGTTGCTCCGGCTGGGAGCGTGGGCGGGAGCGAACGAAGAGGCGGCGCCCGCGAGGGCGGTGAGCGAGACGGCAAGCCGATGCATCAGGGTTCCCGGGATGTGGGGAAGGCAGATGCAAGATGGGGAGCCGCCTCCCCTCGCGCCAGACGGCCGCACTCCATTAAGAATCCATCATGCACTCCATCGGGACGACTGCTCTTGCGTCTGCGCCTCCAAGGCGGGATCGTTCAGCGAGCCTCTCCCTCAAGCCCTCCCGGAGACCGGCACTCTGACCAACGCAACCCGTCTTACCGGCGCCCTCGCCGGCCGCTACCGCGTTGAGCGAGAGCTCGGTGCGGGCGGAGCGCGATGAGCCGGCTCGCGCTCCTCGCGGTCCTGGTCCCGGGACTCAAGCTCGTGGCGACGGAGCGAATCACCTCGTGAACGAACGATCGGAGTCTGCTCGCCTCGCCGCGGCGCTCTCCAACCGCTACCGGATCGAGCGCGAGCTCGGCCAGGGCGG
>DASYRI010000102.1:0-7262 GCA_036004545.1 Gemmatimonadales bacterium
GAAACTCGCCGCAAGACTTCGGCCCGACGACCGACTTCCGCATGTGCTTGTTGCAGTTGAGGTATGGAGCGCGGCTGGGCCGTGCGCGGTTGTAGCATTTCCGCAGCACTTGTCGCCCAGCCGCTACTAAACGGTGCACGCAGCCCCGCTCCCTAGGCCCTGCTTCACCTCGCAAGCTGGCTCCTTTCAACAGCTTGGGTTCCTGGCCTCGGAGCGCTGGAGCCAGCACGTTCCCTGCGGTCGAACAACCTGATTCTCAGGAGTCGCCAAGCTGCCTCTTTCGGAGACGCCGTGGTGCGATCGGTTATGGCACACCTGCTCCTCGCACTCAGCTCCTCCCTGGGCAGCGTCCCTGCGGCTGCTGCGCAACAGGCGTCTTCAGCCGCGCGGGTCACTCGCTCCCAGATTGATTCCGCCATCGTCGAAGCGGAAAGAATCGTCAGCTCCCCGGGCTACTCGGACCGGATCAGGCAGATCAAACGGCGCGAGATCGCGCTGCTTCAGGACCGCCTCACCGAGGGTGACCTCAAGCCCGGGGATCAGCTCATCCTTTCGGTGCAGGGGGAGAAGGACCTCACCGACACGTTCACGGTGAGCGCCGGGCGGTTCGTGACGTTGCCCGGGGTCGCCGACGTGTCGCTTCGCGGCGTCCTCCGATCGGAAGTCGGCGACTACCTGGCCAAAGAGCTGCGCCGGTATCTCAAGGACCCGATCGTGCATGTGCGTACGACGGTCCGGCTCAGCGTGCTCGGCTCGGTTGCCAAGCCCGGCTTTTACCAGATGCCCTCCGAAGCGACGATCGGCGATGCCGTCATGCTCGCCGGCGGACCGACGGGTACCGTGGACCCGGCCAAGACCCGAGTCCAGCGCGGCGGCGTCGAGATCCTGGGCCGCGAAGCGTTCAGCGCGGCCCTGGCCGCGGGCCGGACTCTCGACCAGGCCAACCTCCAGGCAGGAGACGTGATTCTGGTGGGCGGTTCCCGGACCCCCAGCAGAGGGAACTGGCCCATGAACGTGGGGATCCCGCTGGTGACCGGCCTGGTCGGTTTCATCTTCCTCATACGGCAGGTCTTCTGACCTTATGAGCAACCCCAACCCACTGCGCTTCGTCCCTTCCCGCCCCCCCGGAAGAACCGGTCGGTGGAAAGATCTCAAGCTGGCTCCCCGGCCGCCCTACCTTCGGATCATCGGTCCGGCGGGAGACCCGGAGATCGAGAGCGGCCGGCACGCGGCCGCGCGGCGGATGCTCAACGTGATGGTGGCCCTGATCGGGATGGTCATCACCCTCCCGCTGTGGGTCGTGATTGCCGTGTTGATCAAGCTCAATTCCCGGGGCCCGGTCTTTCACACCCAGATCCGGGTGGGGGTGGACATCCGGCAGACCCGTCCCGGCCGCTACGATCCCCGTCGGCGCCGCGATATCGGCGGTCGCCCCTTCCGAATCTACAAGTTCCGGACGATGTACCTGTCCGCCGAGGCGCAGACCGGTCCGGTGTGGGCCCGGCCGGACGATCCGCGAGTCACCGCGGTGGGCCGGTTCCTCCGCGGAGCGCGGCTGGATGAGCTTCCCCAGCTGATCAACGTTCTTCTGGGCGACATGAACGTAGTCGGACCCCGACCGGAGCGTCCTGCCATCTTCCAGGAACTTCGCGAGGCCATCCCCGATTACCACCTCCGGCAACGAGCCCGTCCAGGCATCACCGGCCTGGCCCAGGTCCAGCTGCGTTATGATTCGTGCATCGAGGATGTCGAGCGCAAGGTGAAATGCGATCTCGAGTACATCCAGAGGCAGAGCTTCTGGCGCGATCTGAAGATCATGGGGGCCACCGTTCCGGTGATCCTGATGCGCAAGGGCTGGTAATCTCCCCCCGCAGCCGGTTCCTCTCAGTCCTCCTCCTGTCCAGCCTGGGCTTCGCGATTCTGTTCGCGGAGCCCATCCGCCTTCTGGTCCGGGACTGGTGGACGGATCCCGAGGCGGGGCATGGCCTCCTGTTGGCCCCGGTGGCGCTCTGGCTCGCCTGGCGGCATCGGCTCACCACGGTTGCCACGCCTAACCGCGGGTGGGGCCTGGGTCTCCTCTCCGCCGCCATTCTGCTCCGCTACGTCTCCGGACTGGCGGCCGAGCTTTTCACCATGCGTATGTCGGTCGTGCTGGCCCTCGCCGGCCTCACCGCCTACTACCTCGGCCTGCGCCAGCTGCGGGTCTGGTGGCTGCCCTTCACCCTGCTCGTCCTGTCCGTCCCCCTGCCCGAAGTCGTGAGGGGCTCAATCACGCTCCCGCTGCAGTTCCGCGCGTCACGGATCGGCGCCGCGCTGCTCGAATGGCGTGGGGTACCAGTCCGCCTCAGCGGCAACATCATCGAACTCCCGGGCCGGAGGCTCTTCGTCACCGAGGCATGCAGCGGGCTCCGCTCCCTCATGGCGTTATGCTCAGTCTCGGTGCTGATCGGAGCTCTCGTCCTCCGAACCTGGGCCGGGCGCCTCGTCCTTCTGGCCGGAGCGGTAGGCGTCGCGATCGGCATCAACGCCATCCGGGTCTTCCTGACCGGGTTTCTGGTGGTCTTCGTGAACCCCCAGTTCGGCGACGGATTCCTTCACTTGTCCGAGGGATGGCTCATGTTCGTGGTCTCACTGGCGCTGATGGCCGGGTGCGCCTGGACCCTGGGCCGCCTCGAGCAGATTGGGGTGCCGCGGCGCTCCCCGGAGGTGGCTCGATGAAGTACGGGGTCCCCTCCTCCGTCGTTCCCACGCTCCTCATGGGGCTGGGGGCTCTCCTGCTTCTCGGCGTGAATCGGCAGCGAGCGGTCCCGCTGCGCGCACCGCTCACGACCATGCCTTCGGAGATCCAGGGATACCGCGGCCACGATCGGGCGATCAGTCCGGAGGAGCAACAAGTGGCCGGTATGAGCCAGTATCTGCTCCGCGATTTCGGCTCCTCCCCGGAAAAGGTCGCCTTCTCGCTGTACGTCGGATACTACGAGCGGCAGACCCAGGGAAGGACGATTCATTCGCCAAGGAATTGCCTGCCTGGCGCGGGATGGGAGCCGATCGGGATCTCCTATCAAATCATCCCGGTCGAGGACGGAAGGGTCACCGTTCAGCGTTACCTGCTCGGCAAAGGGAACCAGCGGGCTTTGGTCTACTATTGGTATCAGGGCAGGGGTCGCATCTCATCCAACGAATACAAAGTGAAACTGGAGCTGTTGCGCGATGCGGCCCTGACGGGGCGGAGTGAGGAGGCCCTGGTCCGAATCGTCCTGCCCCTCGACACCCCGGCAAGTGAACCGGCCGCGGATTCCCTGGCTGCTCAGGTTGCACTGGCGGTGATACCCGCGATGAATCGCGCCCTCCCGTCCTTCCGCTAGGGCGTCAGCCCCGCCGGGTTGGATTCCAGGTGGGATTCAGCTCGCCCCGGAGCGCTTTGACCCAGGCGCTGAAAACAGCGACCAGGGAGATGACCGCGAGGCCCACCACGGCGACCGGCCAAGGTGGTTTCCTGCCCTCCGGCAGCGCCAACGCCGCTCCGCCCATCAAGGACCCCATGAGCCCCGGGCGTCAGCGCCCAGGGGGCCCCCAAGAGGTCGGAGACGAGCGGCATCAGTCGCCCAGCCGCCGAGGGTTTTCTCAAGCCGGCGCGAGCATTCCGCGGAACCGCCCTGGGCTTCCGCTGCTTCACGGCTTCGCCCAGGTCGGCGGCAGTATCTTCCCTCTGCGGTGGCAGTGTGACGCGGCGCCGGAGGGGGAGGCCGGCGCAAGCGCCCGGCGCCGGGTCCTCCCGTCTCGTCGCGGGAGGATGTGCCCGCGGCGGTGTTTGCCGGGCATGTCCCTTGCCTGCGGGCCGCCCGGCGAGCGGGCCAGGGCGGCTTGCGGTGCGGGTACCTTGATTGTACGGCGGGATTCGCGGGGGAGCCGCCGGCGAGCCGGAAGGGGGCACCCAATCGAGCCCGACCGGACTCACCGGTTCGTCACGCCCGAGGCTAGCGGGTTCCGAAGCCGCCTCCACAGCGGGACCGATCTCGAGAGGGCGTCGTTTCCACCGCCGAGCGGGATCGCGCGAGCGGCCAACCGACCTGGGGGACAGAAAACCGTAGATGTCGCGACTCAACGTCCTCTGGGTGATCGACCACGTCTGCTACGACGGAAGCCTCCACGGAGGCGGCCGCCTGTACTGGAACGTGCTACAGCACTTCGAGGACCCCCGGGTTCGGGTGGTCCCCTACCTGCTCCGGGCGACCCCGGAGATCCGCCGGGTGTTCCGTGACAGTCCGGTGCCGGTGGGAATCCTGGACAAGGGGAAATTCGATCCCTCGACGCTGTGGACCTTCCTCCGCTTGATCAAGGAGGAAAACATCCACGTCATGCACCTCCACTGTTATGGCGCCTCCACCTTCGGCCGGCTGGCAAGCTTCCTGACCGGGGTCCCCGCCGTGATCCATGATTACGACACCGAGGTGTACTTCCAGTATCCGTGGTACCTCCGGCTCGCGGACCGGATCCTGGCCTCCCGGACGGATCGGGCCATCGCATCGTCGCCCATGGTGCGAGACTTCCTGATTCACAAGCGCAGGATCGACGACGACCGGATCCTCCGGATGTTCCACGCAATCCCCGCCGACCGTTACGCGACCGTGGGCGCGGATCGGATCGCCGCGATCCGGGAGGCGTTGAACATTTGTCCGGACACTCGACTCGTCGGCACCGTCACGAAGCTGGGTCCGCAGCGCGGCACCGATATCCTGCTGGCGGCGGCCGCCCGGGTCGTGCACCAGGTGCCGAACTGTTGTTTTGTGCTGCTCTACCAGCCCACCCACTTTCACCGGCTCCCCAGCCAGAAGTACGTCCCGGTGTCGACGGCGGATGCGGCGGCGCAGGTGGTGGAGCTGGGCGGGCAGATCGAACGCCTGGGGCTCACGAATTCGGTCCGGCTGGTCGAGTGGCCGGCGAACGTCGCCGAGTACATCGCCGCGTGCGAGTTCGTGGTCGCGCCATTCCTGAGCGAACGGTTCTCGTCCGTTCATCTCCTCGAGGCGATGGCACTGGGAAAGCCCCTGGTCGCCACGGCCCTCGGGGAGCAGCGGGAGATCGTCCAGGACGGAATCAACGGCTGCCTGGTGCCTCCCGGCCAGGTGGATGAGCTCGGGGAAAGGATCAGGCAGCTCCTGGAGGATCCCGCGCTGGTCCAGCGGCTGGGCAGCCGCGCGCGGGAGGCCGCCGAGGCGTACAGCGCGCCGTCCTGCGCACGCACCCTCGAGCGGCTGTATGCCGAGCTTGCCGGACGCGCTCCGGCCCGCCGCCGGCGTCCGGGGAGCCTCGAGGCGGCGTCGTGATCGCGCCATGAAGATTCTGGGCATATCGGATGGAATGACCGGAGGCGCCGCGATTCTGGAGGAGGGGCGCGTCACCTTCGCGGTGCACGAGGAGCGCCTGACCCGCGCCAAGATGGCCGTCGGCTTTCCGCGACAGTCGATCACGATGGCTCTGAAGGCGACGGGGACCGATCCCCGGGAGATCGGCGCCGTCGCGGTGGCCACCGTGAACGAGTTCCTCCGCGACCCCCCCGTGGCGTACGACGGATGGCTGCTCAGGGACCAGAGCCCGGTGAAGGAGCTCCTGCTCCAGGCCGCGTCCAGCGTGACTCGACTGGGGGGGTCGGCGTCCCTCCTGAAGCGCTCCTACTACGAGCTGAAGTCCGTCCTCGGACGGGCACGCCGGAAGACGATCCGCGCCCTGCTGCGCGACGAGTGGGGCCTCGGGTGCCCGGTGGAATTCGTCGACCATCATTTCGCCCACGCCTGCTCGGCGTACTATACCAACTGCCACGCCGAGGCGACGATCATCACGATGGACGGGGCAGGAGACAACCAGTGTTCCCACGTCTACCGGGTGCGCGACGGCGTCTTCGAGCGCCTCTGGACGATCGACAGCTTCGATTCGATCGGCAACTACTATGCGTACGCGACCCATCTCTGCGGCTTCACGGCGCAAAAGCACGAGGGCAAGATTACCGGTCTCGCGGCCTACGGCCAGCCGGAATACGTCGACCTCCTCCGCCGATTCGTGACCTACCAGGACGGGTCGACCGTGAACGTCGGGCGGGTGTTCTACTGGTCTGCCGTCAAGGCGCTCAGCCGCGCGCTGCCGCGCGGGTTTCGCCGGGAGGACCTGGCCGCCAGCGCCCAGCGGCTCCTCGAAGAAGTGTGTTCGACCTATGTGGATCACTGGGTGCGGCGCACCGGTTGCGCGGACCTGGCCGTGGCGGGCGGAGTCTTCGCGAACGTCAAGCTGAACCAGCGCCTCCACGAGCTCCCGGCGGTGCGCTCGCTCTTCATCCACCCAGGGATGGGGGACGAAGGCCTCGCCGTCGGCGCCGGGTACGCCGTGACCGCGGCCCTGGGACAGAAGCGTGGCCTGACGCTCACGCCCAGGAGACTCCCCGACGTTCTTCTCGGGCCGGACTACCGCGACGAGGAGGCGGCCCGCGCCATCCAGGAGGAGGGGCTGGAGATCGAACCGGCCCCCGACGTGGAGCGGCGGGCCGCGGAGCTGCTGGCGCAAGGGCGGGTGGTCGCGCGCGCCGCTGGCCGGATGGAATACGGTCCCCGGGCCCTCGGCAACCGCTCGCTCCTCTTTCAGCCCACGGATCCCAGCGTGAATGACTGGCTGAACAAGCGCCTCCGGCGCACGGAGTTCATGCCCTTCGCCCCGGTCACCCCCGCGGAATCCGCCGACCAGTGCTATCGGAATCTCGACGGTGCCCGGTACGCCGCCGAGTTCATGACCATCACGTTCGAGTGTACCCCGTGGCTGCACCAGCACTGTCCGGCTGTCGTCCACGTGGACGGCACGGCGCGGCCGCAACTCATTCATCGAGACACGAACCCGCGGTACTATCGGATTCTGGAGGAGTACCGGAAGCTCACCGGTCTGCCGGTGCTCATCAACACGAGCTTCAACATGCACGAAGAACCGATCGTCTGCACTCCGCGCGATGCGCTGCGAGCGTTCGTGCAGGGCGGCCTCGATTACCTGCTCCTGGGAGATCGCCTGGTTCGCTGCCCGGCGTCGAACCGGCCTGCGCCCGCATGACGGCACCGAGCCGGCGGGGAATGGGATGACGCGGGGCCGCCTTCTCCTTGTGCTGAACTCCGCCGTACTGCTCGGTCTGGCCGTAGCCTGGATCTGTTATGCGCTCTTCGGACATCGACTCGTCGGCGCGCTGTACCGCGGAGAATCCCTGCCCCTTCTGAATTCGATCATCCAGG
>DASYRI010000103.1:0-18199 GCA_036004545.1 Gemmatimonadales bacterium
GGCGGGCCTCGAAGATCGGGTCGGGGCGGTGGCGAGGGGGGCGCGGAAACCGGGGCAGCTGGTCCTCCGGGAGCTCCTGGCCCCGCCGGATCGCGGCCAGGATCTCTTCGCCCCGCCGCTCGGCCGCGTCCCGGCCGACACCGCGCACGGCCGCGAGCTCGGCCAGGCCCGACACCGGCCGCTCCGCCAGCGCGAACATCGCCTCGTTTCCGAGGACGCGGAAGGCCGCGCGGTCGAGCGACTCCGCCGTCCGGGCCCGCCATACGTAGAGTTCGCGGAAGATGGCGAGCGCTCTTGGCGCCAGGGCCCGCGCCCCCTTCACGCCGAGCGCTGCCGCTTCCGGTGGCTCCGCCTGGCTCCAGCCCACGGCGGTGAGGAGGGCGCACTCCTCCTCCGCCCAGAGGAGCCGGCCGGCCCCGGCGAGCCGCTCCCGGAGCACGTCGCGCAGCTCCGGCAAATGCCGGGTATCCGTGGCCGCGTACTCGAGCATCGCCGGTGAGAGCGGCCGAGTGGACCAGTCCGCCCGCTGAAACTTCTTGTCCTGCCGGACGCCGAGATACTTCCCCAGCAGCGCGGCGAGTCCGATGCCGGGCTCGTTCAGAAACTGCGCCGCGACCCGGGTGTCGAACAGGTTCGCCGCCCGGAAGCCGAACTCGTAGCCTAGCAGCCGGAGGTCGTAGTCGGCGTCGTGGAAGACGCATTCGACCTCCGGATCCGCCAGCAGCTCGCCGAACCCGGGAAGGCCGGGCACGCCGAGCGGATCAACCAGGTGGGTCTCGCTGCGGGTGGAGAGTTGGAGGAGATACACCCGGTCTCGGTGCCGGTGAAAGCTCGCCGCCTCGGTGTCCACCGCGACCAGCGGCTCGTCGGCGAGGCGCGCGAGGAGCCCGGCGAACTCGGCCGCATCCCCTACCAGATGAAGCGAGCCCGCGGTCACGCGCGCTGTGCCCCCGGCTCGAGTCCGGGGACTGGAATGGTGCCCATCGCGGCTTCCCTCCTGGGTTGGGGCCCGGAAAAGTAGCGGGTCGGGTGTGGCCCGGCGTACTTTTGGGCTCCCCGGGAGCGCGCGCCGCGAATGATTCTGGTGGACGTCGAGCAGGTCGTCTATCCCGATGACTGCGATGCCTTCGGCCATCTCAACCAGGCCTCGTTTCTCCGGGTGTTCGAGCGGGCCCGCTGGGATGTCCTGGAACGGGGACCGGGGATGGACGTCTTCGCTCGGAGCGGCGCCTGGCCCGCGGTGCGCAAGACCATCATTGATTACCACGCGCCGGCGTTTCCGGGCGACGTGCTCCGGGTCCACCAGGCGATGGTGCATCTCGGGCGCACCAGCTTCACGATGCGGGAGACCGCGCGGCGCGCGGGTGACGGCACCCTGCTCGCCACCGCGGAGTTCGTCTTCGTCTGCATTGACCGCGAGGGGCGCCCCGTCCCGGTGCCCGGCGAAGTCGGCGAGTATTTCCAGGCCCGGCCGAGCGGGGAGCCCGCCGACCGGCTCACGGTCAACGGGGTGAGCCTCGCGGTGGAGCACCGGGGGAGCGGGCCGGGGGTACTCTTCATCCACGGCTTCCCGCTCGACCGCACCATCTGGCGCCACCAGCTCGATACCCTCACCGGACACCGGCGGATCGCACCCGATCTTCGTGGCATGGGACATTCGGATGCGCCGGACCTCGGCTATTCGATGAGCACCTACGCCGAGGACCTGGTCGCCCTGCTCGACGCCGTGGGGGAGCGGGAGGTCGTCCTCTGCGGGCTTTCGCTGGGGGGGTACGTCGCGTTCGAGTTCCTGCGCCGGTGGCGGGGGCGGGTCCGCGGGCTCATCCTGATGGACACACGCCCCGAGGCGGACAGCGCCGAGGGCCGCCGGGCGCGCGACGCGCTGATCGGGCGGGTCCGCGAACAGGGCGCCATCGCCGCCGCCGAAGCGATGCTGCCGCGATTCTTCACGCCCCAGGTCTCCCCCGAGACCATCGAGCAGGTGCGGACGATGATTCTCCGCACCCCTGTGCCGGGGCTGGTCGGCGCCCTCTCCGCGATGCGGGAGCGTCCCGACAGTACACCGCTGCTGGAGACGCTGATCGGCGTCCCTACCCTGGTGCTGGTCGGCGCGGAAGACATGATCACGCCTCCGGCCATCGCGCAGGGGATGGCGATGGCGATCCCGGGCGCCCGGCTCATGGAGATTCCCGGCGCGGGTCACCTCCCCTGCGTCGAGCAGCCGGTGCCCACCACCCGGGCCATCCTCAAGTTCCTCCAGTCGCTGGGGTGAAACGATTTGGAGGGCTCGAGCGTCTATTAGGATGGCGGGTCGATCCGATGCTCTAAATCGAATCACCGCCGTTCAACGAAGTCCCACCATACCTTGCAGCCCCGGGGCCGGCGATCCGGCCGGTCTCGTGGGCTGTCCCGCCTATTTCTTTGGCCTCCCCGGCGGGGTGTCGGAGTTGAAGACCTCCCGGTTCTTCTCGATGAACCCCTCGAGGGTGGCGGGGACGTCCTCTTCAGGGAAGATCGCGGTCACCGGGCACTCCGGCTCGCATGCGCCGCAGTCAATGCACTCGTCGGGGTGGATGTAGAGCTGGTCCTCGCCCTCGTAGATGCAATCCACCGGGCACACGTCCACGCAGGACCGGTCCTTGACGCTGATGCAGGCCTCGGTGATCACGTACGCCATGACGGCGCGTCTCCCTCGCGGGCGGTGGGCGGCGTCCCGGTGGCCGGGGGCCGCGCTGGGCTCAGAATTAAGGAGCCCGGCGACGGACCGCAAGGGGAGTGGCGGTTAGGTTTTGCGGATGCCGAAGGCACTCCCAATGCTCCTCATCGCCCTGCTCGCGGCGGGGCCGGCGCGCGCTCAGCGCTGTCCCGTCGGATCGCTTGGGCTGGTGCTCGCGGGAGGCGGCGCGAAGGGATTCGCGCACGTCGGCGTGTTGCGCGTGCTGGACAGCCTGGGTGTCCGGCCGGACGTCGTCGCGGGGACGAGCATCGGGGCGATCGTCGGGGCGCTCTACGCGAGCGGCCTCTCCGGACGCGAGATTGACTCCCTCACCCGCGCGCTTCCGCTGGTGGAGGTCATCCGCACCGTCGCCAACCGGACCCCGCACGTCTGGGGGAGTCTCCTCCCCCTCGTGCTCTGGGAGCAGGGCCCCCGCGGCTTTGCCGTCGCCACCGAGGGGATTCACGAGCTCAGGACCAACGCGGTGCTCAACCGGATCCTGCTGCGCGGCAATCTGCTCGCCCGCGGCGACTTCGACCGCCTCCCCATCCGCTTCCGTGCGGTCGCCACCGACCTGCGCACCCGCGAGGCCGTGGTGCTCCGCGGAGGCGACCTGGCCCAGGCGGTCCGGGCCAGCAGCGCGATCCCGCTGGTGTTCACGCCCGAGCGGATCGGCGAACGGGTGTTCGTGGACGGGGGCATCTCGGCGAATCTCCCCATCGCGGCCGCTCGGGCGGCAGGCGCGCGGCGGGTGATCGTGGTGGATCTCAAGGACGATCCGGCCGAAGCCGACAGCGTCGACTTGAGCTCGCCCGCATCCGTGGCCGGCCGGCTGGCCGGCTTCCTCTTCACCCAGCCGCGCGACTCGCTCGGGCCGGACGACGTCTATATCCGGCCCGACGTGCGCGGGTTCGCCAACCTCGACTTTCAGCCGAAACGGCGGGACCGGCTGGTCGCGAATGGTCTCGCCGCGGCGGATTCGGTCCTCGGTGGAACGAGCTGCCTCCCCCGCCGGCCGATGCCCGCGGTGCCGCCACTGCCGTCGCACCTGGCCTGGTGGGAGGTCGCCAACGGAACTGGCCGCGACGGCGAGACGATGGGGCGATTGCTGGGGCTCATCCCGGGCGGGAAGCTCGACCTCTCGGAGCTCGAGGCCCGACTCGGCGACAGCCCGAACCTGGAGGCGTTTCGGGAGATCTGGCTCGGCCCCACCGGCCTGGGCGATACTATCGTCTTCCGCGCCAACGTCGTTCCGGCAGCCCGGCGGGTGGCGGGATTGGGGCTCGCCTACGACCACGATCTCGGCGGACGGCTCTGGCTCGGCGTGCTGGACCGGTTCTCGGTGCGCGGCGTCGAGGCGAGCGGGGTCCTGGCCCTGGGGCGCTTCCAGAGCGACTTGACCGCCACCGTGGTGCCGCAGCTGGGCGTCGGCCGCATGCGCCTCTTTCCGCTGCTCTCGCTCCGGCTCGCCTCCGAGGACGTCCGGCAATTCACCGATTCCGGCGGCGATTTTACCCGGCTGCACGTGCGGGAGGGCGACGGCGCCGCCGGGCTGGAGTGGGCGCGGGTGGGGGCGTGGCGGATCGGCGTGACGGGCCACGTCATCCTCTGGCGTACCCCGGAGGGCGAGGATCGCTCGACCGCGGGCCTCTCGCTCGCGGCCCGAACCGAGGCGGAGCACCGGCTGCGCACCAGCGCCGAGCTGACCTGGACCGGCGACTACCGGGTGGCCCGGCTCGAGATCGGGACGGACATCGAGGCGGGACGCCTCAGCGTGACACCGCAGGCCCGGTTCGGGGTCGGCAGCGATCTCCCGATCCAGACCGCGTTCGAGCTCGGCGGCGCGGACGGGTTTCCCGGACTCCAGGTGGGGGAGCGGCGGGGAGACCGGGAGGTGCTCCTCGACCTGCAGAGCGCGTGGCTGGTCCGCGGGCCGCTCGCTCTCAGGGTACGGCTCGCCGCCGGCCGCTCCGCCCAGGGCGGCGGGCTCTTCGATCGGGAGCGGTGGCTCGCCGGAGTGCGCGTGGGCGCCGGCGCTGCGACGCCGATCGGACCGGTCGCCTTCGAGTACGGCTTCGCCTCGAACGGACGCCGGGCGGCGTTCATCCGGGTTGGGAGATGGTTCTGATCGAGGCTAGGACGCTCGCCGGCGCAGGAAGGCGAGCGTCCGCTCCCACGCTTTCCGTGCGGACGCCTTGTCGTACACGGTGGGACGGGTGTCGTTGAAGAAGGCTTCGGGATGGCGGGGTAGCCGGAGGCGCCGTGGTTGTTGGCGGGAAACCGGATCGCCTGACCTATGGACCGACCCCGGCGCGCTCCTCCGCCCTCCGGCTACAGGAGCGCGGAGAGGGGTGTCGGGACCTGCTCGCTCCGGAGCTCGGGCTCGCCGTACCGGTCCGAGGCGGTATAGAGGCGGTTCCATTCCTCACGGAGACAGAAAGGGTCGGCGCCGTGGGCGCGGTCCACCGCGAGAACCCCGTCGAGGTGGTCAATCTCGTGCTGCAGGAGCTCGGCCCGATCGCCCTCGAGCTCGATCTCGTGGTCGTCTCCCTTGAGGTCCTGATAGTGAACCCGGACCCGCCAGGCCCGGAGCACCCGCACCAGCAGGTTCGGGAAGGAGAAGCAATCGTCCCAGGCGGTGAAGTCCTCGGTCCCGATGTCCACGATCTCCGGGTTGATCAGCGTCCAGGGGCGATCCCTCTCGACCTGGACGATGCGGACCGGCGCCCCGATCTGGGGGGCGGCGATCGCTCGTCCGCTTCCGAAGCGGGATTGCCAGTCGCGGAGGGTCTCGCGCATGTCGTCCACGATAACCCGAACGGCGGTGGAGCCGGCTCGGGTGATCGGCTCGCAGCGGGCCCGGAGAATAGGGTCGCCGAGCAGCCGAATACGGTGGATGGTCATGACGCTAATAATCTCCTGCTTGCACGCGGGGAACTCAAGACCCGGCTCTCAAAGGCTGTCAAGTAACAGCTTATCAGATGAGTTGTTGTACAAACTACTATCTTCCACCTGCACCAAGACCAGCCAGGAACCCCGCTCGGGGAACTCCGCCAGCCTGCCCCTGGAGGATCGTTGGCGCCGCCCGCCCGGCCGACTACCCTTGGGTGGGGGCTCGAACTCGTGTCCGGTGATTGCCGCGCGCTCATCCAAGCCAGGCCGGCTGCCGGTTCTGACCGACCCAGGTACCGATATCCTAACTTGTTGTCTTGGTGGCCGTTGCGCTGGTTTGACAATCCCGACTAAATTACTTAGGATTCGCCGGTTTGGCGATCTGCGCGCCGATAGTGCCGAACGGCCGCGACCTCGGAAGGAAAGGCATCATGAGCAGCCCGGTCGAGTCGCTGGTCAATCGGGAATACAAGTGGGGCTTCGTCACCGATATCGAGGCCGACACCGTTCCGGCCGGGCTGAGCGAGGACCTCATCCGCCTCATCTCCGCCAAGAAGGGGGAGCCGGCGTTCCTGCTGGAGTGGCGCCTCAAGGCCTACCGGGGCTGGCTCAAGATGATCGAGCCGCACTGGTCGAACGTCTCCTATCCCCCGATCAACTACCAGGACATCATCTACTATTCCGCGCCCAGAACCAAGGCGCCGATCGGCAGTCTCGAGGACGTCGATCCCAAGCTTCGCGAAACCTACGAAAAGCTCGGGATTCCGCTCACCGAGCAGAAGATCCTGGCCGGTGTGGCGGTGGACGCGATCTTCGACTCCGTCTCCGTGGGCACCTCGTACAAGGCGAAGCTCGCCGAGAAGGGGATCATCTTCTGCTCCTTCTCGGAGGCGGTCCGGGAGCACCCCGAGCTGGTGCAGAAGTACCTGGGCTCGGTGGTGCCGGCGAGCGACAACTTTTTCGCCGCCCTCAACGCCGCGGTCTTCACCGACGGCTCCTTCGTGTACGTGCCGAAGGGGGTCCACTGCCCGATGGATCTCTCGACCTATTTCCGGATCAACAGCCAGAACACCGGCCAGTTCGAGCGCACCCTCATCATCGCGGACGAGGGCGCCTGGGTGAGCTACCTCGAGGGCTGCACCGCGCCCAAGCGGGACGAGAACCAGCTGCACGCCGCGGTGGTCGAGCTGGTGGCGCTCGACGGTGCCACGATCAAGTACTCCACGGTGCAGAACTGGTACGCGGGCGACGAGGAGGGGCGGGGCGGGATCTTCAATTTCGTCACCAAGCGCGGTAAGGCGTCACGCGGGGCGAAGATCTCCTGGACCCAGGTGGAGACCGGCTCCGCCATCACCTGGAAGTATCCCAGCGTCATCCTCCAGGGCGACGATTCGGTGGGCGAGTTCTACTCCGTCGCCGTGGTGAACCGCCGGCAGCAGGCCGACACCGGCACCAAGATGATTCACATCGGGAGGAACACCCGGAGCACCATCGTCTCGAAGGGAATCAGCGCGGGGCAGGGAAACAACAGTTACCGCGGCCAGGTGAAGGTGCTGCCCAAGGCGGCCGGCGCGCGCAACTACACCCAGTGCGATTCGATGCTCATCGGGAACCGCTGCGGCGCCAACACGTTCCCGTACATCGACGTGCAGAACCCGGACGCCTCGGTGGAGCACGAGGCGAGCACCTCGAAGATCGGGGAGGACCAGATCTTCTATTGCAAGCAGCGCGGGCTCAATACCGAGAACGCCATCTCGATGATCGTCAACGGGTTCTGCAAGGAAGTCTTCAAGGAGCTCCCGATGGAGTTCGCCGTCGAGGCGCAGAAGCTGCTCGGGATTTCCCTGGAAGGCAGCGTGGGATGACCCCGATGCTCGAGATCAAGGGCCTGCGGGCCGCGGCCGGCGAAAAGGAGATCCTCAAGGGCATCGACCTCACGGTCCTGGCCGGCGAGGTCCACGCCATCATGGGGCCGAACGGCTCCGGTAAGAGCACCCTCGCCCAGGTGCTCGCGGGCCATCCCGCCTACACCGCCACGGCCGGCACGGTGCGCTTCGACGGCAACGACCTCCTCGAGCTCGAGCCCGAGGTGCGGGCCCAGGGAGGGCTCTTCCTGGCCTTCCAGTACCCGGTCGAGATCGCCGGGGTGACCAACGCCTACTTCCTGCGCGCCGCCTACAACGAGCTGCGCAAGGCTCGCGGGGAGGAGGAGCTCGACCCGATTGATTTCCTCGACCTTCTCGAGGAGAAGCTCAAGCTGGTGGACTGGGGTCCCGAGATCATGCAGCGGGCGGTGAACAGCGGTTTCTCAGGGGGCGAGAAGAAGCGGAACGAGATCCTCCAGATGGCGGTGCTGGAGCCCCGGCTCGCCATTCTCGACGAGACCGATTCCGGCCTCGACATCGACGCGCTTCGGGTCGTGGCGGACGGGGTGAACGCCCTGCGCCGCCCCGACCGGGCCATCGTCGTGGTCACCCACTACCAGCGGCTCCTCAATTACATCGTGCCCGACCGGGTCCACGTGATGGTGGACGGCCAGATCGTCAAGTCGGGCGGGAAGGAGCTGGCGCTCGAGCTCGAAGCCCGGGGCTACGAGTGGCTCAGCGGCGTGGGGGCGGGGGAGGGCGTTCCGGCGTGATCACCGCATACGCCGAGGCGTTCGAGCGCTTCACGGGGAACGGGAGCGGCAAGGGCCCGGCCGAGCTGGTCGCCCGGCGCCGCGAGGCGTTTGAGCGCTTCTCCCGGACCGGCTTCCCGACCGCCAAGGACGAGGAGTGGCGCTTCACCCCGATCGGCCCGATCGCGGCCGGCCCGTGGGGCCTCACCGGGCCCGTCAGGAAGACCCCGGTCACCTCCGAAGACCTGGTCCCGTTCCGCTTCGGCCAGCCCGACTGGACCACGCTCGTCTTCGTGGACGGCGCGTTTGATGGCGGGCTCTCCCATTGCCACGGGCTTCCGGCCGGCGTCACGGTGGAGACCCTTGCCGAGGCGCTCGCGCGGGACGCCGCGCTGGCCGCACGGATCGGCGGGGTCGCTCAACTCGACGCGACCCCGTTCGCCGCGCTCAACGCCGCCTTTGCAACGGACGGCGCCGTGGTGCGGGTCCCGGCCGGCGCCGACGCGGGAGATCCGATTCACTTCCTGTTCGTTGCGACCGCCGGGGCGGCCGGGGTCGCCCTCCCGCTCCGGACCCTGATCGTCGTCGAGGCCGGCGCCCGCGCCCAGATCGTGGAGAGCTACGTGGGCCTCGACGGAGGCAGGTACTTCACCAACGCCGTCACTGAGGTCGTGGTGGGCGAGCGGGCCTGGGTCGAGCACTGCCGGATCCAGCGGGAGAGCGAGGCGGGGTATCACATCGGCCTCACCCACGTGGAGCAGGCGCGGGCCAGCCACTACCGCTCGTTCACCCTTTCCATGGGCGGCGCGATCTCCCGCCACGACCTCCGCGCCCGGCTCGGCGCCGAGAACGTCGAGACTCTGCTCTACGGGCTCTACCTCGGCCGGGGCGAGCAGCTGGTGGATAACCACACCGTCATCTACCACGACCAGCCCAACTGCCGGAGCTGGGAGGTGTACAAGGGGATCCTCGACGGGAAGAGCCACGCGGTGTTCAACGGCAAGGTGTTCGTCAAGCCGGAGGCCCAGAAGACCGACGCCAAGCAGACCAACCGGAACCTGCTGCTCTCCGCCACCGCGAAGGTGGACACCAAGCCGCAGCTCGAGATCTTCGCCGACGACGTGAAGTGCACCCACGGCGCCACCGTCGGCCGGCTGGACGAAAGCGCCTACTTCTACCTGCAGAGCCGCGGCATCCCGAGGGCGCGGGCCCAGGAGCTGCTCACCTACGCCTTTGCCGCCGAGGTCGTGGGTGAGGTCGCCTCGGCGCCGGTACGCGAGGCGCTCGACGCCCTGCTCCGCCGGCGCCTCCGCGCGGAAACCTGATCCGATGACTCAGCTCGCGGCGGTCCCGCCCCGGGAACCGCGCACCGGCCGGTCCGCCGCGGCGTGGAACGTCGCGAAGGTGCGCGCCGACTTCCCGATCCTCTCCCGTGAAGTGCGGGGGCGGCCGCTGGTCTATCTCGACAACGCCGCAACGGCACAGAAGCCGCGGGCGGTGATCGAGGCGATCACCCGGTACTACGAGAGCGGGAACGCCAACGTGCACCGCGGCGTCCACGCGCTGAGCCAGGAGGCCACCGACGCGTACGAGCGGGTGCGGGAGCTCGCCGCCCGGTTCTTCAACGTCAGCCAGGGGGAGATCGTCTTCACCGCCGGCACCACCGCGGCGCTCAACCTGGTGGCGCAGAGCTACGGCGGCACGGTGCTTCGCCCGGGTGACGAGATCCTCGTCTCCGAGATGGAGCATCACTCGAACCTGGTTCCCTGGCAGCTGGTGGCCGAGCGGACCGGCGCTTCGGTCCTGACCATCCCGGTGAGCGACGAGGGCGCCCTCGACCTCGCCGGCTTCGAGCGCCTGCTCGGGCCGCGCACCCGGATCGTCGCGGTCACCCACGCCTCCAATGTCCTGGGCGCGATCAATCCCATCAACGCCATTGCCGCGATGGCCCACGAGCGCGGCGCGGTCGTCGTGGTGGACGGGGCCCAGTCGGCTCCCCACCTCCGGGTGGACCTCCGGGCCATTGACTGCGACTTCTTCGCCTGCTCCGGCCACAAGCTCTACGGGCCGACCGGCATCGGCCTCCTGTTCGGGAAGCGCGCGCTGCTCGAGCAGATGCCGCCCTGGCAGGGCGGAGGCGGGATGATCGCCGAGGTGCGGATGGACCGGAGCACCTATGCGCCCCCGCCCGAGCGCTTCGAGGCAGGCACGCCGCCCATTGCGGAGGTGGTCGGCCTGGGCGCGGCGATAGAATATGTTCTCGGTTGGGACTGGGAGGCGCTGGTCGGGTACGAGCAGAACCTGGTGGCGGAGGCGGTTCAGCGCCTCGAGAAGGTGCCCGGACTCCGAATCCTGGGTGAGGGGGCGGACCGGGTGAGCGTGCTCTCCGTGGTGCTCGACGGCATTCACCCCCACGACGCGGGGACCGTGCTCGACAGCCTCGGCATCGCGGTGCGGGCCGGCCACCACTGCGCCCAGCCGCTCATGCGGCGCTTCGGCGTTCCCGGCACGCTCAGGGCCTCGTTCGGCGCGTACACCACGCTCGCGGAGATCGAAGCGCTGGTCGCCGGGCTGGGCGAGGTGGCGAAGGTGTTCGCCCGATGACGCAGCGAGGGAGCGGGGAAGCGGGAAGCGAGCTCGACGAGCTCTACCAGAGCCTCATCCTGGACCACAACCGGGCGCCGCGGAATTTCCGGCCGCTGGAGAACGCCAACCGGCACGCCGAGGGACGCAACCCGCTCTGCGGCGACGTGTACGAGATCTGGCTCCGCCTGGATGGCGACGTCATCGCCGAGGCCACGTTTCAGGGCCAGGGGTGCGCCATCTCCAAGGCGAGCGCCTCGATGATGACCCAGGCGGTGAAGGGGAGGACGGTGGCGGAGGCGCGGGCGCTGTTCGACCGGTTTCACGAGCTGGTGATAGGGGCCGGGAGTCAGGGGTCAGGGGTCGGGGCCTCCACCCCCCTCCCCGCCAAGCTGGAGGTGTTCCGCGGGGTGAGCGCGTTTCCGATTCGGGTGAAGTGTGCCACGCTCTCGTGGCATGCGATGAAGGCGGCGTTGGACGGTAAGACGGAATGACGGAAGGACGGAACGAAGAGGATTTATGCCCTACAGCGAGATGATGGTTGCTCCGATGCGCGAAGAAGTCACCCGCCTCGGCGTGCAGGAGCTGCGCACCGTGGTGGACGTGGACGCGGCGCTCGCACCCGGCGAGGGCACGGTGCTGGTCTTCGTCAATTCGATCTGCGGCTGCGCGGCCGGGATGGCGAGGCCCGCGCTCACCCAGGCGCTCCGGCACCCGGTGCGGCCGCGGCACCTCTATACGGTCTTCGCCGGCCAGGATCTCGAGGCGGCGGCGCGGGCGCGGAGCTATTTAGCCGATTTCCAGCCCAGCTCGCCGTCGGTGGCGCTGCTTCGAGATGGCGAAGTCGTGCACTTCGTCCACCGCCACATGATCGAGGGCCGAAGCCCGGACACGATCGCGGCGGGGTTGATCGCGGCGTTCGAGAAGTTCTGTTCATCCCAGGAGGTAGCGAGTAGCGAGTAGCGAGAAGGGGGGAGTTCTTCCCTCCTCCCTCCTCGCTACTCGCTACCTCCTACTCCCGATGCCAGGCCACGTCTTCCACCCCGGGCATGAAGAGCTCCACGGCGTCACCGTCGTCGTGGAGGGCGCTTCCGGCCGGACCTGGGTCGGGCGCTACCACGAACAGACGCCCCAGGGCGTCCTGCTGCACGACGCCGCGAGCCACGACGCGGCCCCCGCCGAGCCGGATCGGGCCGCGTGGATCGCCCGGCAGCTCAAGTTCGGCATTCGGGCCGAGCATAGGGTCGTGGTCGTTCCGCTCCCCGAGGTCACCCGCATCACGCGCCTCGTGGAATGGGAATCGGGGCCACCGACCGCCACCGATCGCCAGCCGCTTCCGCCATCCGGTACCGGTAAGTAGCCGCTTCCGTCACTCGCCGCCGGCAGGCCACCGCCTCCCTCTCCGCATCCCACCGCTTCCGGCCGCGAGCTATCTTTGGGCGTCACCTTCCGAAACCGGCCGACGGGCTTGACGTCCCGCTCCGGGAGCCGGAACCCTGCTTCACCTCTTCCGTCACCGGAGCGCCAGCGCATGAGCGGCAGCGTCGTCAAGGTCGAGGGCGTCACCAAGCGTTTCGCCGGCCACACCGCAGTGCAGCATCTCTCCATGGAGGTGCCCGCGGGCGGCATCTTCGGGCTGCTCGGGCCCAACGGCGCCGGCAAGAGCACCACCATCCGGATGATCATGAACATCCTCACGCCGGACGAGGGGCGGATCGCCCTGTTCGGCGCCGAGTCGGCGAGCCGGGATCTCTCCGAGCGCATCGGCTACCTGCCGGAGGAGCGCGGACTCTACAAGAAGATGCGGGTCGGCGACCATCTCATCTTCCTCGGCGAGGCCAAGGGCATCGCGCGGAGCTCGGCCCGGCAGAAGGCCGGGGCGTGGCTCGAGCGCCTGGGCATCGCCGACTGGACGATGAAGAAGGTCGAAGATCTTTCGAAAGGAATGCAGCAGAAGGTCCAGTTCATCGGGGCGCTGCTCCACGATCCCGATCTCCTCCTCCTCGACGAGCCGTTCAGCGGCCTCGATCCGGTGAACAGCCAGGTGATGAAGGACGTGGTCGTCGAGCTCGCGCGGAGCGGCAAGACGATCCTCTTCTCGACCCACATCATGGAACAGGCCGAGAAGATGTGCGATCACATCGTGATCATCGCGCGGGGGCTGAAGGTCGTGGACGGCGCGCTGGCCGACGTCAAGCGGGAATTCGGCGGCCGGCACATCGCGCTCAGCTTCACCCGGAACGGCGACCGCGCCGCCCTGGTGCTGGGGGACCGCTCTCTCGTGGACCGGGTGGACGACTACGGTGCGAGCGCGGAGGTGCAGCTCGCTCCGGGCGCCGATCCCGACCGCCTGCTCCGGGCGCTGGTCCAGGGGGACGTGGGCCTCGCCCGGTTCGAGGTGGTGGAGGCGTCGCTCCAGTCCATCTTCATCGCGAAGGTGGGGGCGGACGCAGCGACCGCGCCGGCGCAGGAGATGGTCCATGCGTAAGGTCATCGCGGTGATCCGGCGCGAATTCATCGAGCGGGTGAGGACGAGGGCGTTCGTCATTTCCACGATCCTCTTCCCGCTGCTCATGACCATGTTCACGGTGCTGCCCGCCATTCTGCTCCGGCGGGCGAGCGGCACCAAGCACGTTGCCGTGGTGGAAGGCGTCGAGGGGACCTTCGGCATTCGGGCGACCGAGGCGCTGCTGGCCTCGCGCCGCAGGGACACCAGCGCTCCGATCCCCTTCGAGGTCGAGCGGTTCGCGGCGGTCGGGCGGGTGGATGCCGTGCGGGACTCGATCCTGAGCAGGACGGGGCTCTCGCGGAAGCGACAGGTCGCGGACGGTTTCGATGGCGTGCTGGTCCTCACCGAGGAAACCCTCGTGAGCGGGAAGATCCAGTATTACGGCACCAACGTGGGCAGCATCGCCGAGATGCGCCGGCTCGAGGGGATTCTGCAGCCGGTGGTGCAGCGGGAGCGGCTCGAGCGCCTCGGCGTGGATCCGGGGGTGGTGCTCAAGGCGGTCGGGCGGGTGGACCTGATCACCCAGAAGGTGGCCGAGGGCAAGCTCACCGGCCAGAGCGGGGAGGCGACCTTCGGCCTCGCCTACGGTATGGTGTTCATACTCTACCTCACGCTCATGATCTACGGCTCCCAGGTCATGACATCGGTCGTGGAGGAGAAATCGAGCCGGATCATCGAAGTGCTCGCCTCGAGCCTCAGACCATTCGAGCTCATGCTGGGCAAGGTGGTCGGGGTCGGATTGGTGGGGCTCTTCCAGCTCAGCATCTGGGCGGCGACCGCCCTCTACCTCGGCTCGTTCGGCGCCTCCTTCATGGGAAGGATGGGGGGCGACCCGGGTGACGCGGCCGCCGCGGCCGCGAGCGCCGGCGGCCCGTCTTTCCTCGCCGCGATCAGCCCCGCGCTGGTGGTCATCTTCCTGGTGCTCTTCATTCTCGGATTCCTGTTCTACGCGGCGATGTTCGCGGCGGTGGGCTCGATGTGCAGCACGGTGCAGGACACCCAGCAGGTGATGATGCCGGTGACGCTGCCCATCATGCTTGGCATCATGACGATCTTCGCCCTGGTGAACGACCCCAACGGCACCCTCGGCAGGGTGATCACCTTCATTCCGTTCTGGGCGCCGTTCGCCCTCCCGGTGCGCTACTCGATCACCCCGCTGCCGCTCGGAGAAGTGCTCGCGTCCATCGCGATGATGGTGCTCAGCGTGATCGCGGTCGCCTGGGTGGCGGGACGGGTGTACCGGGTCGGCATCCTCTCCTACGGGAAGAAGGCGTCGTTCCGCGACATGGCGAGGTGGATCAGAACTGCGTAAGGGCGTGAACGATCAACCGTCAACGGTCAACAGGACCTGGCCCGGCGGCCGCCAAGCTCTCGCTGGGCGCAGTTCCCGTTGACGGTTGACCGTTGATTGGTCCCATCACCGGGTGGGCTGCGGCGTCACCCGCAGGTACGGCTTCTTCGCGACAAACCCTCTGGGAAACTTCCGCTTCGCGTCCTCGTCGGACACGGCGGGGATGATGATCACGTCCTCCCCCTGCTTCCAGTCCGCCGGGGTCGAGACCTGGTAACCCGCGGTGAGCTGCAGCGAGTCGATCACCCGGAGGATCTCGTCGAAGTTCCGCCCCGTGCTCTGCGGGTAGGTGATCGTGAGCTTCACCTTGTGGTCGGGCCCCACGATGAACACCGAGCGCACCGTGACGTTGTCCGCCGCGTTGGGATGGATCATGTCGTAGAGCATCGCGACCTTGCGGTCGGGGTCGCCGATCATCGGAAAGTTCACCCGCTGTCCCGTGACGTCGGCGATGTCCTGCTCCCATTTCACATGGGAGTCCACCGGATCCACGCTCAGCCCGATGATCTTGCAGTTGCGCTTCTCGAATTCGCCCTTGAGCTGCGCCGCGCGGCCCAGCTCGGTGGTGCAGACCGGGGTAAAGTCCTTGGGGTGGCTGAAGAACACCGCCCAGGAGGTGCCCTTCCAGGCGTGGAAGCTGATCGGACCCTGGGTCGTGTCGGCGGTGAAGTCGGGGGCCAGGTCGCCGAGTTGGATAGCCATGAGTACCTCGAAGAGATAGTGGGCAGGGAGCAGGGAGCAGGGGGCAGGGCGGCTCGCCCCGTGGCCCGACAAATTACCACACCGCGGCCAAGCCGCAACGGGGCTCCGTCCTCTCCCACCGCTCACCGCTCACTGCCCACCGTCGCCTGTCCACTGTCCGCCGCTCACTGCCCCCCGTAACTTCCTCCCATGGATCGGTTCGACGTGATCGTCATCGGCGGCGGGCACGCGGGGACCGAGGCGTGCGCGATGGCCGCGCGCTCCGGAGCGCGGACGCTGCTGCTCACCCAGCATCTCGAGACCATCGGACAGATGTCCTGCAATCCCGCGATCGGCGGGATCGCCAAGGGCACCGTCGTGCGCGAGGTTGACGCGCTCGGCGGCATCATGGGTCGGGCAACGGATCTGGCGCGGATCCAGTTCCGGATGCTCAATCGCTCCAAGGGACCGGCGGTCTGGTCGCCGAGAGCCCAGTGCGACCGCGGGCTCTATCGGAGGGCGGTGCGCACGCTCCTCGAGCGGTTGCCGAATCTCCGATTCGCCCAGGGCACGGCGGCGCGGTTTCTTCTCGCGGGCGATCGAGTCACCGGGGTTGAAACGACCGATGGGCGGCGCTACGACGCGAGGGCTGTCGTCGTCACCGCGGGCACCTTCCTCCGCGGCGAGATCCACGTCGGGCTCACGACCCGTGTGGCGGCCGGCAGGGCGGGTGAAGCTCCTGCGGTCGAGATCTCGCAAGCCATTGCGGATCTTGGTGTTACGATCGAACGCTTCAAAACTGGAACTCCTCCCCGGATAGACGGCCGCACGGCGAACCTCGGGGGGTTGCCCCGTCAGGACGGCGATCCGGAGCCCTACTGGTTCTCGTTCTACGAGTGCGCGGAGCCTCCTCGCCAGTTGCCCTGTTACCTGACCAGTACGACCGCCAGGCTCGCGGAGATCATCACGGCCCACCTAGCGGAGTCCGCCATGTACGGTGGAGCGATCAGCGGACGCGGGCCGCGCTACTGTCCCTCCATCGAGGACAAGATCGTCCGATTCCCCCATGCCCCCCGCCACCAGGTCTTCCTCGAGCCCGAGGGCCTCGACACGACCGAGATGTACGTCAACGGGCTCTCCACCTCGCTCCCGCCGGCGGTACAGGTCGAATACCTGCGGGCGGTACCCGGCCTCGAGCGCGTGGAGATGACTCGGCCCGGTTACGCGATCGAGTACGACTACTTCCCGCCGACGCAGCTGGAGCCGACCCTCCAGGTGCGCGGAATCAAGGGACTCTTCTTCGCCGGCCAGGTGAACGGAACAACCGGCTACGAAGAGGCTGCCGGACAAGGAGTTGTGGCCGGACTCAACGCCGCGGGGCAGGTTCTCGGAAGCGGTCCGGTATCGTTCCGGCGGGACGAGGCGTTCATCGGGGTTCTGGTGGACGACCTGGTGAGCCGGGGAGTGGACGAGCCATACCGGCTGTTCACATCGCGGGCCGAGTATCGGCTGATGCTCCGGCAGGACAACGCCCTCCGACGGTTGTACCCGGTGGCGGAGCGGCTCGGTCTGCTCTCGGACTCGGAGCGGCTGACGGCTTCCGCCCGTCTCGACGCCGAGGACCGCGTGATGGCGGCGGCGCGAAGGACCGCGATCCCTCCCCAGGCCGCGAACGGCGTGCTGGAAAGCGCGGGAACCGCGCCGATCGCCGAGCCGACTCGCGTGTCGGAGCTCGCCAAGCGGCCGGAGGTGCCGTTGCAGGAGTTGTTTGCAGCTGCTGGGCTTGGCGCAGCAGGCGCCGCCACTGCGTGGGCCGAGATCGAGCTCCGGTACGGAGGGTATATCGAGCGCGAACGTCAAGCGGCGGAGAGACTTGCGAAGATGGACGAGTTCCTGATTCCGGCGGATCTGACGTTCGAGCTGCTGGATGGGCTCTCGACCGAGGCTCGCCAGAAGTTGGCTCGGCATCGTCCGGCGAACCTGGGACAGGCGGGACGCATCCCAGGGGTCTCGCCGAGCGACTTGCAGGGTCTCGTCCTCGCGGTGGTGAAGGCGCGGAGTCGCGGCGAGGAATCGCCTTCCACCGGCTAGGACGCAGGGGAGCGAGGTGGACGAGGGAGTTCCGATAGCGGCTGGAACTGATCAAGCCCTTGGAAGCATGGTCCTTGGACCCGCGATGCTCGCGTAGCCTGGGCCGGCACGAAGAATACCACCCAACCTCAGCCTCACCCATTCGTTTCCGACCCGCGCTCGCTCCCGGTCCCGTCCGCCGCCGCGTACGCCTGTCTCCGCCAGGGCCCTGGCGCCGCCATCGGCCAGGCATTGATGCCGATGCCGACCACGCCGCGTCAGCTCCCGCGCCCGCACGACCACGAGCCCTTGCGCCCGCACGACCACGAGCTCCCGCGCCCGCCCCGCCCCGGTCCATGCACCGGACCTCAGTCCGTACCCCAATCCCCCCGTCCTTCTCCCGAGGCCCTCTCCGCCGAACGCCGTTTCACGTGAAACCCTCCAGCCCGGTGCGGCAACCGCCAAGCCGTGGAGTGATGGTCGTCGAATCGGGGCGCGGTACCGGGCGCAGCCGCGGGCGTGATCGTGTCAGGCCCCTCGCTTCCCTCCCCGCTCCCAGGTTCTGCCGCGCTTCATCCTGGACCGCCTGCCTCCCGAAGTCCCACGGCCCTTTGAGTCGGATCGCCCCTCGGCTCTGGCCGCCGGCAGGTCGAACGCAGCCGTTCCGGCCCCAGTCGCTCGCTTCGGCACTCTCAGGGCTCGGAGCTTCTCCAGCAGCATCGACCATCCTCCACTTGTGACCACCCGCCGGCCTGATTCAGGCCAGGTCGTGCCCTGCGC
>DASYRI010000104.1:0-6902 GCA_036004545.1 Gemmatimonadales bacterium
GGCGTCCGAGGAGGAGCTGGCCAGGGAGAGCCGCCCGTGGAAGAATTACCCGGCGGACTACCGGCCCCTGGTGGAGCTGTCGCGGGCGCGGGGCTGGCCGGTCGTGGCGAGCAACGTGTCCCGGCGGCTCGCTGCCCGGAGACCCGCCTCCACCGGATGTACGAGGCGCAGTGCCTCAAGGACGAGACGATGGGAGAATCGGTGGCGCGGGCGTGGCGGCCCGGGCGCCTGGTGGTCCACTACAATGGATCGTTCCACAGTGATTTCCGGATGGGGACCGCGGCGCGGGCGAGGCGGCGCTCGAAGGGCGCCAGGATGCTCGTCGTCACGGCGATGCCGGTCGGGAACCTCGATCAGGTGAAGCCCTCGAAAGAGGACCGGAAGCGGGCGGACTACCTCCTCTATGTTCTCGGACCCGTCAAGGCGGACAGCGCCGGACGCTGATCCGGGAGCCGGAAGCCCCCCACTTCCCTCGATAGCCGCTCCGCCGTCGCGGAGAGCTCCGCGGCGGTCCCCACGATCTCCTCGGTGCTGGCGCTCTGTTCCTGCGCGACCGCCGCCACCTCCTGCATCGCGGCGGCGAACGCCTCGGTGCCGCGCGCGAGGGCGTCCAGCCGGCGGGTGGTCTGCTCGACGACGCTGTTCGAGGTCCGCGAGGCCTGGTGGATCGCATCGGTCCACGCTTCCGTATCGGCCACCGCCGCCTCCACGTGGCCGAACGACTCGAGCGCGTGGTGGGTGGTTCGGCGGACGCTCTCCACCGCCGCGGCCGACCGGCCGCTCGAGGCCCGGGCTTCCTTGACCCTGGCGAGGAGCTCCGCCACGCCTCGCTCGGTATGCTCGGCCGCCTCCGACGAGGTGGTGGCGAGGAGGTCCACCTCGTTGGCGACAGCCACGAACCCCGCCGCCTCCGGCCCGGCCCGGCGTGCTTCCAGCCCGGCGCTGAACGCCAACAGCTTGGACTGACGCGCCATCCGCTGGACCAGGTCCACGAACCCGCGAATCTCCTCGGAGGTGGCCGCGAGCGCCTCCGCCGCCGCGGCGTTGCCCTGCACCTCCGCGACCAGCTCTTCCAGCTTGCGCGCGCCGGTATCCAGGCGCTCGCGATTCTCCCGGGCGAGGAGCCGCAGCCGCTGGTTTCGCATGACTCCCTCGGCCACCCCGCCGCTGAGCGCCGCCGAGAGCCCGACCAGCCGGTTTGAGTCCTCGGCCATCGCCTGGATCGTCCGCGCCATCTCGACCGCCTGCTGGGTCAGGTCGGCCGAGGTCTGGGCCATCTGCTGGGATGAGGCGGAGATCTCCTCCGAGCTCGCCGTGAGATCGAGCGCCATCGCGGCGGTCTCCGCGGCGGAGCTCTTGATGGTGACGGTGAGGTTCCGGAGGCCGGCGATCATCCCTCTGGTGGCGCGGGCCAGCCGGCCCATCTCGTCGTCCGCCCCGGTCTCGGCGACGTGGACGCCCAGGTCTCCCGCCGCGACCGATTCCGCGGCGGCCGCCAGGAGGGCGGCGGGCCTGGCGATGCGGCGGGTCATGAAGCCGTTGACGCCGGCGAGGGCGCCGAGCAGCAGCACCACCACGCCGGACCCGGCGACGGCCAGGAAGGCATCCGCCCTCCTGACCTCGGCCGTGGCGAGCGACTCCAGGGTGTGCGCCACCACGCGCCAGGCGGTTCCGTTAGTCGCCCGCACCGAGGCCCGCTGCGGACCCCCGTCGTCGTAGCGCACCAACGCTGCCACCGCCGTCCGCGGCAGTCCGGCGTACCCGGGCAGGAGGCTCAAGTCGGGCTTCCTGTCTGAGCTCGCGATCACGCGCCCCTCCTGGTCGATCAGCTCCACCCGGATCGCGTCCCCGGTCGCCGCCGCGGTCACGGCTCCCTGCAACGCCGCCAGGCCGTAGACCACCTTCATGACGCCGACCGCCGGGGCACCCTCTCGCTCGCGGACGGCGCTCGCGACCGACAGCGAGACCTGCTTCGCCGACTCGTCGTACGAGGCCTCCGCGAGGCTGCTGCCCGTGGCCATCGCCTGGCGCCACCAGTCCTCGTCGCTCTGGACGAAATCGGAGGTGCGATCCGTAGTGATGACATTGAAGCCGTGGACCTCGGTGACCAGCACCTCGGCGAGCTCGAGCGAGGCGCCGCGATCGAGGAGGAATTGCCGGGTCCGCGGGTCCACGGCGAGCGTCCGGGTCGAATCGTAGCGGCGCTCCGCCTCCTCGAGGGGCCGGCCCACCAGGCCCAGCGCCCGGGCCCGCTCGGCGCCCAGCCGCGCGGCGTCCACGACCGCGGGGAGCGAGGCGAGAAGCCCGACCTGCCGCTCCCGCTCCGCGACCACCCCGGCAATGACCAGGCCCGCCTGCTCGGAGGCCTGGCGGAGATCCAGCTCCATCGAGCGCGTCACGCGCGCGTGGATCATCCGGCTTCCCGCCCACGCCAGCGCCCCTACGATGAGGAAGAGCACCACCCCGATCGCCAGGACGATGCGGCGGCTGAGCGAGCTGGTCGAGCTCGCGAACGATGGGATCATCGTTCACCTCCTGTCGAGCGCCTCCCGCCGTTACGGTACCGCCGCGCTCCCGCAGCTTCCGTCCGCGGCCCGCACGGTCGGATACTTGATGCCCAGCTGCTCCAGGTAGCTCCTGTACTTCTTCGAATCGTAGTAGAACGGGCGCATCTGCTCGCGGTATTTCTCGAGAATCCCCTTGTTGAGGTCGGTGGCCGGCCGGTCCTGGGGCCGGATCAGCGGCTCGTACTTCGTGTCCTTGGTCTGCACGTTGCGGAAGTAGTCCCAGGCGTCGGAGACGAGCTTCGGCGTAACCAGGATGTCGAGCATCGTCATGGCCATCGCCTTGGCGCCCGCGGTGGCCCCCTTGTGGGCGACCGGCGTCGCCATGGCGATCGCGTCGGTCCAGTTGTGGCCCGGCAGGCCCGGGATGTTGGAGGGGAACCGGAGGGTCACGGTCGGCACCGTCCAGGTGACGTCGCCGATGTCGTCGGAGCCGCCGCCCCGCTTCTGCTCCTCGGCCACCGGGCCGTCCAGGGCTCGAGTCGCGGTATCGAGCCCTTCGGTGCGGGGGTTCTTGAGCTCGGTCTGGAGCGCCTTGGCGAAGCGCTGATCCTCCTCGGTCCACTTCGGCATCCCGACCGCCTTGATGTTGGCGGCCATCGCCTCGGCGATCGGCTTGTTGAAGTGCTGGGGCCAGGCGCTGCCTAGCAGCCGGACCGGCTCGAGGGTAGTGCCGGTCATCAGCGCGGCGCCCTGGGCCACCGAGTCGCCCATCGCCCAGAGCTCCCGGATGTGCGGATAGTCGAGCTCGCGGAAGTAGTACCAGACCGAGGCGTTCTGGGGGACGACGTTGGGCTGGTCCCCTCCGTTGGTGATGACGTAGTGGGAGCGCTGCTGGAGCCGGAGGTGCTCCCGGCGGAAGTTCCAGCCGATGTCCATGAGCTCCACCGCGTCGAGCGCGCTCCGTCCCCGCCACGGCGCGCCCGCCGCGTGGGCCGACTGGCCCTTGAAGGTGTAGAGCACCGAGACGAGACCGGTCCCGTCGCTCGAGCCCCACTGCACCCGGAAGTTGCTGCTCACGTGGCTGAACAGGTTGATGTCCACGTCCTTGAACAGCCCGCCGCGGACGTAGTAGGCCTTGGTGCCGATCTGCTCCTCCGCGACGCCGGGCCAGATCTTGATCGTGCCGGCGAGGTGGTCGCGCTCCATGATCTTCTTGAGCGCGAGCGCGGCGGTGATGTTGACCGCCATGCCGCTGTTGTGGCCCTCCCCGTGGCCCGGCGCACCCGGCACCAGCGGCGAGCGGCACGCCACCGCCGGCTTCTGGGAGGCCTGCGGGATGCCGTCGATGTCGGTACCCAGCCCGATGACCGGCTTCCCCGATCCCCAGGTGGCCACGAAGGAGGTGGGGATGCCGAGGTAATTCTCCTGGACGGTGAATCCTTCCTTCCGGAGCAGCCCCACCAGGTACTTCGAGGTCTCGAATTCCTGGAATCCGAGCTCGCCGAAGGAGAAGATCTGGTCGACCATCTGCTGGGTGAAGACGGCCCGTGCGTCGATGTCGGCGATGAGGTCCTTCTTGAGCGCCTCGAGCCTGGGATCGGCCGGGGCGGCGGGCGCGGCGGCCGGCGGTGCGGGCTGCTGAGCGGCGAGGGGGCCGGCGAGCGCCAGCGCCACCAGCATCAGGCTCTTCGACATGAGGATTCCTTCCGCTTGGGTTTCGAACCTGCGGTGCGCGCCGGCGCCACCGCCGGGCTCAAGCCGCCCGGCGCCTGACCAGCGTGAGAATCGTGTACACCGCCACCGGCTCGTCGTGCTGGTTGGTGACCTCGACATCCCAGGCCACCACGCCCTGCGGAATGCCCTCCGGAGGCGTTTCCTTCGCGGTCTTCTGCTTCACGGTGAGCCGGACCCGGATCGTGTCGCCGGGATACACCGGCTTCACGAACCGGAGCGACTCGAGCCCGTAATTGGCGAGCACCGGGCCCTCGCCGGGATCCACGAAGAGTCCCGCCGCGGCGCTCACGACGAAGTAGCCGTGCGCCACCCGGCGCTCGAACAGGGAGCGCTTCGCCGCCAGATCGTCCATGTGGGCGTAGAAGTGGTCGCCGGAGAGCCCGGCGAAGTTCACCACGTCCGCCTCGGTGACGGTGCGGCGGTGGGTGATCAGCGTGTCCCCGACGGCCAGGTCCTCGAAGTGCTTCCGGAAGGGGTGCACCGCGCGCTCCGGCGTCGCGGCGCCCTTCATCCATACCCGCATGATGCTCGTGAGCGTGGTCGGGTGCCCCTGCAGCGCGCAGCGCTGCATGTAGTGGAGCACCCCGCGCACCCCGCCCATCTCCTCGCCGCCACCGGCCCGGCCCGGCCCGCCGTGGATCAGGTGGGGGAGCGGCGACCCGTGGCCGGTGCTCTCTTTGGCGCACCAGCGGTTGAGCAGCACGATCCGCCCGTGCCACGCCGCCGTGCCGAGCACCACCTGGCGGGCGACGGCGTCGTCCGCGGTGAAGACCGAGCCGCAGAGCGAGCCGCGGCCGCGCTTGGCCAGCTCGACCGCCTCCTCCACCGAGCCGTAGGGCATCACGGTGTTGACCGGGCCGAACGCCTCGATGTCGTGCGGCTCGCTCCGCTCGAGCGGCCGCTTGCAGTAGAGGAGGGTGGCGGGAAAGAAGGCTCCCTTCGAGGGGTCGGCGCCGGTGACGCTGAACTGCTCCGGATTGCCGAAGACCCGCTCCGCCGCGCTCTCCAGCGCGCGGAGGCTCTTCTTCACCTCCTCCACCTGCCCCCGGCTCGCGAGCGGCCCCCAGCGGACCCCGTCCAACGCGGGATCGCCGAGCGTCGTGCCCTCCAGGCGCCGGGAGATCGCGGCGATGACGTCGTCCACCATCATCGCGGGGGCGAAGGTGCGGCGAATGGCGGTGCACTTCTGCCCCGCCTTGGCGGTCATCTCACGGACCACTTCCTTGACGAACAGATCGAACTCCTCGGTGCCGGGTGCCGCGTCGGGGCCCAGCATCGAGAAGTTGAGCGAGTCCGCCTCGAGGTTGAACCGCACCGACTCGGCGATGATGCGGGGATGGGTCTTGAGTTTGCGCCCGGTGGCGGCGGAGCCGGTGAAGGTGACCGCGTCCTGGCAGGTGAGGTGGTCGAGCAGGTCGCCCACGCCGCCGACGATCAGCTGGAGCGCCCCGGCGGGCAGGATCTCCGACGCGATGATCTCGCGGACCATCGCCTCGGTGAGGTACGCCGTCGCGGTGGCGGGCTTGACGATCGCCGGCATCCCGGCGAGCAGGGTGGGGGCGAGCTTCTCCAGCATCCCCCAGCAGGGGAAGTTGAAGGCGTTGATGTGGACCGCGACACCCTCGAGCGGCACGCAGAGGTGGCGGCCCACGAAGCTGCCGCCCTTGGAGAGCGGCTCCATCTCGCCCTCGACGTAGAACGTCTCGTCGGGGAACTCACGCCGGCCGCGGCTGGCGTAGGCGAAGAGGGTGCCAATCCCGCCCTCGATGTCCACCCAGGAGTCGTTCTTCGTGGCGCCGGTGGCGGCGGAGATCTCGTAGAAGCGGTCCTTCCGCTCCATGAGGCGGGTGGCGAGCGCCTTGAGCATCCGGGCCCGCTGGTGGAAGGTCATCCTGCGGAGCGCCGGTCCGCCGCTTCGGCGGCCGTACTCCAGCATCGCCCGGAAGTCGAGGCCTTCGCTGGTCGCCTGGGCGACCGGCTCGCCGGTCACGGCATGGAAGAGCGGCGTCGGGGTCCCCTTTCCCTCGACCCAGGCCCCCTCGGCGTAGCTCGCGAGCGTCTTCACGTCAATCTCCAGAGGGATTCCTGGTCCCCCGCCAGGTGCGGTAGGTTGCGGCGGGCCGGGGACGGTCGGGCCCCGCCTCACGGAGCGGTTCGCACTCCCGGAACGCGGCGTGGAGGCGTCCGGGGAGCGCCTGGTAGAGCCGGGTGCCCTCGGTCTTCCACTCGAGCATCTCGTCGCTCACGTCCTTCACGAGCTTCGCGGGGTTTCCGACCGCCACTTTCCGCTCCGGGATCACCATCCCGGCGGGGACGAAGCAGAGCGCGCCCACGATCGCGCCCGCGCCGACCACCGCGTCGTCCATCACCACCGCGTTCATCCCGACCAGCGCGTTCTTCCCGATCCGGGCCCCGTGAATCACCGCCCCGTGGCCGATGTGCGCCGCCTCCTCCAGCACGACCATGACGCCGGGAAACATGTGGATGGTACAGCTCTCCTGGACGTTGCAGCCGTCGCCGATCTCGATGGCGCCCCAGTCGCCGCGGAGCGCGGCGCCCGGGCCGATATACACGTCGCGGCCGATGGTGACGTGGCCGGTGACCGTCGCGTTGGGGTGGACGAACGCGGTGGGATGGACCACCGGCACCACCCCTTCGAAC
>DASYRI010000105.1:0-6418 GCA_036004545.1 Gemmatimonadales bacterium
GCCCGCGCCGAGCAGGCCCTCGCCGCCGATCCGCGAAACATTTCGCTGTTCATCCAGCTCGGCGTGGCCCAGAGCGGTGCCCGCCAGTTCCGCGAAGCGATCGCCACCTTCAGTCGCGGCCTCGCCCTCGCCCCCAACGACCCCATGCTGTTGCGCTGGCGCGGCCACCGCTACCTCTCGCTGCGGCAGTTCGACCGCGCCCTGGCCGATCTCACTCGCGGTAGCAGGCTCGACAGCACCAACTACGGGATCTGGTACCACCTCGGCATCGTGAAGTACGCCCACGGTGACTTCGCCGGCGCCGCCGACGCCTTCGCGCGGGCCCAGCGTCGCGCACCCGACGCGAATGAGCTGGCGGGTGCCACCGACTGGCTCTGGATGGCCCTCTCGCGCGCGGGGCGGAGCGCCGAAGCCAAAGCCATGCTCGCCCGGCGACCCGACTCTCTGCCCGGTACCAATGCCTATGCCAGGCGCCTCCAGCTCTACCGCGAAGGAATCCGGCCCGACCAGGTCTTCCGCGCCAGCGACACCGGCGACGTCAACGTGGCGACCTTGAGCTACGGGCTCGGCAACTGGTACCTGGTCCAGGGTGACAGCGCCCGCGCCCGGCTCTGGTTCGAGCGCTCCGTGGCCTCCGGCGGCTGGCCCGCGTTTGGGTTCATTCTCTCCGAGCTCGCGCTCGCGCGGCCGGGGCCGGCCGGAGTGGACCGGGGTCTGCTGCGGCTCCAGGAAGAGCTCGAGCGCCTTTCTGCCCTCGCAGAGGGCCGCGTGGGGGTCGGGATCATTCATCTGGAGAGCGGCAAGGAGCTCTTCGTGAATGGCGCCGAACGGTTTCCCATGGCGTCCACCTTCAAGGTTCCGATCGCCCTCACCCTGTTCGATCAGGTGGATCACGGGCGCATCAGGCTCGATTCGATGCTGACGCTCCGCGCTTCGGATCTGCATCCCGGCAGCGGAGAGATCAGCCATCTGCTCAACGACCCCGGCGTCTCGCTTTCCCTGCTCAATCTCACCGAGCTGATGCTGCTGATCAGCGACAACAGCGCCACCGACCTCGTGTTCAAGGCGGTGGGGAGCGGCCCTGCCGTCCACGCGCGGCTCACGGCGCTCGGCATCTCCGGCATTTCGGTCGACCGCTCTACCCTGCGGCTCATCGCCAATGCCATCGGAGTCCGGAGCCTTCCTCCGGAATCCGAGTGGAGCCCCGCCGCGTTCGCCACGCTAACCCGCGGGCTGACCGACTCGATTCAGCGCGCCGCGTGCGAAGCCTTCTACCTCGACCCGCGCGACACCGCTACACCCGTCGGGATGGCGCGCCTGCTCGCGAAGCTCTGGCGCGGCCAGGCGCTTTCTCCGGCGAGCACGGCCCAGCTGCTCGATATCATGTTCCGCTGCGAGACCGGCCTGCTCCGGATCAAGGGCATGCTGCCTGCCGGTATCCGCGTGGCCCATAAGACCGGCACGCTGAGCCTCGGCGTAACCAATGATGTCGGGATCATCGAGCTGCCGGGGCAGACGGGGCACGTCGTGCTGGCCGTGTTTGTCGAAGAGTCCCGGGCGAGCGCGGAAAACCAGGAGCGCACCATCGCGCAGATCGCGCGCGCCGTCTACGACTATTTCGTATTCACAGACAAGTGAGGTTGAAGCCGGATCGGTACCGCAAGGCGGACCGCCTACTGGCAGCCCATTACCTTTCCCGACCCACTTCGAATCCCGGGCCATGCTCGTCCTCACAGCCGCCCCGCCCGTACCGCCCCGCTTCGGCTACGTCCTGGCCCACGGCGCCGGCGCCGGCATGCGACACGCTTTCCTCGAGGCCATCACCCAGACCCTCCTCACCCGGAATGTCGCTACCCTGCGCTATGAATTCGCCTACATGGAGCAGAAGAGCCGCCGCCCCGACGCCCCTGCCGTCGCGGTCAAACGGGTGCGCGAAGCCGTGGAGCGCGCCGGCGTCGAATGGCCTGGGCTCCCGCTCCTTGCCGGAGGCAAGTCCTTCGGCGGCCGGATGACCAGCACCGCCCAGGCCGAATCGCCCCTCCCCGGCGTCCGTGGCCTCGTCTTCCTCGGCTTCCCGCTCCACCCGCCCGGCAAGCCGTCGGTCACCCGCGCCGAGCACCTCCACTCGGTCGGGATCCCGATGCTCTTCCTCCAGGGGACCAAGGACGAGTTCGCCCGGCGCGATCTCCTCACCGGAGTCTGTGAATCGCTTGGGCCAAGTGCTGTGCTGCGATGGATCGAGGGCGGCGACCACTCGTTCAAGGTCCCCAAAGGCCGCGACGTCATGGCCGAGCTCGCCGATCAGATCGCCGCCTGGGCCGGAGGGGTGATCGGGTGAGCTTCACCCCGTCGGCCTGCCAGCGCGACGCCATCGAAGCCCCACCCGGCCCCTTGCTCGTCCTCGCCGGCCCCGGGGCGGGAAAGACCCTCTGCCTGATCGAGCGGATCCGCTTTCTCATCGAACGGCTTGGATTCGATCCGGCGCGGATCTGCGCCGTCACGTTCACCAACAAGGCCGCGGAGGAAATCGCAGAACGGCTCCAGACCCTGGGCGACCGGGCCCGCGGCGTGAAGCGCGGGACGCTCCACGCGCTCTGTGTCGAGATTCTGCGCGAGCACGGCGAGTGGGTCGGCGTCCGCCGCGGCTTCGGCATCGCCGACCAGGAGTACCAGCTCGGCGTGCTCCGCCGGCTCGGCGTCTGGGAGAAGCGGCGTGGCTGGCTGCTCACCCGGTTCGGGCTCCATCGCGCCAAAGACGTATCCCTCACCAACGACGACCTGGCCACGTTCCAGCGCTATTGCGCGCACCTGCAACACCGGAACCTGATCGACTTCGACGATATCATCGTCAAGACGGCCGAGCTGTTCTCCCGGTACGAGGAGATCGCGGAGCAGGTGGCCGGCCGCTGGGATTACCTCCTGGTGGATGAGTTCCAGGACCTGACCCCGCGGCAGTACGCCGTGGTGCGCCGACTCGCCTGGAGGCACCGGAACCTCTTCGGCGTGGGTGACGACGAGCAGTCGGTCTACTCCTGGACCGGCGCGGATCCGCGGGTCCTCCGCGAGTTCGCGAACGACTTCGGCCTCACCCGAACCCTGGTCCTCGACGAGAACCGCCGCACCGCCCGGCATATCTTCGAGACCGCGCGCCGCCTGCTCCGCCAGAATCCGAGTCTCTTCGAGGAGAAGGTGCTGATCGCCCGGCGCGAGTCGCCGTTCCCGGTGCGCGCGCTGGGGTTCCCGGACGAGGCCGCCGAGGCCGCGTGGCTCCTCGCCGATCTCCTCGCCGATCAGGCCGGGACGGGATTGCCATGGGGCGAGTATGCTGTGCTCTACCGCACCCACGAGATCGGCGAGCTGCTCGAGGCCCAGCTGATCGGCGCGGGCATTCCCTGCCGCCTCGCGGCGGGGCGCGCGCTCCAGGACGACCCGGTGGTTCGGTACCTCATCGCGGCGACCCGGGTGATCGCGGAGCCGGACGACGCGCTCCGCCAGGAGGAGTACGTTCGGGTCGTGCTGCCCCCGATGCTCTGGGCCGGGATCGCCACCGAGGCCGAGCGCCACCGGCAGATTCCGCTCGACTGGATGCGGACGATCGCACGACCGCGCGGCCGCTCAGGCCGGGCCGATGAGGACACCCGGAAGCTCCGCCGCGCCGATTGCGCCCTCCAGAACCTCCCGGCCCTGGCGTGGCGCCATGCGACCCTGCGCGGCCTGGTCGAGGAGCTGCTTTCGCAACGGGTGGGCGAATACAAGAGCGTGCTGGAGGAACGGCACGATGAGCTGTCGGACCCGGCGCTCGATCCCGCGGTGGTCCGGCTTGCGGCCGGCCTGGAACGCGCGCGGGACGCCAGGCAGCAGGTCCTCGTTCCCCGGCTTGGCGGAATGGAGATCGCCCTGGCCGGGATGCTGGCGCGGGTCGGGATCACGGCAACCGGACCGGCGGACCGGCGGACCGGCGATCCGATGGTCCTCGATGCCGCCGATGGCGGCGGGCACGGGCTCGCGTTCGGGCTGTTCAAGGCGCTCCAGCTGGTGAGCACGAGCGCGCTCCGCGACACCTTCCCCGATTTCGTCGCGATCGATACCGAAACCACCGACTTCGACTCGGCCGCGTGCGAGGTGATCGATCTCGCCGCGGTACGGGTGCGGAATGGCGCGATCGTGGACCAGTTCCAGAGTCTCATCCGCCCCCGCCGCCCCATCGCCCCTGAGGCCGAGCAGGTTCACAGGATCAGTGCGTCGGACGTGAGAGACGCGCCGGCGCTTGAGGAGGTGTGGCCCGGGTTCCGCGGGTTCTGCGGCGACGACGTGCTCATCGCCCACAACGGGAACTTTTTCGATTTCCCGATTCTGCGGCGGCTTGGCGGGGACCTGCCGGGCGGGGCGGATTTCGTCGGCTTCGATTCGCTCCTTCTCGCGCGCCAGCTCCATCCCGGGAGCCGGAAGCTGGGGGACCTTGCGCACCACTTCGGGATCCCGCTGCCGCCGGAGGAGGCGCATCGCGCCCTGGCCGACACGCGGGCCCTGGCCCTGGTGTTTCCGCGGCTCCAGGCGGAGAAGCTCGCCCGGGCCCGGAAGACCGCCCTCGCCCACCTGCTCGACTACCTTGGTCTCGCCCTCGTCCTTTCGGATCCGGCGAGCCTTTCGGAAGAGGCGCGCGGCCTCCTGCCGATCGCCAGAATATTCGCCCTGGGTCGCTACAGTGACTGTCTGGAGGACTATCGGCTCGCCGTCCTGGGGTACGCCGCCGGCGAGGCTCCGCCGCTGGACGAGGTGATCGAGCGGTTGGGCGGGCAGCGGAAGCTGGTGGAGGCCCGCCGCGAGAAGCCGGCCGACCAGCGCTACCCGGTGGCCATGAACCGGCTTCGGCGGCTGCTCGACGAGACCGAGGGGGCCTCGCTGGCGGAGCAGCTGCGGGGGTTCCTCGACCGGATCGCGCTGTCCCGGTCCGACGCGGCGGAGTACGACGGGGAAGTGCCCCACCGGGTGAATCTGCTCACCCTCCATTCGACCAAGGGTCTGGAGTTCTCCCGGGTGTACATCGTCGGCGCGGAGGACGGCCAGTTCATCCGGATCGACCGCGACGGCAACGGCCCGCCCGACTCGGAGCTTCAGGAATCCCGGCGGCTCCTCTACGTGGGCATGACCCGCGCAAAGGATCGGCTCGTCCTGACCCGCGCCGAGCGGCGGAAGGGAATGCCCACGGGGGGCGTGCGCTTTCTGGCGGAGATGGGACTCAAGCCGGAGCCGGCCGATTGAGGAGCCGGCCCACCGCGGGCCGGGCGCACCCTCGGCCTCGGCCTAACGCGGCTTCGCGCCCGTGAGCCGGCGCAGCTCCCCGAACCAGTTCTGCAGGATCAGGTACCGCGATTGCCGCGTGGCGTCCACGGGCGCAGCCGCCTCGATGACAGGCACCGCGACGATGAACCGCCGTCCATCGGGGTGGAGATCCCAATTCTGCACACCGTTGGTGTTGATGGCGGCCACCAGCTCCGGCGGGTGCACCACGACCGCCGGCGTCCGGTCGATCCGCACCCGGAACAGGGTGTCGGTCGGGGAGCCGATGCGCCAGAAGTACACGAACCGGCCGTCCGGAGACCAGCGCACTGCCCGTCCCCGACCGCGAGAGAGGTCCCATTTCCCCTGGGGCACCGGAAAGTCCCGCATCCAGATCTGGTCGGCGCCCGTTTCATTCGAGGTGAAGGCGAGCAGCTTGCGGTCGGGCGAGAGCTGCGACTCCCGCTCATTGAAGGGTGACTGCAAATGCGGAACCGGTACGCTCCCCGATTCGGCCGAGACCGTGAACACATCGGCCGCCCGTCCCGGAACTATCGCCTCGAAGAGCAGCGTTGTGTCGTCGATCCACTGCTGGGCCTCGATCTCCCCCGAGCCGAGTGTGGTCAGCCGCCGTTCGGGGCCACTGTTGTCGGCCGGTTTGATGAAGAGGTCCTCGCCGGCCGGATTGGTCGCCGCCTTGTCGAAGAGGATACGCTTGCCGTCGGGTGACCACACCGGCTCGTCGTTGTCTCCGTCGCCCGTCAGCTGCGTGTAGGCGCCGCTCACCAGATCGAGCGTGTAGATGTCGGTCGCGCCGTTGCGGCCATCGGCAACGACCTCCATGACGAGCGAGCGGCCGTCACGGGAGAATCGGGGGAACAGCCTCCGGCTCGGAGGCAGCCGGACGGTGTCGCTGCCGCGACCGGGATCCACGATGACCAGGCGATTCGTCGATCCCTGGTTCTGGGAGCCCTGCGCATCATACTGCACCAGCACCCCGGTGGCCGACACCGAGTATCCCCGCGAGACAGCCGTCCCGCCCACCCGCTCCAGCACGCGTACCGGCGCTCCCTCCACTCGGCGCCGCGCCAGATCGAACCGGACGGCGAGGAGTCCGCCATCAGAGCCGGTGTAGAGG
>DASYRI010000106.1:0-14257 GCA_036004545.1 Gemmatimonadales bacterium
GGCCGCCCGTTCGCATTCAAGCGGGCGGCTTCCGGTCTGAACACTTCCGGACGCCCTATGGGAACCGAGCGGGAGACCGTATCGTTCGAGCCGAAGAGCCCGGGAGCGGCTGTCGGTGTGTCGGTTTGTCGGTGATCGGTCCGCGGGTTGCCGTGGAACCGGGTGAATCCGGAGGCGTCCCCATGAGCCATGAAGCCGCGAAGCTTCTGGTGGCCACGGCGGCGGCGTACCTGGCCCTGGGCCTCGCATTCGCCGTTCCGTTCTCACTCCGCCGGGCCGGCCGCCTCGACCCGGTCGCCCGGAGCGGGAGCGCGGGGTTCCGCCTGCTGATCCTCCCCGGCGCGATGCTGCTCTGGCCGCTGCTCCTGCTCAAGCTGTTGAGGGCCCGGTGATCCGCCGGCTGCGGCGGCGCCACCTCCGGATGGCGATCGCGCTGGCGATCGTGGTGCCGGCGATTCTGGCACTGGCGTTGGCGGCGCGCCGCCCGATGCCCGTCCAGGAGCTGCCCCCAGCCCTCCTGGCTCCCTAACTCCCCAGCTCCCTAGCTCCCTAGCCCCCTGCATGAGCGTCCGCTACCTCGCGGTTAACTGGAACCGCCAGAAGAAGGTCTACGACGCGACCGTCGCGCTCGCCATCGTGGCACTCGTGGCGCTCTTCTATGTCGCGACGCTGCTCACCCATCCCCACATGACGCCGGAGACCGGGCTCATCCGCGGCCTCGGCATCACCGCGCTGGTGCTGCTCCACGTGATTCTCTGCATCGGCCCGCTCTGCCGGCTCAATCCCGCATTCCTCCCTCTGCTGTACAACCGGCGCCACCTGGGCGTGGCGATGTGCCTCACCGCCCTCGCGCACGCGGGGTTCGCGGTGTTCCAGTTCCACGCCCTGGGTGACGCGAACCCGCTGCTGAGCCTCCTCGCCGGCAACCGGGCGCTGGGCTCGGTCGCGGGCTTCCCCTTCGAGCTGCTCGGCCTCCTCGCCCTGCTGATCCTGATCGTCATGGCGGCGACCAGCCACGACTTCTGGCTCTCGGTCCTCACGCCGCCGGTCTGGAAGGCGCTGCACATGCTGGTGTACCTGGCCTACGCGCTGCTGGTGGCCCACGTGGCGCTCGGCGCGATGCAGGCGGAGCCCGGCGCCACGCTGCCCACAGTGCTCGCGGCCGGCGCCGTGGCGGTGATCGGACTGCACCTCGCGGCCGGGCTCCGGGAGCGGCGCGCCGACCGGGAGCCTGGAGCTGACCATTCTAACGGCGCCTGGGTCGAAGTCTGCCGAGTGGAGGAGATCCCCGACGGCCGCGCGAAGGTCGCGGTGGTCGCGGGCGAGCGGGTCGCCGTCTTCCGCTACGAGGGGAAGCTCTCCGGCGTCTCGAACGTCTGCCGCCACCAGAACGGGCCGCTCGGCGAAGGGAAGATCGTGGACGGCTGCATCACCTGCCCGTGGCACGGGTACCAGTACCGGCCCGAGTCGGGCACCTCGCCGCCGCCCTTCGACGACAAGGTCCCCACCTACAATCTCAAGGTCGAGGCCGGGCGGGTGCTGGTGGCAGCCAGGCCTAACCCGCCAGGGACGTACGTGGAGCCGGCACTCGTTGCGCCCGAAGCACCAATCGCCCCCGGCGCAGCAGAGCCGGACGTTCCGCCTGAGCGCCTGACCGGCCGCATGCCTGACAGCCAGTCCGCCGGTCCGCCGGTCCGCCGGTCCGCCCATCCATCCGATTTCTACATTGGCTATCTGCCGAACGCCCCCACCGCCCTCCGCCGCCACACCCGCCAGGCGGTCGGGACGCTCGCGATCCTCGCCGGCGGCGCGACCCTGGCCCTCGCGCTTGCGCAGGCGCCGTTCGCGGCGTCTATTTTCGAGTACGGGCACCCCCGCGCCATGACCGGGCGGCTCATCGCCCATCCCTATCCGATGCTGGAAGTGGTCGAGAACGGCGGACCCACCGCGCGGCGGTACCTGCTGGCCGGGGTGGGCAAGCACGGCGCGGGCCCGCTGGTCGGGCCGTACGAGGGCCGCCGGGTGTCGGTGCTCGGTGCGCTCATCGCCCGCGGCAACGCGGCGATGCTCGAAGTGGCCGCCATCACCGCCACCGACAGCTCCGGCCCCGGGATCGCCGACGGCGAGCAGACCGTCCTCGGGAGCTTCACCCTCACCGGAGAGATCGTGGACTCGAAGTGCTGGACCGGCGTGATGAATCCGGGAGAGGGAAAGACCCACCTCGACTGCGCGGTCCGCTGCCTGAGCGGCGGGCTCCCTCCCCTGCTCGTTGTCCGGGACGCCGAGGGTCGGGAGCGGCACCTGGTGCTGGCCGACGCCGCAGGCGGCCCGATGCCGCGGACGATCCTGCCCGCGGTGGGCCGGCCGGTATCGGTGGCCGGCCGGGTGATCCGCGAGGGCGATCTCCTCTTTCTCCATGCCGAGCCGGCGGCGATCCGGGTCCTCCAGCGATGAGCGAGCCCGCGGTCCTCAGCTTCCCCGCGACCCTGCCGGGCCTGCCCCCCTCGAGCATTTCGGCGGGCCGCTACCTGGTCCGGTTCGCCCGCACCGCGGATGAGCTCGACCGGATTCTCCGGCTCCGCTACGAGGTGTTCAACCTCGAGCTCCACGAGGGGCTCGACGCCGCCCACGCGAGCGGCCGGGACGAGGACGAATTCGATCGCCGGTTTCATCACCTGCTGATCGAGGACACGCCGAGCGGCGAGGTCGTGGGCACCTACCGCATGCAAACCGCCGAGATGGCCGGGGCGGGGGCGGGGGCGGGCGGGTACTACTCGGCGGGGCTCTTCGAGGTGGAGGCGCTGCCCGAGCCGGTGCTGCGCTCCGCCGTCGAGATCGGCCGCGCCTGCGTGGCCAGGCCGCACCGGAACGGCCGGGTGCTCCACCTCCTCTGGCGGGGCCTCGCGGCCTACCTCGCGTGGAACATGAAGTCGAAGCTGTTCGGCTGCTGCTCGCTCACCTCGCAGGATGAGGCGCTGGGGCTCGCGGTGCACCAGCACCTGCTGGCAACCGGCGCCGTGCACCCGACGCTCCGCATAGCACCCCGCCCCGAGCACGCGTGCGGCGGTGGTGTGCCCCCGGCAACCGACCACCGACCACCGACCACCGACAGCCGTTCACCGTTGGCCGTCCCCGCCCTCTTCCAGGCCTATCTCTCCCTCGGCGCGAAGGCCCTCGGCCCCCCAGCCGTTGACCCGGAGTTCAAGACGATTGACTGGCTGGTGCTGCTCGACGTCGCGGAGCTGGACGGCTTCACCTTCCGGAGCTACTTCCGGTGACCAGGATCCCCGAGCGGGTCGCTCCCGGGGAGGAGGCGGGGCCCGGCACCGGTCCCACGCCGGTCGCGGAGATCCGTGGCGGGCGGCTCCGCGCCGGGTGCCGGCTCGCGGGAATCGCCGCCTGGACCGCCGCGTCCTTCGGGGCCTGGGCACTGGGGACGGGCTTCACCCTGCTCGTGCCCCGCGCCCGGCTCCGCTGGCGGCACCGGACCGTGCGCGCCTGGGCGCTCGGGGTGGGGCGCCTGCTGGGCATGCGCGCCAGCGTCATCGGGACACCGCCCCGGGCGCCGTTCTTCCTGGTGTCGAACCACCTGAGCTACGTGGACATCGTCCTGCTCCACGGCCTCCTGGACGGCGTCTTCATCGCCAAGCGCGACATGCGCCACTGGCCGGTGCTCGGGCCTCTGGCGCAGCTCGTGGGCACCATCTGGGTCACCCGGGAGGTCCGCCGCGACGCGGTCCGGGTCCTCGACGAGATTGACGAGGCGATTGCCAGGGGCGACGGGGTTATACTCTTCCCCGAGGGAACCACGTCGGCGGGGGACGGGTTGCTTCCGATGAAGCCCGCGCTGCTCGACTGGGCGGCGCGGGAGCAGTTCCCGGTCCACTACGCGGCCATCACCTACACGACCGACCCCGGGTGCGCGCCGGCGCACCTGGCGGTCGGATGGTGGGGCGACATGACGTTCGGCGCTCACGCCGTGAATCTCTGCCGCCTGGCCGGTTTCCGAGCCACCGTCGTCTTCGGTCCCGAGCCGATCACCGCGCCCACCCGCGGCGAGCTCGCCCGGCAGGTCCAGCAGGCCATCGCCGAGCGATTCGTGCCCTGGAGCGCGCTCGAGAGGAAGGCTCCATGACCGGCTCACCCCCGCGGCTGGCACTCGAGGGCAACCGTGCCGTGCTTCGCCAGGGTGCGACGCTCCTCGAGGGGCTGACCGACGAGACCTTCGCGAGCCGGCAGGGTAGCTGGGCCTCGATCGGCACCCAGTACCGGCACGTCCTGGAACACTATCACTGTTTCCTGGAGGGGCTCGCCGGGAACCGGGTGGACTACGACGCCCGCCCCCGGAACGAGCAGATCGAGCGCTACCGCGCCGCGGCGCTTCTGGCCACCTGGAGCACCCTCGACGCGCTGGACGCCCTCGAGGGCGGCGCGGACCGCGCCATCTCCGTTCAGATGGACAGCGGCGCCGGGCCCACCGCGCCCGACTGGCGGCCCTCTTCCGTCGGTCGCGAGCTCCAGTTCCTCTGCAGCCACACCATCCACCACTTCGCGCTCATCAAGCTGCTCCTGGAAGGCACCGGGCTGCGGCTCGCGCCCGAGTTCGGCGTCGCGCCCTCGACCCTGGCCTGGCAGCGCCCGGCGTCCACCACGCCCTAGGTGTGCACGCTGAGCTGGGTCCCCCTGCCCGGGGGCTACGCGCTCGCCATGAACCGCGACGAGCTGCGCACCCGCGCCCGCGCCACCCCGCCCGCCCGGCGCGACCTCCACGGCGTTCCCGCCCTCCTCCCCGCCGACGGGCAGGCTGGTGGCACCTGGATCTCGACCAACGCGCTGGGACATTCGCTGGCCCTCCTCAATCGCTGGGACGAGACTCCCTTCGATGCCACCGGACCCTTCGTGAGCCGCGGCCTCCTGGTCCTCGAGCTGGCCCATCTGCCGGGACCGAGAGCAGTGGAGCAGGCGCTCGCCGGAATGGTGCTGGCGAGCTACCGCCCCTTCACCCTCACGAGCCTGGTGACCGACCAACCACCGTGGCTGTTCGAGTGGGACGGGCGGAGGCTGGAGCGGGGCCAAGTCACGGCGCCGGGACTGGTCCGGGCGAGCTCGGGGTCGGATCAGGCCGGGGCGGAGCGGGAGCGCGGGAGGCTCTTCCGGGAGGCCGCGGCTCGTCCGGGCGGGCTCACGCCGGAGATTCTGTGGGCCCACCACCGGAGTCATCGTCCCGAGAAGGGACCCACGTCCATCTGCATGCATCGTGATGAGGCGGTGACGGTTAGCGCCTCACTAATCACCGCATCTCCGAAGTTTATGACCTTCCGTTACCTGGACGGATCTCCCTGCGAGAGCACCGCGCTCACCGAGCTCTCCCTAGAGCGGGCCTTTGCCGAGGAAGCGCCGTGAGCCCTGCCGGACGGCGAGTCACGGTGGGGGCCGCCCTCTACCTCGCGCTGGTCGCCGCGTCCGCTCTGGTCCGCCATGCGCGCTCCGACGAGAACAGACCCAGACCCTGGGAACGCGTACTCACGGTAGGCGCTGTGGAAGGCGACCGGGTGCTTCCCCGCCCCGTCCGGCTCGCCGTCTTCGACTCGGCTCCCAGCCCCACAGTGGTTCCCCCGGCACCCGTCCTGGTCCTCCTGCACGGGAGCCCGGGCGACAACGGCGAGGTCGCCCGCCTGGCCCGGGTGCTGGCGAAAGACTTCCGGGTCCTGGCCCCCGACCTGCCCGGGTTCGGCGGCTCGTCCCACGCGGTACCCGACTACTCCATCCGGGCCCACGCCCGCTACGTCCTTCAGTTGCTCGACTCGCTCGGCATCCGGCGGGCGCACGTCCTGGGGTTCAGCATGGGGGGCGGCGTGGCGCTGGAGATGGCCGGGATCGCGCCGGAGCGGGTGGCGTCGCTCACCCTGCTCTCCGCCATCGGAGTGCAGGAGTACGAGCTGCTTGGCGACTACTGGCTCAACCACGCCATCCATGGGCTCCAGCTGGCCGGGCTCAGGCTCCTCTACGACGCCACCCCGCATTTCGGCGCCCTGGACGGCGGGATGCTCACCCTGGAATACGCCCGCAACTTCTACGACACCGACCAGCGCCCGCTGCGCGGCATCCTGGAGCGGCTCACCGCGCCGACGCTCATTATCCAGGGAAAGCAGGACCCCCTGGTCCCTCCCGGGATCGCCTCGGAGCACCACCGGATTGTCCCTCAGAGCGAGCTCCTCCTCATCGAGGGCAACCATTTCATGGCGTTCCAGCGGTCGCGGGAGCTCGCGGTGCCGATCGCCGGGTTCATCCATCGAGCGGAGACCGGGCAGGCGGCGACCCGCGCCACCGCATCGCCGGACCGGCTCGCGGCAGCGGCGGCGCCATTCGACCCCCGCAGCACGCCGGAGGCGAGCGGCCTCGCCCTGGCGGTCCTGCTGCTCCTCCTCGCCACCTCGACCCTGATCCTGGAAGACCTCACCTGCATCGCGGCGGGGCTCCTGGTGGCGCGCGGGACCATCGGGTTCTTCCCGGCGACGCTCGCCTGCCTCATCGGCATCGTGACCGGCGACCTCCTGCTCTACGCCGCGGGCCGGTTCGTCGGCCGTCCGGCGCTCCGCCACCGCCCGCTCCGCTGGCTGGTGAGCGAGGCGGATCTGGCCCGGACCAGCGCGTGGTTCGCGCGGCGCGGCCCGGCGGTGGTCTTCACCACGCGATTCATTCCCGGCACCCGGCTCCCCACCTACCTCGCGGCTGGGGTCCTGCACAGCCGGTTCGTTCCTTTCGCGGCGGCATTCGTGCTCGCGGCCGCCATCTGGACTCCGGTGCTGGTCGGGCTCGCGATGCTCTATGGGGACGCGCTCCCGATGGCGTTCGGCGCCTACCGCCGATGGTCGTTTCCGCTGGTCCTGGGCGCCGGCCTGGCCCTGCTCCTCATCGTGAAGCTCGTGGTGCCGCTCGGCTCCTGGCGCGGGCGCCGCCTCCTGCTCTCCCGCTGGCGCCGGCTCACCCGCTGGGAGTTCTGGCCGCCGTGGGCGTTCTACCCGCCGGTCGTCCTCTACGTGCTCTGGCTCGGCCTCAAGCACCGGAGCCTGACGCTCTTCACCGCCGCCAATCCGGGGATGCCGGGGGGCGGGTTCGTGGGCGAATCGAAGTTCGAGATCCTGGAGCGGCTCCGCGCCTCGGAGGAGGCGAGAGCGCGAGCCGAGGGCGACGGCGCAAAGGACTCCGGCGTTCTGCCGGTGTCCGCACTGATTCCCGCCGGCCGCCCGCTCGAGGAGCGGGTCGCCCTGGTGAGAGGTTTTCTCGACCGGCATGCCCTGACGCTGCCGGTCGTGCTCAAGCCCGACGTCGGCGAGCGCGGCGCCGGGGTGGCGATCGCGCGCACGGCCGAACGGATCGCCCGGTATCTCGAGGAGGCCGGCGGCGACGTCGTGGCCCAGGAGTTCGTCCCGGGGCTCGAGTTCGGCATCTTCTACTACCGCCTGCCGGGCGAAGACCGCGGCCGGATCTTTTCGATCACCGACAAGCGTTTCCCCACGGTCACCGGCGACGGCCGCTCCACGCTGGAGACGCTGATCCTCCTGGACGAGCGCGCCGTCGCGATGGCGAAGCTCCTTCTCGCGAAGCACGCGGGGCGGCTCTGGGAGGTGCCGCCCGCCGGGGAGGTCGTCCCGCTGGTGGAGCTGGGAACCCACTGCCGGGGCGCCGCGTTCTTCGATGGCACGGCGCTCAAGACCCCGGCGCTCGAAGCGGCGGTGGATCGGATCAGCCGGGCCTTCGACGGCTTCTGGTTCGGGCGCTACGACGTGCGGGTGGAGTCGGTGGCGGCGCTGCGGGCGGGAGTTTTCCGCGTCATCGAGCTCAACGGCGCCGGCTCCGAGGCCACCAGCATCTACGATCCCGGCTACGGCGTCCGCGCGGCATGGCGGACGCTCGGGGCGCAGTGGCGCATCGCCTTCGAGATCGGGGCGCGGAACCGGGCTCTCGGCGCGCACCCGGCGACGCTCGGGGAGCTCATCGCCCTGCTCCGGCGGCATCGCGCCGCCCGGATGGCCCACGCAACGACCTGAACGGAGGCACCCATGGAAGCGGCGATGGAGCTGGGCCGGGCGACCAAGCTGGTGAGCTGGGCCGCGCAGCTGGTGGCGGCGGGAATCCTCGGCCAGACGCTCTTCTTCAAGTTTACCGGGGCGCCCGAATCGGTGTACATCTTCTCGACCCTCGGCATGGAACCGTGGGGACGGATCGGCAGCGGACTCCTGGAGCTGGTGGCGGTGGGGCTGCTGCTCTACCCGCGCACTCCCGTGTTAGGGGCGCTGCTCGCGATCGGCCTCATGGCCGGCGCGATCTTCTTCCACCTGACCAAGCTGGGCATCGCGGTCCAGGGTGACGGCGGGCTGCTCTTCAAGCTGGCGCTGACGGTACTGCTCTGCTCGGCCGTGATCCTGGTGATCAGACGGCGGGAGCTGCCGGTGGTGGGGGCCTACCTGTGACGGGGTATCGGCGAGGCCGGCCCGGGCTAGGCGGAGCGCAGCCGGCGGCGCTGCGGCGGCTCGGGGGTCGGCGCGAAGGCGTGGGCGTCGAGCCACCTGGTGAGGAGCCGGCCCAGCTCCTCGGGCTCCTGGCCGGCCGTCTGCGGCATGACCAGCTGCCGCTTCCCCGCGTTCATCAGGAACCAGGAAGCGACCATCGCCGGCTCGCCCTTGGCCGGATTGGCGGCGTGGCCCTCGTAGGTCACGAAATGGAATTCCCGGCCGCGGTGGACCAGCCGATACTGCTCGGTCTTGTAAGCGCTCATTCAACCGCTCGGTCGAGGGGGGTGACGCCGTCAGTCGCGCCCGGGCCGGATCGCCGGTGGCGGCGGCGACTACTGAAGTATAACACGGGTGGACCGCGGCGTTCCAATGCAGCGCCCCGCGATAGCCTCCCGTTCCAGCGGCACGCGGTCCAGGAAGTTGGGGACGGGGCGATCTCCCTATATTTCGCCGGCGTCCCCCTCCTCCCCGGAGCCCGCTCATGCGCCTGGTCATCGCCGCCGGTGTCCTGGTCGTGCTGTACGCGATCTGGGCCTTCAACCGGCTGATCCAGCTCCGCCAGCTCGCCGAAAACGCCTGGGCGGACATCGACGTCCAGCTCAAGCGGCGGCACGATCTCATCCCCTCCGTCGTGGCCGTGGTCAAGGGGCATGCCGGCTACGAGCGAAGCACGCTGGAGAGCGTGGTCCAGGCGCGGAGCCGCGCGCTCGAGGCGTCGGGCCCGGCCGCCCGAGCCGAGGCCGAAGCTCCGGTGGCGGGCTCGCTCCGGAACATCTTCGCCATCGCCGAGGCGTACCCCGATCTCCACGCGATGGAGAGCTTCCGCGAGCTCCAGCGCACCCTGAGCGAGGTGGAGGATCATCTCCAGAACGCCCGCCGGTACTACAACGCCGTCGTGCGGGACCTCAACACCAGGATCGCGCAGTTTCCCTCCAACCTGGTCGCTGGGCTGCTCCGGTTCCCGCCCCGGGAGTTCTTCGGCCTCGACGACGGCTCCGAGCGCGCGGTCCCCCAGGTGCGGGTGGGGGCCGGGGAATGAGGCGGTGGACGCTGGTCGCGCTCGCGGCCGTCACCGCGGCGCCGGCGGCGGCGCAGCGGAGCTTCGTCATCGAGCGCTTCGAATCCACCATGCGGATCGAGCCCAACGGGGACTTGAGCGTCACCGAGTCCATCACCCCGCGATTTACAGGGAGCTGGAACGGCATCATCCGCTCGATCCCGGTCGAGTACCGGACCCCGCAGGGATTCAACTGGACCCTGGGTCTCTCGCTCCAGAGCGTCACCGGCGAGAACGGCGAGCCGCTCCGCACCGAGACCAGCCGGGCCGGCCACTACATCAAGTACAAGGTCTGGGTGCCGGGGGCCCAGGACGCCACGCGGACCTTCGTCCTCCGCTACCGCGCGCGGAACGGGCTCCGGTTCTTCGAGGACCACGACGAGCTCTACTGGAACGTGACGGGCGACGAGTGGGATGTGCCGATCGAGGCCGCTTCGGCCACGATCGAGCTTCCTCCCGGCGCCCAAGGGCTCCGCGCCATCGCCTTCAACGGCGTGTACGGCTCCACCGCGCGCGATGCCACGGTGGAGGTGGGCGACCGGAGCGTCCGGGTCACCATGCCCCACCGGCTCGAGTTCCACGAGGGACTCACCGCGGTCGTGGGGTGGAACAAGGGGGCGGTCGCCGAGCCCACCGCGGCCGACCGGACCGCGGGCTTCCTCCGCAGCAACTGGCCGCTCACCATCCCGATCGGGGTCTTCGCCGCTTCCTTCCTCCTCTGGTGGCGGCGGGGCCGGGATCCCCGGCGGCGGCCCATCTCGGTGCAGTACGAGCCGCCCGACGGGCTCACCCCCGCCGAGGTAGGGACCGTGATTGATAACTCGGCGGACCTGAAGGACATCACGGCGACGATGGTGGACCTGGCGGTGCGCGGATACATCAGGTTCGAGGAGAAGGAAGAACACCGGCTCCTCGGCCTCGTGAAGGATCGGGAGTACGTCCTCCACCGCTTCAAGCCTCCCGGCGAATGGTCCGAGCTCGCCGCGCACGAGCGGAAGGTGCTCGAGGGCGTCTTCGACGGCGGCGCCGGTGCGGTGAAGAAGTTGTCGGACCTGGAGCAGGAGTTCTACACCAGTCTCCCCGGCATCCGGGACGGGATCTTCGAGGAACTCCAGCAGCGCGGCGTCTACCGGGCCCGGCCGGATCAGGTCAAGGCCCGCTGGCTGGTCGGCGCGGTGTTCTTCGGGTTGCTGCTGGCCATCGGCGGTGGCCAGGTCGCCGCGCGAATGTCGCTCACCCCGATTCCCTTCGTCGCCGCGGGCGTGCTGACCGGGCTCATCCTCGCCGGGTTCGGCGCCATCATGCCGGCCCGGACCGAGGGGGGGACCCGGACGCTGGAGAAAATACTCGGCTTCGAGGAGTTCCTCCGCCGCGTCGAGACGGAGCACTTCGAGCACGTGGTGAAGACGCCGGAGCTCTTCGACCGCTTCCTCCCCTTCGCCATGGCGCTCGGCGTGGAGAAGAAATGGGCCAGGGCCTTCCAGGACATCTACACCCAGCCGCCCTCGTGGTACGTGGGCTCCGCGGCCGGATTCACCCACTTCAACGCGGTCGCCTTCTCGAGGCGGCTGGGCGATTTCTCCGGCACGGCGGGCTCGGCGATGTCCTCGTCGCCGAGGAGCTCCAGCGGGTCGGGCTTCGGCGGCGGGGGATCGTCCGGCGGCGGGGGCGGCGGCGGCGGAGGGAGCGGGTTCTGAGGCCGGGCGAGGCTCGGTCCTGCAAAGGGCGACCTTCGATGATTCGACGAAACCGCCCTGGGCGAAGCGCGCTCGGGCACAACCTCGCGCGGCTCGCCGCGGCGACCCTCCTTGTGGCCGCCAGCGCTTCCCCGGGTTACGCCCAAGCGCCCGCTCCGGCCGCGGCGCGGGGCCAGGCCCGATTCCCTTCCCGCGGGCGCCGCGGTACCTTCCCGTCCACGACATCGGGCTGCCGCGATACTGACGCCGGACGATCCGATCGCATGATCAAAGTCCCCCGACGACTCCTCGCGGCGGCCTTGGCCTTCGGCCTCGCCATTCCCCCCTCGAGCACTTCGAGCCGCCATCCCGCGTCCCAGGCGCCCGCCAGCACGGCGAGCCCGCGGTACACGGCTGCCGACGTCGGGTTCATGCAGGGGATGATTCCCCACCACGCGCAGGCGGTGGAGATGGCGGCGCTGGTCCCCGCCCGCACCGCCCGGGAGGACCTGCGCCTCCTCGCCCAGCGCATCGACGTCTCCCAGCGGGACGAGATCGCGACGATGCAGCGCTGGCTCAGGAGCCGCCACCAGATGGTGCCGAATCCGATGGCCGCCCACGAGCACCCCGACTCGGCCGGCCGGCCGATGCTCATGCCGGGAATGCTCACGCCCCAGGAGATGGCGGAGCTTGCGAAGGCGGCCGGTACCGACTTCGAGCGCCTTTTCCTCACTCGAATGATCAAGCACCACGAAGGCGCGCTCATCATGGTGGCGCAGCTCTTCGCCAGCCGCGGCGCGGTCCAGGAGCCGGAGATCTTCGGTTTCGCCTCCGACGTGGACGCCGACCAGCGCGCCGAAATCGCCCGCATGCGCACGATGCTGAACGCCTATTCCGTCCCGAAACGAGAGCCGCAATGAGATTCCGATCGCTGGCGCTATCCGCCTCCCTGGTGTCACTCCCTGTCGCCGCGGGCGCCCAGGCCGCCGCAAGCGCCCGGGCCCAGGCCGATCCGCGCGTCGGGCTCGCCGCCGGCTGGCCCGACGCCCAGGAGGCGATTCACAATCTCGAGCTGGTGGCCCATCGCCCGCGGCCCGAGGGGTTCTTCGACCCGGCCAAACCGGGCGATTTCCCGTACGCGGTCGCCGATCTGGCCTTCGGCGGGAACTACCTCTTCCAGGGCGGCTACCACGGCATCCAGATCTGGGACATCGCGAGCCCGGCGAGCCCCACGCTGCGCCTCGGGTTCGTCTGTCCCGGCGGCCAGGGCGACCTCTCGGTCTACCAGAACCTGCTGTTCATGTCGGTCCAGGAGACCAGCAGCCGGGTGGACTGCGGTACCCAGGGCGTGGCGGACAGCATCAGCGCCGAGCGGTTCCGCGGCATCCGGATCTTCGACCTCACCGACCTCGGCCACCCGAAACAGGTGGCGGCGGTGCAGACCTGCCGCGGATCCCACACCCACACGCTGGTGACCGACCCGAAGGACGCCGCGAACGTCTACGTCTACGTCTCCGGCACCAGCCCGGTGCGCCCGCGCGAGGAGCTGGCCGGCTGCTCGGGCCTCTCGCCGGAGGAGGACCCCAACACCGCGCTCTTCCGGATCGAGGTGATCAAGGTGCCGGTGGCGGCGCCCCAGGAGGCGAAGATCGTGAGCGCCCCGCGGGTCTTCGCCGATTCGGCCGGCGCCATCGCCGGGCTCTGGAAGGGCGGCGACCACGGCCCCGGCACCCAGACCACCACCGAATCGAAGCAGTGTCACGACGTCACGGTGTACCCCGAGCTGGGCCTGGCCGCGGGAGCCTGCTCCGGGAACGGCCTCCTGCTCGACATCCGCGATCCGGTGAACCCGAGGCGGATCGCGGAGGTAAGCGACCCCAACTTCGCCTTCTGGCACTCGGCCACCTTCAACAACGACGGCACCAAGCTGCTGTTCACCGACGAATGGGGCGGTGGGACCCAGCCGCGCTGCCGCGCGACCGACCGGCCGGAGTGGGGCGCCGACGCGATCTTCACCCTGGCCCAGGGCAAGCTCCGGATGGCGGGTTACTACAAGCTGCCCGCCGCGCAGAGCGAGACCGAGAATTGCGTGGCCCACAACGGCTCGCTGATCCCGGTGCCGGGCCGCGATATCATGGTCCAGGGGTGGTACCAGGGCGGCGTGTCGGTCTTCGACTTCACCGACCCGGCGCGCCCGGTGGAGATCGCCTTCTTCGACCGGGGCCCCTTCAGCGCCACCGAGCTCATGCTCGGCGGGTTCTGGTCGGCCTACTGGTACAACGGCCAGATCTACGGCTCCGAGATCGGCCGCGGACTCGACGTCTTCCGGCTACTGCCGAGCGAGTACCTCTCGAAGAACGAGATCGCGGCGGCGAAGCTGGTCCATCTCGAGCGTTTCAACCCGCAGGACCAGCCCCGGTTCGTGTGGCCGGCGAGCTTCGTGGTGGCGCGCGCCTACCTCGATCAGCTCCTCCGGGCCGACGGGCTCCGGCGGAGCTGGGCGGCGCCGGTGGTGCGCGAGCTCGACCGGGCCGAGAAGCTCACCGGGGAGCCGCGCCGGACGGCGCTCGCCGCGCTCGCGGCCAGGCTCGAGCGCGACGCGCGCGGCGCGGGCGACCCGGCGCGGGTCCAGTCGCTCGCCGCGGTCGTGAGGGATCTCGCCGCCGGGAAGCGATGAGCGCGGCGAGCCCGCGCGCTTGAGCACCGAGTCCCCGCAGGACTTCGCCGGACGGGTCGCGATCGTCACCGGGGCCGCCCGGGGCCTCGGCCGCGCCGCCGCGGTCCGGCTGCTGGAGCGGGGCGCCTCGGTCGCCTTGAACGTGCGCGATCCCGCCCGCGCGGAGCGGGTCGCGCGCGAGCTGGGCGGGCGGTGCCTCGCCCTGCCCGGCGACGTCGGCGCCGGCGCGGTCCCCGTGGAGCTGGCCGCCCGCACGCTGGAGCGGTTCGGCCGCATCGACATCCTGGTCAACAACGCCGCGCTCCCGTTCACCACCCGGTTCGAGCAGATC
>DASYRI010000107.1:0-1654 GCA_036004545.1 Gemmatimonadales bacterium
CCATCAAGTACGGCCAGGCGAACCTCGACGTCTCGGACGAGATGGACCTCCAGGCGGACCGCGCCCGGTATGAAGCCGACCGGCGCAAGGACATCCTCCTATCCGCAACCAACGGCCTCGACGCGGCGCTCAAGGCCAACCGGCTCGACGCGCTGCTCTTTCCCGCGGTGAGCAGCGCCAACATCGGCGCTCGTCCGGGTTACCCCACGGTGACGGTGCCGTTCGCCTTCGTTCCGGTGCCGGCGGGCACCGGGGCGAATGCGTTTCCCGCGGGGTTCGAGCCCAAACCGGCGCCCTACAACGTGAGCTTCACCGGGACGGCGTGCTCGGAACCCAGGTTGATCGAGCTGGCCTACGCCTTCGAACAGGCGACGAAGAAGCGGATAGCGCCGCCGCTCTTTCCTTGATGCTTGCCGAATTCCTCGCGGGCCAGGGGTTTGTGGTGCTCGACGGCGGGCTGGCCACCGAGCTGGAGCGGCGGGGCGCCGACCTGCGCGACCCGCTCTGGTCGGCGAAGCAACTGGTCGAAGCCCCCGAGCAGATCCGCCAGGTGCACGAGGCCTACTACGCCTCGGGGGCCGACGTCGCCACGTCCGCGAGCTACCAGGCCAGCCTCCCGGGCTTCGCCTCGCGCGGCATGACCGGCAGCGAAGCTCGGCGGCTCATCGCGTTGAGCGTGGAGCTTGCGCAGGAGGCGCGGCAGCGCTTCTGGGAGAGCAGCGATCGCGCCGAGCGGCGGCTACGGGCCATGGTGGCGGGCTCGGTCGGGCCGTACGGGGCGGCGCGAGCCGACGGATCGGAGTACCGGGGCGCCTACGGCGTTTCCCGCCAGGAGCTGGCGGACTTTCACGGGCCCCGCCTCGAGGCCCTGGTCGCCGCGGGGCCCGATCTCCTCGCTCTCGAGACCATCCCATCGCCCGACGAAGCCGTCCTGGTGCTCGACCTGCTGCGGGCCTGGCCGGAGGTCAGGGCCTGGGTCTCGTTCACCTGCCGCGATCAATTGCACGTGAGCGAGGGACAACCGGTCGAGGAGACGATCTCCGCTGTGGCCTCTCACCCTCAGGTGGTCGCGGTCGGGTTCAACTGTATTGCCCCGGCGCTCGCCGATGACCTGCTCAGCGCGGCGGCCTCCCTCACCGACAAGCCTCTCGTGATCTATCCGAACAGCGGCGAACGCTGGGATGCGGTCGGTCGCCGCTGGCTCCCGGCGGATCAACGCTGCGACTTTGGGGCAGCGGCGCCGCGCTGGCTCGCGCGCGGGGCCCGGCTCATCGGAGGCTGCTGCCGCACGACGCCCGAGACGATCCGGGGCATCCGGGCGGCACTGGGGCACGCCGCCGCTCCGCCTCCAGCGGCGGAGAACTGAGCCAGGGACCCATACCCAGGTGGCCATACATTATGTAGGCAGACTCGCCGACGGGAAGCAGTTCGATGCCAACCGGCCCGCCGATCAGCCGTTCGTCTTCCGAATTGATGCCGGCGAAGTCGTCCCGGGATTCGACGAGGGTGTCTCGGGGATGCGAGTGGGTGGGCGGCGGCAGGTCATCATCCCTCCGGCGCTCGGCTACGGGGCGCGGGACAACGGGCCGATTCCCGCGAACTCGATTCTGGTCTTCACCATCGACCTGGTCCGGGTGCAATAGCCCCATCTCTC
>DASYRI010000108.1:0-1838 GCA_036004545.1 Gemmatimonadales bacterium
CCACCGCCGGGCGTGCGCCCGGCCCGCCTGGTCCGCGAAGATCACCTCGTGGGCGTCGGGATGCTCGACGTCCCCCGCGAAGGTCAGGTACTGCTCATCGCCCGCCGCGTACCGCACCTGGAGGTAGCCGGTGATCTTGGAGACGTCGAAGACGGCCACCGGGATGGCGAAGGCGAGCGAGACGGCGTTGCAGAGGCTGATGAGCGGGTGAAGCTCGGGGAGGGCTCCCTCCTTGCGGAAGCGTCGCAGGAGCGATTCGGCGGCGCAGCGGTACTGGGTCGGCTTGAGTCCCATCCTCGAGAAGGCGCGCCGCCACGCCTGTATCTCCGGCAGCTCACCTTCCGGCCGCTCCGCCAGCCGGGATCTGGCGGTGGCGATGAACGTGCCGGTGCGAGGGCCGACCGGCACGTCGTGGGTGATTCCCTCGGCGTACAAGGCGCCGGGCACCAGCTGGGGGAAGTCACGCCAGATCTCGCCGGAATGCTGAAAGTGCACCAGTACTCCTTGTCCTCGGTACCGCCGGGCAGATCGGACCGCCTGCGGCGGTCAGGGCTCCGCGCTCAGCAGGCCGTGCTCGACGGCGCGTGCCGGGTCCTGCCAGATCGCCATCGCCGTGTTCATGCGCAGGAAGCCCAGCTTGCCGTAAAAGCCCTCGGTCCCTGGGTTGGCGTACAAGATGATCTTCTTGTGGTCGCGGGCGAGGGCCACCAGCCGGCGGATGATCGCCTTGCCGAGCCCGCGTCCCTGGTGGTCCGGGTGGACGGCCACGTCGGCGATGTAGGCACAGTCGAGGCCGTCGGCCAGCACCCGCCCGGCGCCGGCCAGGACACTGCCGGCGTAGACGAAGCACATGAACATGCTGTTGCCGAATACCGTCGCGAGCGCTTCCGGCGGCTTGTCACCGAGCGGGGCGACCCGGTACAGGTTGGAGAGTTCATCCAAGTCCACGGCCCCAAGGTCGTGGACCCATGTGTAGTCATCCACCGCGCCCTCCCTTGCGCTGCCTCCCGCTCCCGCCACGCTACGCACGCCAGCGTTCCGCGGTACCGTCGGGCGATGGACGGAGCGGACGGCTACTTCGGGGAACGCGTCGCGGCGACCTACGACGATCCGTCTGCGGAGATGTTCCAGCCGGGCGTGGTGGACGCGGCGGCCGGGGTGCTGGCCGAGCTCGCGGGCGGCGGCCGGGCCCTGGAGCTGGGCATCGGGACCGGGCGCATCGCCCTGCCGCTGGCGCGCCGCGGCGTTCCGGTCCACGGCATCGACATGTCGCGGGCGATGGTCGCCCGGCTGCGCGCCAAGCCCGGTGGCGACGCGATCGGCGTGACGATCGGCGATTTCGCCACCACCAGAGTGGACGGGACGTTCTCCGTCGCCTACCTGGTCTTCAACACGATCATGAACCTGACGACGCAGGAGGCACAGGTGGCGTGCTTCCGCAACGTCGCGGCCCACCTGGAGCCCGGCGGCTGCTTCGTCATCGAGGTTCACGTCCCCGAGCTGCGGCGGCTGCCGCCCGGGCAGAACGTGGTGCCGTTCCACGTGAGCCCGACGCGGTGGTCGTTCGACGTCTACGACGTCGCCACGCAGGCGATGAGCTCGAACTACGTCAAGGTCGCCGACGGCCGCGGCGAGTACTGGTCGATCCCGTTCCGGTATGTGTGGCCGGCCGAGCTCGACCTGATGGCCCAGCTCGCCGGGCTGCGGCTGCGCGAGCGCTGGGACGGGTGGACGCGCGAGCCCTTCACCAGCGAAAGCGGCCAGCACGTCTCGATATGGGAGAAGCCCGCCAGCTAGCCGGGAGCCGGTCATCCACATGGGCGCGATGTTCGAGCATC
>DASYRI010000109.1:0-1571 GCA_036004545.1 Gemmatimonadales bacterium
CTCGCCCGCCACCGCCGAGAGAAGGTCCTTGAGCAGGAGCGGCACGCCACGGAAGGGCGCGTCGGGGTGGGTTTCCGAAGCGGCGTGGCGGGCGCTCTCGTCCATGCGGTGGATGACGGCGTTCACGATGGGGTTGAGCCGCTCGATCCGCCCGATCGCCGTCTCCACCAGCTCGAGCGCCGACACCTCCCCGCGGCGGACCAGCTGGGCCAGCCCGGTGGCGTCGTAGCGGAGGTATTCGTCGTCGGAAAGCGGCTTGCCGGTCATGGCGGGCGCTCCTGCCTGCCCCGAGGCTCCCTGCGATTGGCCGCGGCCCCCAGAACGCCCGCGAGACGCGCCCAGCGCCCCACGGAGCCACGATCACTCCGTCCAGATACCCAGAAGTCGCCAGAGCGCGAAGCCGTAGTCCAGGGCGACCTCCCGGAGCCGGTCGTAGCGGCCCGAAGCCCCGCCGTGCCCCGCCCCCATGTTGGTCACCAGGAGGAGCGGATTGGCGTCGGTCTTGAGGGTGCGGAGCCGGGCGACGTACTTGGCCGGCTCCCAGTACATCACCTGGGAATCGTGGAGCGAGGTCCGCACCAGCATCGCCGGGTAGGCGCGCCGGGCCAGATTGGTGTAGGGGCAGTAGGCCCGCATCCAGGCGTACTGCTCCGGCAGGGCGGGATTGCCCCACTCCTCGTATTCCCCCACCGTGAGGGGGAGCGAGCCGTCGAGCATGGTGTTGATCACGTCCACGAAGGGCACCTGCGCGAGCACCGCGGCGAAGAGCTCGGGCCGCTGGTTGGTCACCGCGCCCACCAGGAGCCCGCCCGCGCTCCCGCCTTCGATCGCCAGCCGGCCGGGGCCGGTCCGGCCGGAGCGGATCAGCGCCTCCGCCACCGCGGCGAAGTCGGTGAAGCTGTGCATCTTGTTGGCCATCCGGCCGGCGTCGTGCCAGCGGCGGCCCAGCTCGCCGCCGCCCCGCACGTGCGCGATGGCGACGACCACGCCGCGATCGAGCAGCGAGAGCCGGTTGGACGAGAACCCGACCGGGAAGGGAATCCCGTACGCCCCGTACCCGGTGAGCAGCATCGGCGCCGGGAGGGGCAGCGGCGGCTGCTTGCGGTAGACCAGGGACACCGGAATCGGGGTGCCGTCGGGCGCGGGCACCGAGAGCCGCTCGCAGCCGTAGCGCCCGGGGTCGAATCCCCCCAGCACCTCGCGCCGCTTGAGGAGGGTGCTGGCGCCGGAGGGGACGTCGTAGTCGTACACCGAGTGCGGCGTGACGGGGGACTCGTACTGGTAGCGGAGCTTCGCGGTCTCCCAGAGGGCGTTCGGTCCCGGCCCGGCCTCGTAGACCGGCTCGGGGAAGCCGACGTACCGGGCGGGGCCGCCCGCCCGCCCGGTCACCCGGATCTTCACCAGCCCCTCCTCCCGCTCCCAGGCCGCCCAGTAACCCGCGAAGGTGTCTATCCCCTCGATCATCACCGAATCGCGGTGAGGGAGGAGCTCGGTCCACTGGGAGGGCGCGAGCTGGTCCCGGCCGGCCCGCACCACCCGGAAGTTGGGGCCGGTGTCGTTGACCCGCAGCA
>DASYRI010000110.1:0-8066 GCA_036004545.1 Gemmatimonadales bacterium
GGGTCTACGCCGAGCAGCCGCAGTCGTCGCCCGGGGTGTGGAACCGGCTGGAGCACCGGCCGCTCGAAGGGTTCGTGTACGCCATCACGCCGTTCAACTTCACCGCGATCGGCGCCAACCTCCCGACCGCGCCCGCGCTGATGGGGAACACGGTGGTGTGGAAGCCGGCCTCCTCGGCGGTGCTGAGCAATTATTTCCTGTTGCGCCTGCTCGAGGCGGCGGGGCTTCCACCCGGGGTGATCAACTTCGTTCCGGGCCCGGCGCGCATGGTGACCGAGCGGGTGCTCGGCGACCCCGCGCTCGCGGGCATTCACTTCACCGGCTCGACGGCGGTGTTCCAGTCGCTCTGGAAGGGGGTCGCCGAGCGGCTGGAGAGCTACCTCGGCTATCCCCGGATCGTGGGGGAGACCGGCGGCAAGGACTTCATCCTCGCCCATCCGAGCGCCGACCCCGCCGCGCTCGCGGTGGCGATGGTGCGCGGGGCGTACGAGTACCAGGGACAGAAGTGCAGCGCCGCCTCGCGGGCGTACATCCCGCAGAGCCTCTGGCCCGAAGTGAAGCAGCGGGCGCTCGAGATGATCGGGGATCTCAAGATGGGCGACGTGGCCGACTTCCGGAACTTCATGGGCGCGGTGATCGACGCGAACGCGTTCGAGAAGCTCTCCGGCTACCTGGAGCGCGCGAAGAAGGATCGCGGGGTGAACATCCTTGCCGGCGGCGGGGCGGAGGACAAGAAGGGCTGGTTCATCGAGCCGACGCTGCTGCAGGTCAAGGACCCGAAGTACCGGACGATGTGCGAGGAGCTCTTCGGGCCGGTGCTCTCGGTCTACGTCTATGCCGACGACGCCTGGCGGGCGACGCTGGGCCTGGTCAACTCGACCAGCCCCTACGCGCTCACCGGCTCGGTGTTCGCACGGGAGCGGGCGGCGATCGTGGAGGCCACCGAGGCGCTGCGGTACGCCGCGGGGAACTTCTACGTCAACGACAAGCCGACCGGGGCGGTGGTGGGCCAGCAGCCGTTCGGCGGCGCGCGGGCGAGCGGGACCAATGACAAGGCCGGCTCGGTGCTCAATCTGATCCGGTGGGTGTCGCCCCGGGCGATCAAGGAGACGTTCGTGCCGCCGACGGACTACCGGTATCCCTTCATGACCGCGGAGTAGACCACCCCTCCTTTCATCACAAAGCCCACCCGCTGCAGCTCGGTGATGTCCTTGAGCGGGTCGGCGGCGACCGCGATGAGGTCCGCGTAGCGCCCCGGGGCGACCGCGCCGAGATCCCTGGCGGCGTCGAGGAGTGCAGCGGCCACCGAGGTGGCGGCCTGGATCGCCTGCATCGGCGTCATCCCGTAGCGCACCATGTAATCCAGCTCCTTCGCCTGGTGCTCGGTCCAGGCGTAGCCGCCGGCGTCGGTGCCGTTCGCGATGAGCCCCAGCATCCCGCGCCGGAGCGCCTCGCCGAAGGCGGCCTTCTCCAGCTCGACCATCCGGGGCCAGACGCCGCCCCGGCCCGGCGCCACGTAGGCGCCGACAAAGATGGTGGGGCACCAGTACACGTGCTGCTTCACCATCCGCTCCATCAGGTCGGGGGTGAGCCCGTCGCCGTGCTCGATGGTGTTGACGCCGGCCCGGAGCGCGGCGTCAATCCCCTCCCAGCCGATCGCGTGCGCGGCGATCTTCTTCCCCAGCCGGTGGGTTTCCTCGACGAACGCCTTGAGCTCCTCGTCGGTCCAGTTGGGCCAGCTGTGGAGCTTCCCGTCGTCGGCCACGAAGTAGCGCCGGTCCGCATAGATCTTGATCCAGTCGGCGCCGTACTTCACCTGCTCGCGCACGGCTTTCCGGATGGCGTCGGCGCCGTCCACGATCTGCACCCCCTCGGGCACCTTGAGCTCCCACGAATAGCCGGAGAGCGGGTACATGCCGGTCGGGGCGAAGGCCCGGGTGGCGACGAACATTCGTGGCCCCGGAATCACGCCACGGGCGATCGCGGTCTTCACGTCCACGTCGGCGTACATCGCGCCTTCGGTCTCCAGGTCCCGGAGCGCGGTGAACCCGTTCAGAAGCGAGGTGCGGACGTTCGCGGTGGCGCGGATGGCGCGATACGGAATGGACTCCTTCAGGAGCTGGTCGTCGTAGTCCTGGGCGGTGATGTCGCCGTTCAGGAGAATGTGGGTGTGGGCGTCGATCAGGCCGGGGAGCACGGTCATCGCGGAGAGATCGATGCGCTCCGTGTTGCCCGCCTTCGCGACGACGGCCGCCCAGGGTCCGACTTCGGCGATCCGCTCGCCCTCGATCAGAATTCCCTGGTCGCGCCGGGCCGAGTCGGCCAGGCCGTCGAGGAGCCGGCCGGCGCGGATCAGGATCCGTTTGGGAGCCGGAGCGGTCTGGGGGGTCAGGAAGCCCGGAGTCAGAGCGAGAACGAGCGCGGCGAACAGGGCGGGACGGTGGTGCATGGCTCGGCTGCCGGCGAGAGGCGCCTGATCCTACTCGTGCAGGTGCCGGGCCGCCAGCCGCCGCGTTGCCTCCGCGCTCCGCTCAAGCATCAGTTCGGGGTGCAGGCCATGTTATCGTTAACGGGTTCCCCGCCAACGACGCTTTGAGGAGTCCCCTCATGTCGCTCTATCGGTCCGGCACCGGGCCGTTTCTGGTGATGCTGGTCGCCGGCTGCGCCGCCAGGGACAATCGCGAGGTGCACGCCGGTCCGGCGCGCTACCTGTACGTGTGGGCGGGCACCGGCAACGACTCGACCACCGGCCTGGACATGATGACCGTGCTCGATGCCAACCCGTCGAGCGCCGGGTACGGGACGGTGCTTTCCGCGCTGACGGTGGATTCGAGCGGACGGATGCCGCACCACACCGAGTTCATCCTGCCGCCGGAGGGGCCCCTGTTCGCGAACGACTTCAGCGGCGACCGATCGTTCCTGGTGGATTTCAGCACGCCGGAATCGCCGCGGCTCGGTGGACGCTTGGCAAGCGTGCCGGGCGGCCGGCGGTTGCACTCCTTCCTGCGGCTGTCGAACGGGCACGTGCTGGCCACCGTCCAGTTCGGCGATGACGCCGTGCCCGGCTCCCCGGGCGGCATCGCCGAGTTCGACTCCCGGGGCAAGCTGGTGCAGAGCGGCTGGTCACGCGATCCGGCATTTCCGGGCGCGAGGATTCGCACCTATGCACTCGCCGCGGTGCAGAGTCTCGATCGCGTCGTGACCACGAGCTCCCCGATGAACAGCGAAAGGACCGCGAATGTCATCCAGGTGTGGCGGTTGTCCGATCTTACCCTCCTCAAGACGCTTCCCGTGCCCGAAGTCCCCGGCGACTCCGCCCACATGTATCCCTTCGAGGTGCGCGCGCTGGCGGACGGGTCGGTGATGCTGAACAGTTACTACTGCGGCTTCTTTCGCATCACGGGTCTGGAGGGGCATCCAAGGATCGATCGCGTCCTGACGCTGTCGCTTCCGCAGAACGTGGGTTGTTCGGTGCCGGTGGTCGCCGGTCGCTTCCTGCTGATGCCGATCGCCTACGCGCATCGGTACGCCACCATCGACATCGCCGACCCGGCGCATCCCCGGGAAGTGGCTTCCTTTCCGACCGACTCCACCTTCTTCCCGCACTGGGCCTCGGCGGATCCAGGAAGCGATCGTCTGGTCTTCACCGATCAGGGTGAAGGCCCGCCCATGGTAAAGCTCGCCCACTTCGATCTATCCACCGGCCGGCTCTCCTGGGATACCGGGTTCAAGGACGCCGGGGCATCGTCGCCGGGCGTGAGCTACCATCGCGAGCGCTGGCCGAACGGAGCGAAAGGCATGGCGATGCCGCACGGAGCGGTGTTCGTTCCTTGATGACCGTGCGGACCGCGGACACCTCCCTTCAGCCCGAGCGATTGCGCGTGGAGGATTCGGCGTCCAGCCGGATCGGAAGCCGCCGGATCCGGGTTCCGGTGAGCGCGAACAGCGCGTTCGCCACCGCGGGCGCGATCGGGGGCACCGCCGGCTCGCCCACGCCTCCGGGCTCCTCCTCGCTCGGAACCAGGTGCACCTCCACCACCGGCATCTCGCGCATGCGGAGCAGCGGGTAGTCGAGGAAGTTGCTCTGGCTCACCCGGCCGTTCTCGATGGTGATCTCCCCGTGGAGCGCCGCCGCGAGCCCGGCCACGATCGAGCCTGTGATCTGTCCCTCCACGATCCCCGGGTGGATGATCCGGCCACAGTCCGCGGCGCAGGTGACCTTGTGCACCCGCACCCGGTCCCGCTCGAGAGACACCTCCGCCACCTGCGCCACCAGGCCGCCCTTGTCCCTCACCAGCGCCACGCCCCGGGCCCGGCCGGGGGGAGCCGCGGTTCCCCATCCGCTCCGGACCGCCGCGACGTCCAGCACATGCAGAAGCCGGGGTGATGCGGTCAGGAGCTCGCGGCGGAACTCGACCGGGTCCCGCCCGGCAAGGTGGGCGAGCTCGTCGACGAAGCTCTCGAGGATGAAGGTGTTCTGCGACGGTCCGACCGACCGCCAGTAGCCCACCGGGACCGGGAGGTCGGGCCGGCAGTACTCCACCAGGACGTGGGGAATCGCGTAGTCATGCTCGGCCAGGCCGGCCACCGCGGGGCCGTCGACGCCGCTCTGGCTGGCAAAGGGCTGCGCCACCACTCTCGCGTGGAGCGCTGTCAGGTGTCCGTTCGCATCTACCGCCCCGCTCAGCCGGTGATGCACCGCGGGCCGGTAATAGTCGTGCTGCATGTCTTCTTCGCGGGTCCAGAGAAGTTGGACCGGCGCGCCGACCGCTTTCGAAGTCTCCACCGCGTCCTCGACGAAGTCGGTCCGGCTCCGCCGCCCCCAGCCGCAGCCCAGGAAAGTGACGTGAACCGTCACCGAGTCGACCGGAAGCCCGGTAATCCGCGCGGCCGCACTCTGGGTGCCCTGCGGATTCTGGGTCGGCGCCCAGATCTCGCAGCGGTCGGCGCGCACGTCGGCCGTGCAGTTCATCGGCTCCATCGTCGCGTGGGCGAGGTAGGGCGCCTCGTAGACGGCCTCGATGCGCCGGTCGGCACCCGCGCCCGCGAGCGCGGCCGGAGCGTCGCCGCGCTTCTGCGCCTCGACGCCTTCCCGTTGGGCCAGCTCGGCGAAGCTCCGGAAGATCCCGGCGCTGCTCAGCGCGAAGCCGCCGTCCTGCCAGGTGATGTCGAGGGCCCTGGCACCCTGGAGCGCAGACCAAGTCGTCTTGGCGGCGACGGCCACGCCCTGGGATACCTGTACCACGTGGCTCACGCCCGGTATCCCGCGGGCGCGGGCGGCGTCGAAGGAGCGCACCCGGTCGCCGAAGCGAGGCGGGTGCACCACCGTGGCGAAGAGCATCCCGGGCACCCGGACGTCCGCGCCGTAGATCGCCTGTCCGGTGACTTTGGCCGGGCTGTCGAGCACCCTGGCCCGAGTACCGATCAGACGGAACCTGGAGGGGTCCTTGAGGGTGGGGCTCGCCGGGACGGGAAGCGCCGAGGCGGCTGCCGCTACCTGACCGTACCGGAGGCTTCGTCCCGATGCCTGGTGGCTCACCCGGCCCGCCGCGGTGACGCACTCGGAGGCATTTACGCCCCAGCGTGCGGCGGCGGCGGCGACCAGCATCTCGCGCGCCGCTGCGCCCGCCCGGCGGAGCGGCATCCACGCGCCGTTCCGGACGCTCGAGCTGCCCACGGTCATCATCCGTCCGTAGGAGCTGGGATGCGCGTCGGCCTGCTCCACGCGTACCTGGCTCCAGTCGGCGTCCAGCTCATCGGCCACGATCATCGGGAGGGCGGTCCGCACCCCCTGTCCCATGTCGGATCGGGCGCACCAGATCGTCACCACGTCGTCCGGAGCGATCCGGAGGAAGACGTTGGGCTGGAATGCCGGCGCCGAAGCCGCGGCTGGTGAGGCCTTGCCCCACGGCACCTGCACGCCGAGCAGGAGTCCGCTGCCCGCGATCGCGCCGAGCTTGAGGAATTCCCGGCGCTCGATCCTGGCCGTCGTGGTCATGGCTCAGCCCTCCTGCCCGGCGGCGCGGTGGATTGCGCGGCGGATCCGGTCGTAGGTCCCGCAGCGGCACAGGTTGCCGGACATGGCCTCGTCGATTTCGGCATCGCTCGGCGAGCGGTGGACGGAAAGCAGCGCCGCGGCCGACATCACCTGGCCGGGCTGGCAGTAGCCGCACTGCGGTACGCTCTCGGCGATCCAGGCCCGTTGTACCGGGTGGCTGGCGTCCGGCGAAAGCCCTTCGATCGTGGTCACCGCGCGGGCTTTCACGGTCCCGACCGGGGTCACGCAGGAGCGGACCGCGACACCGTCGAGGTGTACGGTGCAGGCGCCGCACTGGGCGATGCCGCAGCCGTACTTGGTGCCGGTGAGGTTCAGCACGTCGCGGAGTATCCAGAGCAGGGGGGTGCCGGGGTCTACGTCCAGCTGGCGGGCGCGGCCGTTGACGCGTAGGATAATCGCTGCCATCCCAGGCTCCTGGCGGGAGGAACGAGAACGAGCCGGATTCCAGGATCCAGGGTAGCCAGAGCAGCACCCGGATTCAACCCGAGGATCACCCGCATCGCCCCGACAGCAGCGCCAGTGTGCTGCAGCGGCTCGCCGCGCTCGCTCCCTCTCCTTAAGCGCGCGCCCCCGCTCCGCCCGGGTTCCGCACCCGCCGGAACCCGAGCAGGAGCGGCAGCATGCAGACGAACGCGATCCCCATCACGAGGAACACCTTCTCGAACGCGATCACCGACGCCTGCACCCGCACCGTCCGGTCCAGCACCGCGTAGGCGCGCTGCTGCGCCTCGGCGAGCGAGCCGCCCAGGGCGTGGAACTTCTGCACCAGCCCCGCCAGCCGCGCCTGAGTCGCCGGCTCGGCCAGGCTGACGTGGGCGCGCAACGCCTCGCGGCCCTGCTCGGCGAACCGGGTGACCAGCGTCGCGGTGATCGCGATGCCGAAGCTCCCGCCCAGCTGCCGCGCCAGGTTATAGAGGCCGGTGCCCTGGCCGATGCGCTCCGGCAGCAGATCGCCGACCGCCGCTCCGGTGAGCGGCGGGAACACCATCCCGATGCCGACGCCCCGCAGGATCATGGGCCAGAAGAGGTCGCCGAGGCCGCTCTGCGCCGTCAGATGGGAGTGCAGGATCATGGACCAGAGGAAGAGCCCAACGCCGAGCATGACGCTCAACCGCGCGTCCACCTTTCGGCCTGCGCGCCCCATGACCGCCATCGTCGCCGCCGCCGCGAGAGCGCCGGGAAGGATCACCCGCCCGGTGTCCCAGGCGGTGTATCCCAGGGTGCCCTGGAGGAACACCGGCAGCGCGAAGATACTGGCGTAGAGCGCGAAGCCGAGTCCCGCCCCGAAGGCGACCCCGACCGCGAGCTGACGATTCCTGAGCACCCGGAGATCCACTATCGGATGCTCGGTGACCAGCTCGTGCCAGATGAAGCCGATCACGCCGACGGCGGCGAGCACCGCCTCCACCCTGATCTCCCGGGCGTCGAACCACCCCTTGGATTCGCCGCGCTCGAGCAGGACCTGGAGCATCCCGATGCCCAGGATGAGGAGCGCGAGCCCCGGCCAGTCCACCACGTCGGTCCGCCGCACCTGGTGGGCCGGCTCCGGCACGAAGCGCCAGGTCATGAATGCCGCGAGGAGGCCGAGCGGGATGTTGATGTAGAAGATCCAGGGCCAGGAGTAGTTGTCGGTGATCCAGCCGCCCAGCGTGGGGCCGAGGGTGGGGCCCACCATCACACCGACGCCGAAAACCGCGGTGGCGGTGGTCCGCTCCTCGATCGGGAAGACGTCGAAGAGGATCGCCTGCGCGGTGGAAATGAGCGCGCCGCCCCCGATGCCCTGCACGATGCGCCACGCCACCAGCGACTCGAGCGAGTGGGCGTGGCCGCACATGAGGGAGGCGAAGGTGAACAGCAGGATCGAGCCGGTGTAGTAGTTCCGCCGCCCGAACCGGTCGGCGAACCAGCTGGTCATCGGCAGCACGATCACGTTCGCCACTATGTAGCCGGTGCTGACCCACGCGATCTCGTCCAGGGTGGCGCCGAGGTTCCCCATCATGTGGGGAAT
>DASYRI010000111.1:0-80409 GCA_036004545.1 Gemmatimonadales bacterium
TGACCACCGTCACGATCCCCTGCAGGACCGCCGCCGGTATGGCGACGCGCGAGTTCACCGTGTACCGCACCCACCACGGGCCCGTCGTGCGCGAGGCCGACGGAAAGTGGGTGAGCGTGCGGCTCATGCGGGAGCCGGTCAAGGCGCTCATCCAGTCGTACAGCAGGACCAGGGCCAGGGATTACAAGGCATTCCGCCAGACCATGGAGCTGCACACCAACTCTTCGAACAACACCATCTTCGCCGATGCGGACGGCAACATCGCCTACTTCCACGCCAACTTCGTCCCCCGGCGGAACCCGAGCTTCGACTGGAGCAAGCCGGTGGACGGAAGCGACCCGGCGACGGAGTGGCAGGGCGTGCACTCCGTGGAGGAGAGCCCGCACCTGCTCAATCCGGCCGACGGCTGGCTCTACAACAGCAACAACTCGCCCTGGTCCGCCGCCGGCCGCAGCAGTCCCAGGAAGGCCGATTTCCCGGCGTACATGGACCGGGCCGGCGAGAACGCCCGCGGCCTCCACGCGATCCGCGTGCTGCAAGGCAGGAAGGACTTCACGCCGGGCTCGCTCATCGCCGCGGCCTACGACAGCTACCTCACCGCGTTCCAGGACCTGATCCCCTCGTTGCTTGAGGCGTACGACCAGACCCCCGGCACCAGCCCGCTCAAGTCGAAGCTGGCCGAGCCGATCGAGGTCTTGCGAGCCTGGGATCTTCGCTGGTCGGTGACCTCCGTGCCCACCACCCTCGCGGTGTTCTGGGGCGAGGAGCTCGGCCGGCGCGAGAGCGCCGAGGCGCGCCGCGCCGGACTGTCGCTCGACCGGTACGTGCCGACCAGGGCCACGCCGGAGCAGCAGCTGGAGGCCCTGGCGGCGGCCTCCGACGCGCTCGCGGCCCGCTTTGGCACCTGGAAGACGCCGTGGGGCGACCTCAACCGGTTCCAGCGCCTCACCGGCGATCTCGTCCAGCCGTTCAACGACTCGGCGCCCAGCCTCCCGGTCGGGTTCACCTCGGCACGGTGGGGGTCGCTCGCCTCGTTCGGGGCGCGCACCTGGCGGGGCACCCGGAAGCTCTACGGCACGACCGGGAACAGCTTCGTGGCCGTGGTGGAGTTCGGCGACAGCGTGCGGGCCAGGGCCGTGACGGCCGGCGGCGAGAGCGGCAACCCGGCGTCTCCGCATTTCAACGATCAGGCGGTGCGGTACGGCACCGGCAATCTGCGCCAGGTCTACTTCTATCCTTCAGAGCTCCAGCGCCACACTGAGCGGGCCTATCATCCGGGCGGGTGACCCCGGCGCTACCCGCCCCTTCCCATCAGTCGCCGCCAGATCGGCACCTCGCCTTCCGCGCCGCTCGGCGGCTTCTCCTTCACCTCCGTACTGCTCAGCACCACCCTTCCGGTGAGCCGGATCAGGAGCCCGATCGGGTGCGCGCCGCGCGCCGAGCGCACCGAGTGGGTCACGCTGCTGAACCGCTCCTCGCATTCGTTCTCCACCTGCGCGCCGGCCGGGACGATCAGGGTGACGCTGGAGAGCCGGGCGTGGAGATCGATGTCGAGCACGTCCGAGCTAAACACCGCGTCCCGCAGGTCAATGGTGAGCTCGCCCGCCACCACCTCGAGCTCGAGCCGGAGCGGCACCGTCCAGGAGCCGGCGCGCTTGGACGAGCTGAAGATCGTCGCGATCCGCAGGACGTCGGCCGGCGCCACCGGAGCCATGGCGCCGGCCCGCAGGACGGCGGTGTGGTCGGCGGAAATCGCCGGGAGCCCGGCCGGCGGCGCGTAGCCTCCCGACGGCAGCGCCTCGGCCACGATGGCGTCGAGCGTGGCGCGGTTGGGCGCCTGGCGCACCAGCGCGAGGCGCGATTCGAATTGCTCGATCGGCAGCCGCTCGGCGGCTACCGCGGCGGAGAGCGCGCGGATCGCCTCGTGGCGCAGCGGCTCGAGCTCGTCCATGGGCATATTGTACTAGCTTTGCGCATGGGCACCAACCACCTGGCCGGGGCGGCTTCCGCCTACCTCCGCTCCGCCGCCCATCAACCCGTCGCGTGGCACCCGTGGGGAGCCGAGGCGTTCGCCCGCGCCGCGGAGGAAGACAAGCCGGTCCTCCTCGACATCGGCGCGGTGTGGTGCCACTGGTGCCATGTGATGGACGCCGAGTCGTACGACGATCCCGCCGTCGCGGAGCTGCTCAATCGCGGATTCGTCTGCGTGAAAGTGGACCGCGACGAGCGGCCCGATGTGGACGCGCGCTACCAGCGCGCGGTGCAGGCCATCTCGCGGCAGGGTGGCTGGCCGCTCACCGGCTTTCTCACCCCCGACGCCCAGCTGTTTCACGGCGGCACCTACTTCCCGCCCGAGAGCGCTCCCGGGCGTCCCTCCTTCCGCCAGGTCCTGGAGCGGGTGCTGGCCGCTTGGCGGGAAGACCGCGGCAACCTCCGGGCCCAGGCCGACGCGCTGCGGGGCGCGCTCGCCGCCCACCTGGACGAAGCCGCGCCCGGCCCGGTCTCCGAGCACGTCCTGGCCGACGCGGCCCACGGCGTCCTCGCCACCGCCGACCGCGCCCACGGCGGCTTCGGCGTGCGCCCCAAGTTTCCTCACCCGTCCACGGTCGAGTTCCTGCTGCACCGCTACTGCGACGGCCCGGAGCCGACCCTCCGGGCGGTGATTCACGAGACGCTCGACGGTATGGCGAACGGCGGCTTCCGCGACCTGCTGGGCGGCGGCTTTCATCGCTACAGCGTGGACGAGCGCTGGGTGATCCCCCACTTCGAAAAGATGAGCTCCGACAACGCCGAGCTGCTTCGGGTCTATGCCCAGGCGGCGGCGCTGTTCGGGAAGCCGGAATGGAAGGAGGTGGCGCGGGAGACGGTCCGCTGGGTCCGCGAGGTGCTCGCCGACTCCGCCGGCGGATTCGGGGCGAGCCAGGATGCGGACACCGGCAAGGGCGATGACGGCGACTACTTCACCTGGACCGCCGAGGAGCTGGGCCGGATCCTCACGCCGGACGAGCTGGCGATCGCGCTGGCGCGGTTCGGCATCGGCAGTCTGGGCCGGATGCCGCACGACCCCGCGCGGAACGTGCTCTTCGCCGCGCAGGGCGCCGCGACGCTGGCGGAGCGGTTCGGGCGGCCGGTGCCGGAGATCGAGGCCGCCCTGGAGCGGATCGGTACCAGGCTCCGGGGCGAGCGCGCGGGACGGACCGCGCCGTTCGTGGACCCCACCCGGTACACCGGCTGGAACGCGATGCTGGCCGGCGCGCTGCTTCGCGCGGCGCCGGTGCTCGAGGACCCGGATGCGGCCGGCCTGGGGCTGCGGGCGCTCGAGCGGATCCGCCGCGAGCAATCGGCGCAGGATACCGTCGCTCACACCGCGACCGGACCGGCGGGCCTGCTCGACGATCCGGTCCGCTGCGCCGCCGCGGCGCTCGACGCTTTCGAGACGACCGGCGAGGCCGGCTGGCTCGGGTGGGCGGAGGCCCTCATGGACCGGGTGTGGCGCGACTACTGGGACCCGGAGCGTGGCGGCTTCCTCGATACCGTGCGGGGTGGTGGGGGGGAAGGGCTGCTCGCCGCGCCGGCCAAGCCGATCCAGGACAGCCCCAACGCCTCGCCCAACGGGGTGGCCGGGATCACGCTGGCCCGCCTGTTCGAGCACACCCGCGCGCCGCGCTGGCGGGAACGGCACCACCAATTGGTGGCGGCGTTCGGCGCTGTGGCCCGCGAGCTCGGGCTCTTCGCCTCGGCGTACCTCCTCGCGGCCGACTGGCTGGTGCATCCGGCCACCCACCTCGTCGTGACCGGCCCAGCCGGCGACGCCGCTGCCGAAACGCTGCACCGGCGGGCTCTCGCGGCGTTCCTGCCCCGGCGGGTCGTGGTCCGGCTGCTGCCGGGCGGATCGGTGGACCGCCTCCCCGGGGCCCTCGCCGGGTTCGAACCGGCCCTGGACCAGGTGCGCGCCATCGCCTGCGCCGGCGACCGCTGCCTCGCCCCTACCGCCGACCCGGCCGAGTGGGGTGCTCGGCTGCGTTCGCTCGTTCCGGTCCGCGCCGGCGTGGTATCTTAGGAACCAGGAGGTAGCGAGTAGCGAGGAGGGCCCCCTACCACCCCTTCTCGCTACTCGCTACTCGCTGACTCCTCAACCCGGGATCCAGACTCCATGAAGAAGGCCGTCATCGAAACCAGCCGCGGCACCATCACCGCGGAGCTGTACGACACCGAGGTGCCCGATACCGTGGCGAACTTCGAGAAGCTCGCCAACGAGAAGTTCTACGACGGGACCCGCTTCCACCGGGTCATTGACAATTTCATGATCCAGGGGGGCGACCCGCTCTCGAGGAGTCCCGCGGACCCGCGCGTGGGCACCGGCGGTCCGGGCTACAAGATCAAGTGCGAGACCCACCTCAACACCCACAAGCACGTCGCAGGCACCCTCTCGATGGCGCATGCCGGCAAGGACACCGGCGGGAGCCAGTTCTTCATCTGCCACGCGCCGCAGCCTCACCTGGACCGGAAGCACACCGTCTTCGGCCAGGTGACGGCCGGCCTGGACGTCGTCAACGCGATTCGCAAGGACGATCTGGTCACCTCCATCCGCGTCGTCTGAGCGTGCAGGTTGATTTCGCGGTGCTTGCCGACTACGCGCTGATCGACCAGCACGGGAAGCTGTCCGTGCTGGGCATCTTCCAGCACGTGTGGGTCGCCAGCTTCCCCGCGATGCATCCCCGCACCCACCTCGTGGTGCGGGTGCGCGGCAAGCGTACCGAGATCGGCGAGCACCCGCTCCGCATCCGTTTCGTGGACGAGGGAGGCACCGAGCTCATGGGTGGCGACGGCACCGTGCAGTTCGGGGAGCCGGCGGCGGGAGTCACCGAGATCGAGGCCGGCGCGGTGCTGGTCTTCGACGTGCCGCTCCCCCTACCCGGCGGCTACGCGTTCGAGATCTCGATTGACGGCGGCGACGCGATCCGGGTGCCGCTGACGGCGTCGCAGCTGCCCCAGGAGGGACAGGTGCAGCACTAGCGCCGATCGCCATGCTGACTCGCGCCGCCGCCCTCGCCCTGGTGCACGAGTACACCGCCTCCGACGCCCTCCGGAAGCACATGTACGGCGTCGAGATCGCCATGCGCGCCATGGCGGAGAAATACGGCGCCGATCCCGAGCTCTGGGGCGTCGTCGGCCTGGTGCACGACTTCGATTACGAGCGCTTCCCCAACCCGGAGCACGCCCCGGATCGTGAGCATCCGGCCGAAGGCGTCGGGGTCCTCGCCGCGCGGGGCCTTCCCGCGGAGGCGCAGGAGGCGATCCTGGGCCACGCGGCGTACACCGGCGTCCCCCGGACCACGCCGCTGGCCCGGGCGCTGTTCGCGGTGGACGAGCTCTCCGGGTTCCTGGTGGCCTGCGCGCTGGTTCGCCCCTCGCGGAGCCTCGCCGATCTCGAGGTGCCCAGTGTGAAGAAGAAGCTCAAGGACAAGGCCTTCGCGCGCGGGGTGAGCCGGGAGGACGTCTACACCGGCGCGACCGAGCTGGGCCTTCCGCTGGAGGAGCTGATCGCGTTCCTGCTCGCGGCCCTCCGCCCCCACGAAAAGGTGCTGGGCCTCGGGGCGCCGTGACCGGCGCGAAGGCCGCCGGGCGCGCGCTCCCGCCGGAGGTGGTCGAGCGGGCCATGGACCGCGCGGCGGGGAGCCGCGCCATCCCGGGAAACCTGGTCACCCTGCTCTTCGACGGCCCCGAGGTCTACCCCGCGATGCTCGAGCGGATCGCGGCCGCCCGCAGGTGGATTCACCTCGACAACTACATCATCCGGAGCGATGCCACCGGGCTCCGGTTCGCCGACGCGCTCGCCGCGCGCGCCGCCGCCGGGCTCGCGGTACGGGTGCAGACCGACTGGATCGGCTCGCTCACCACCCGCCGCGCCCTGTGGCGCCGCCTCCGGGCCGCCGGGGCGAGCGTCCGGTTCTTCCATCCGCCGAGACTCCTCCACCTCCGGCAGAATCTGGTCCGGGACCATCGCAAGCTGCTGGTGGTTGACGGTGACACCGCGGTGACCGGTGGTCTCTGCCTGGGGAACGAATGGAGCGGGGACCCGGCGGCGGGGCGGCAGCCGTGGCGCGACACCGGCGTGGCGATTGACGGGCCGGCGGCCGCCGCGCTCGACCGGGCGTTCGCCGCGGCCTGGCGCCTCACCGGCCCGCCCCTCGATGACCGGGAGCTCGCCGCGGAGGCGCCGATCCGCGGGGAATCGGCGGTTCGGGTGGTCGCGGGTGAGCCGGGCGGCGTGCGCGCCTCGCGAGCGACCGAGCTCCTGCTCGCCGGCGCGGCCGAGCGGATCTGGATCACCGACGCGTACCTGGTGGCGCCCCGCGGGGTCAACCAGGCCCTGCTCGACGCGGCGCGCGAAGGCGTGGACGTCCGGGTTCTGGTGCCCGGCACCAGCGATCTCCCGCGGGTGCAGCGGCTCACCCGGGTGGACTATTTCGATCTGCTCCGCGCCGGCGTGCGCATCTTCGAATGGCGCGGGCCGATGCTGCACGCCAAGACCATCGTGGTGGACGGGCGCTGGATCCGGATCGGATCGAGCAACCTCAACCTCTCGAGCCTGCTCGCCAATTACGAGATCGACATCCTCGCCGACGACGCCGGTCTCGCCCAGGCGATGGAGGCCCAGTTCCGGCGCGACCTGGACTGGAGTGTCGAAATCCGGCTGATCCTGCCGGGCGGCGGCCGCCGGCGCCGCCAGCTCCGCGCGGTCGAGCCCGAATCCGAGTCGCTCGTCCCGGACCACAACCCGGGTCTGCGGGAGCGACGCCGCCGAGCGGTCGTCGCCATGCGCGCGGTGCTGGCGGGATCCCGGCGAGGTCTCTTCCTTCAGCTGGCGATCTGGCTGGCGGCGGTGGGCGTGCTGTTCCTCCTCTTCCCTCGCGCGATGGCGGCGATCTGCGCGGGCTTGAGCCTGTGGCTCGCCGCCGCCGCCTGGGCCGACGCGGCGGGCCGCCGCCGCGGTTGAGGGCCTCCGCGACCGTGGTCGCGCTCCGCGCATCACGCCTCCCAGGGCCTCGCCCGCGGGTTGGAGACGCGACGTATGTTACGGTACCGCAAGGACCTCAACGCCTGGAGCCTCCCCTGCGTAATTCGGACGTACCGGATGCCGAGCTGGCGCGAGCGGCCGCGCGCGGGGATTCAGACGCGTTCGGCCGCTTGATTGACCGGCACGGCATGGCGGCCCGGCGGGCGGCGCGAGCCATCCTCCGTGACGATGACGAGGCGGACGACGCGGTGCAGGAAGGGATGCTCGCGGCCTGGCGCGCGATCGGCCGGTACGATCCCGGGCGGCCGTTCCGGCCCTGGCTCATGCGCATCGTGGTGAATGCCGCGCTCGACGCCCGGCGGCGCGGCAAGGTCCGCCAGGCGGAGCCGATCGCGGAGACCCTGGTGTCCGGCGGGCTCGGGCCGGACCGGATGGCCGAGGCGGCGCTCCTGCGGACCAGGCTCGACGCGGGACTCGCCGCCCTGCCGGAGCGGCAGCGGGTCGCGCTGGTCCTCTTCGACGCGGAGGGGTGGGGGCATGCGGACATCGCGGCCGCCCTCGGCGTACCGGAAGGCACCGTGCGCTCGTACGTCTTTCACGCGCGCCGGGCGATGCGCAAGGCTCTCGGAGTTCTGGTGGAGGAGATGAAATGATGGTCTCGCCTTTCGATTCGGGGCCCGACCCCGAGCTGGGCCGGATGCTGCGCGAGCGGCTGACCGGACCCGAGCCGGAGGCGTTCCTCCAGCGCCTGCGTCGGGCGGTGGCGGGAACGCCGGCCGCCAATCAGTGGGACGTGCTCGCGGGCTGGGCCCGGCCCCGCGTCATCGCGGTCGCGGTGGCGGCGGGCTTCCTGCTCTGGCTGGGCGCCTGGTTCACCGGGGCGGAGCGCGCGCTCGAGGCCGAGCCGCTGGCGCAGGTCGCCTCCCTTCCGGTGCAGGCGGTGGTCATGCCGCAGGTGGCCCAGCAGGATGAATTCGTCACCGCGGTGATGGAGGACCGATGACCCGCTCCCGCTTCGGCGCCGCGCTGCTGCTCCTCGCGACCTTCGTGCTCGGCGGCCTGGTCGGCGGGGCCGCCACCAGCGTGGCGGATCGCCGCGCCCACGGGCGCCTGGCCGGCGATCATCGGCGCCCCGGCTTCGTCGAGCGGCTGACCGCGGACCTGGACCTGAGCGCGGCCCAGCGGGAGAGCGTCCAGGCCGTGCTGAAGCGTCACCAGCCGGCGATGGACTCGCTCTGGCGGTTCATCCGGCCGCAGTTTCAGTCGGAGCGGGAAGCCATTCGCCGCGAGATCGCCGCCCTGCTTACCCCCGGGCAGCAAACCAGGTACACCGCGATGATCCAGCGGCAGGACAGCCTCCGAAAGACGGAGGCGGAACGGAGAGGCGATGCCCGCCGGTAGCCGGAGCGCCGTGCCGCTGGCCCTCGTCCTGCTGCGCGGCGCCGTGACGGGCGCCGCGCAGGAGGTGCCGCGGATCACCCTCGCGGAAGCGATCGAACGGGCTGCGCGGGTCCAGCCGAGCGTGGTCCAGGCCCTCGGGACGCTGCGGAGCGCGCAGGCGCGCGAGCATGCGGCGTTCGGCGCGTTTCTCCCCAACTTCACCCTGTCCAGCTCGGTCGGCGATTTCTATTCCGAAGGCGCGCGGGTTGATCCGAGCACCGGACAGCTCACCACCAGCGGCTCCACCAACCGCAGTGTGAACACCAGCGTCAGCTCCAGCGTGGACCTCTTCACCGGGTTCCGGCGCGGGAGCGAGCGCCGGGCCGCCGGCGCCAACCGGGGGGCCGCCGAGGCCAGCTTGGTGGACGCCCGCTTCCAGCAGCAGCTCACCACCACGAACGGCTTCTTCGACGTGCTCGCGGCGGTGCAGTTGCAGCGGGTGCGCGAGGCGAGCGTCCGGCGCGCCGAGGAGCAGCTCAAGGTCTCGGTCGCGCTGCTCCATGCCGGGAAGGGGATCCGCCCCGATTCGCTCCGCTCGGTGGTGACCCTCGGCAACGCGCAGCTGCAGCTGGTCAACGCCCAGGCCCAGCTCGCCACCGCCGAGGCCAACCTCGGACGCCTGGTGGGGGCGGAGGGCCCGGTGGGAGCGGTGGACGATTCGACGCTGTACGTCCAGCTGGCGGCAGTGGACACCAGCGCGCTCCGCGACGAGGTGATCCGGAACGCGCCCTCGGTCAAGGCGGCGGAAGCGGCCGCCAGTTCCGCGCGCGCGGCGGTCGGCGTCTCGAAGGCCGCCTATTATCCGACGCTCAACCTTTCCGGCTCCGCGGCGCTGAACGGGAGTCGCCAGAACGACTACAACTTCCTGCAGCAGCGCCAGGTGAGCCTGGGGCTGAGCTGGCCGATCTTCAACCGGTTCCAGCGGGAGCAGGGGATCACCAACAACATCGTCGCCGCGGACAACGCGGAAGCCGGCGCGGCGGAAGCCCGCCGCCTGGTGCTCGCCAATCTCACCGCGGCCCTCGCCGCGCTCGACGCGGCCCGGCTTCGGATCGGGATCACCCAGACCAGCGTGATCGCCGCGCAGGAAGATCTCCGGGTCCAGCAGGAGCGCTACCGCTTGGGCGCCGCCACGATCGTGGATCTGCTGACTTCGCAGGAGGCGCTCAACCAGGCCGAGGTGGATGCGGTGACCGCGCGGTTCGACTACGTGCGCGCCCGGGCGGCGATCTCCGCCCTGATCGGGAGGACGCTGTGACCTCGATCTCGGATACCGGCGAGCGGATGGCGATGTTGCCGGCCGACGTGCCGCGCGACGCGGTGATCGTGGCCCGGAACCTCAAGCGCGACTACGTGATGGGGAGCGAGACGGTGCGGGCGCTCCGCGGCGTGGACCTCACCATCCGGCGCAACGAGTTCGTCGCCATCATGGGTCCTTCCGGCTCCGGCAAGTCCACCTTCATGAACCTCATCGGCTGTCTCGATTCGCCGACCGAGGGGGAGTACTGGCTCAACGGCCACCGGGTTTCCGACCTGGGCGACGACCAGCTGGCCCGGATCCGGAACCGCGAGATCGGCTTCGTCTTCCAGACCTTCAACCTCCTGCCCCGGGCCACGGCGCTGCAGAACGTGGAGCTGCCGCTGATTTACGGCGGGACCTCCGCCCGGGAGCGGCGCAAGGGGGCGATCGAGTCCCTCACCCGCGTGGGGCTCGCCGACCGGATGACCCACCGGCCCAACGAGCTCTCCGGCGGGCAGCGCCAGCGGGTCGCGATCGCGCGGGCGCTGGTGAACCACCCGAGCATCATCCTCGCCGACGAGCCGACCGGCAACCTCGACTCCAAGACCAGTGAAGAAATCCTGACCCTCTTCGAGCAGCTGTACCAGGACGGCCAGACCATCATTCTCGTCACCCACGAACACGACATCGCCGCGCACGCGCGCCGGCAGGTCCATCTCAAGGATGGCACCGTCGAGCGCGACGTGGCCACGCCCGAAAGGTCATGATGCGGACCCGCTCCCTCGCTTCCCTTGCCGCGCTCCTCCTCGCCCTGGGCTGCAAGGAGAAGCCGAAGGCCGTGGTGTACCAGGCCGTGCCGGTGGAGAAGCGCACCATCACCGTCTCCGCCCGCGCCAGCGGCACGATCCAGCCGGACACCGTGGTGGAGGTCAAGTCGAAGGCCTCGGGGGAGATCCTGGAGATGAAGGTCGAGACCGGCCAGACGGTGGAGCGCGGCACGCTCCTGGTGCGGGTGGATCAGCGGACGCCCAAGAACACGCTGGAGCAGGCGCAGGCCGATCTCGAGGTCGCCAGGGCGCGGCTGCAGAACGCCGAGGTGCAGGAGAAGCGCGCCGAGGAGCTGTTCAAGTCGCAGTCCATCTCGCAGGAGGAGAAGGAGAACGCCGTCCTGGCGGTCGCCAACGCGAGGGCCGCGCTGGTCGGCGCGCAGGTCGCCGTGGAAAACGCCAAGATCGCGATGGACGACACCGACGTCCTGGCGCCGATCGCCGGAACGATCATCACCAAGCTGGTCGAGCGCGGGCAGGTCATCTCCTCGCCGACCAAGGACGTGGGCGGCGGGACGGTGCTCCTCCGAATGGCCGACCTCAACCTGGTCCAGGTCCGCACCCTGGTGGACGAGACCGACATCGGCAAGATCCGCCCCGGGCTCCAGGCCACCGTCACGGTGGATGCCTATCCCAACCAGCCGTTCGAGGGGGAGGTCCTCAAGATCGAGCCGCAGGCGGAGACCCAGCAGAACGTCACCATGTTTCCGGTGCTGATCCGGATCCGGAACCTGAACGGCCAGCTCAAGCCCGGCATGAACACCGACGTGGAGATCCACATCGGGGAGCGGGACAACGTGCTCGCCGTGCCCAACGCGGCGCTCCGCACCCAGCGCGACGTGGCCAGTGCCGCGCAGGTGCTCGGCATCCCGGATGACCGGCTCCAGACCCTGCTGGCCGCCGCGCAGGCCCGGCGCGACTCGCTCCGCGCGCCCCTCGCGGCCAACCAGCCGAGGGACGACAGCGCCCGGGTGGACACCGCGAAGCGGGCGGATCCCAAGCCGGCGGGGAACACCTACACCATGCAGGACGGCCGCGAGATTCAGCTTCCGGCCGGCGTCAGCGCCAAACAGGTCCAGACCATGTTCGCCAAGTTCCGCAACCGCGAGGAGCTCACCCCCGCCGACCGGCAGCTCATGCAACAGCTCCGCCAGAGCGGCGGGTTCGGCGGCATGGGCGGCGGCCGGGGTGGGGGCATGGGGGGGGGTGGATTCGGGGGCGGGGCGGCCCGGCGGGCCGGCGGCAGCGACTTCCAGTTCGGCGGTGAATACATCGTGTTCGTGAACCGGAGCGGCGGGCCGACCCCGACCTACATCCGCACCGGACTCACCGACCTGGATTACAGCGAGGTCGTGCGCGGCCTCAGCGAGAAGGACTCCGTCCTCGTCCTGCCGAGCGCGAGCCTGGTGCAGTCCCAGCAGGACATGCGGAGCCGCTTCACCCAGATGACCGGCGGCGGCGGAGCCGTCCCGGGCATGCAGCAGCAGCGGCCCGGCGGCGCGACCGGCGCCGGGGGAGGCGGCGGCGGAGCACGGCCGCCGGCGGCAGCGGGAGGTGGCCGGCCATGATGCTCGGCGAGACGGTCCGGGTGGCGTTTCAGAGCATCCGTGACCACAAGCTCCGCGCGCTGCTCACCATGCTGGGCATCATCATCGGGGTGGGCGCGGTCATCGCCGTCGTGGCGATCGGCACCGGGGCGCAGCGCGCCATTCAGGCCCGGATCCAGGCCCTGGGCGCCAACCTGCTGACCGTTTATCCCGGCCAGCAGTTCATGGGCGGGCGGGCCACCGACGTCCGGGTAAGCCTGACGGTGAAGGACGCGGAGGCGCTCAAGAGCGACGGCCGGCTGCTCGCCGCGGTCGAGCCGGAGATGCAGCGCTCGCTCCAGCTGAAGTACGGCAACCAGAACTTCAACATCAACGTGCTCGGCACCACCCCCAACTACGCCGAGGTCCGGAACTACACCATCACCTACGGCCGGATGTTCACCGAGGGCGACGACGGCGCGCGGCAGCGCTACGCGGTGCTGGGCTCCGCCGTCCCGACGATGCTCAACGTCAACCCGGCCGCTCTCATCCACCAGACTATCCAGGTCCGTGGCGACGCGTATGAAGTGATCGGCATCCTGAGCGAGAAGGGGGCGCAGGGGTCGTTCCAGAATCCGGACGAGCAGGTCCTGGTTCCGCTCGGCACCGCGCGCTACCGGCTCTTCGGCACCGACCGGCTCCGCTCCATCGCGGTCCAGGTGAAGGACGCCGTATCCCTCGATCAGGGAATGGTGGACATCGAGCGGATCCTCCGCCGGGAGCACAAGATCCGCCCGGGCGGGGACAACGACTTCCAGGTCCGCAACCAGCAGGACATTCTCGCCACCCAGGAGCAGACCACCGAGACGTTCAAACTGCTGCTCGGCAGCATCGCGGCGGTGTCGCTGGTGGTGGGCGGGATCGGCATCATGAACATCATGCTGGTGTCGGTTACCGAGCGAACCCGGGAGATCGGGATCCGCAAGGCGCTGGGGGCCACCCGGCTCAACGTGATGCTCCAGTTCCTCATCGAGGCGCTCGCCCTCTGCCTGGTCGGTGGGGCGCTGGGCGTGGTCGTGGGCGCGGGCGGCGCGGTGCTCGCCTCCAGGTTCGCCCACTGGAACACGTTCGTCGCCCCGGCGTCGGTGGCGGTGGCCTTCGCGTTCAGCGCGATCGTGGGTCTCTCCTTCGGGCTCTGGCCGGCATGGCGGGCGGCGACGCTGAATACGATTGATGCGTTGAGGTACGAGTAGGGCAGGGGCTAGGGAGCTAGGGAGCTAGGGAGCTAGGGAGCTAGGGCTCGGTTCCCGGCTTCGTGATTGGGCGGCAGGTTAGTCCCCCAGCTCCCCAGCTCCCCAGCTCCCCAGCTCCCTGGCTCCCCAGCTCCCTGCGTTCTATGCTCCGAAGCGTCGTCACCGGCACCGGTCGCTCCCTCCCCGCGCGGGTCGTCACCAACGACGATCTCGCCGAGCGGATGGAGACCTCCGACGAGTGGATCAGGACCCGCACCGGCATTCAGGAGCGCCACTGGATTACACCGGGGGAGCGCGGCGTCGCCCTCGGCCGGGACGCGGCCTGCGAAGCCCTGGCGATGGCCGGCCTCGCCCCCGGCGACCTCGACGCGATCGTCTACTCGACCAGCACCCCCGATCAGTTCCTTCCCGGCAACGGGGTCTACCTCCAGCGCGAGCTCTGCATCGCCGCCACGATCCCGGCGATCGACATCCGGATGCAATGCGCCGGGTTCGTCTACGCCCTGTCGGTGGCCGACGCCTACATCCGCACCGGCGCCTTCCGCCGGATCCTCGTGGTGGGCCAGGAGATCCAGTCCACCCGGCTCGACGTCTCCACCGCGGGCCGCGACACCTCGGTGATCTTTGCCGACGGCGCGGGCGCCGTGGTGCTCGAAGCCGCCCTGGAGGACGGACGCGGCATCCTGGCGTTCGACCTCCACGGCGAGGGGCAGAACGCCGAGAAGCTCTGGGTGGAAGGCCCCGGATCCCTCTACCCGCCCAGCGAGTGGTCGAAGCACCTCGCCGAAGGGCGCTACTGGCTCAAGATGGATGGCCGCGAAGTGTTCCGGCACGCGGTCGTGCGGATGCCGGAATCGGTGCGCACCGTCCTCGCCCGCGCGGGCCGGTCGACGGGCGAGGTGAACCTGCTCATCGCGCACCAGGCCAATCTCCGCATCGCGGAGGCGGTCCAGAAGGAGCTCGGCCTCCGCGACGACCAGACCTACACCAACATCCAGCGCTACGGGAACACCACCGCGGCGACGATCCCGATCGCGCTCGACGAGTGCGTGCGCGCGGGCCGCGTGGCCAGAGGGGACCTGCTGGTCTTCACCGCGTTCGGCTCGGGATTCGTGTGGGGGAGCTGTGTCCTGACCTGGTGACCGCCCCTGAAACATCCCGTACTCCCGTTGCGTACTGCAACGCAATCTGAGGATACCTTAGGAGGTCACATGTTCGGCACGATCCTGGGCCTCGCGACGCTGGCCATCGCCCTGGCGGGCGGTGTCCTTTCGTTCGGCTTCGCCCGCGGCTTCATCCGGCGCCGGCTGCGATTCGTAGATGCGGTCTATTCACCGCTCACGCCCTGGGTGGCGGGGGGATTCGCGCTCCTGGTGGCGGCGCCGCTCACCATGCTACCCCTGATTTCCGGGTTCACCGCGGCGACCATGGCGCTGGGAGCGTGGCTCGGGGCGAGGAGCGGGGTGAAGGCGCTCCGCCGGGGGGAGGTTACCTGAGGAACAGCGTCAACAGTCGACGGTCAACCGGAACTGCCCTGCGGACAGGCTTCTTGGTGTTCTTGCGTCTTTGCGTCTTCGCGTCTTTGCGCCCTCCACCGTTGACTGTTGACCGTTGACCGTTGACGTTTTCCCCATGCCCACCATCAGCTGCACCCGCTGCCATCTCACCCGCGACCAGCAGGCGTTCCCGCCCTTTCCCAACGAGGCCGGCCGCCGGCTCTTTCAGGAGATCTGCGCCGTCTGCTGGGCCGACTGGCTCAAGTACCAGCAGCAGCTCATCAACCACTACGCCCTGAACCTCCGCGAGCCCAAGGCCCGGGAGTTCCTGCTGCAGCAGATGGAGCAGTTCCTCTTCACCAGCGCGCCCCAAGCCTGAAGGAGACGTCAATCGCGGGCCCCGAGGGCGCCAGGTCCTCGGTCAGGCCGAGGATCCACTCCGGCCCCCGCTTGAACTTGAAGAAGCCGCCGGCGTCAATCGTGAGCTCCCGCGCATCCAGCTCGCTCGTGCCGGTGTCGTGATAGAGGGCCGAGTGGTAGATGAGATTGGCGTAGAGGTGCATCGGCCCTACCACCCGGGCGCGGAGGCCCTGGGTCACCATCAGAAACGTCGTGTGCTGGAAGTCCGCCAGCGCGCCGTGGGCCTTGGCATAACCCGCGCCGAGCGTCCCTTCCCAGGTGAAGCGCTTCCCGCCGCCGAAATCGGCGCGCAGGGTCGTGGTCGCGTTGGCGGTGAGGACGCCCCGCTTGAAGCCTTCGGGTCCGCTGCTGGTGGGCAGGGTGACCGACGCCACCGTCTGCCAGTGGGGTGAATGCCGCAGTCCGCCGCCCAGCCGGATGTCTCCCAGGTACCCGTCGGACTTCCGATACGACACCGCCGGCCCGCCGAAGAGGTCGAGCTCGTAGGCGAACCGGTTCTTCGGCCGGATCCGGCGCGCCTCGACCTGCAGGCCCACCAGGTCGTGATACCACTGCAGAAACCCGTCGAGGAAGCCGTCGTAGGCGCCGTCCAGGCTCCCCTCGGCCAGCACGAATCCCCTGGTGCCGATCTGCCGCGTGGCGGTCAGCTGCCATCGCATGAGCTCGGCGTCCACCAGGTAGAAGATCCGCGGATTGGAGGCGTACTCGATCGGGCTGGCGTAGTCGAGCAGCGTGGTGATCCGCCACTTCCTACCCGGCATGACGTACGGCTGGGTGGCGAGCCCGCTCCGCGAGAAGACCATCGGATTCATCGAGGCGTAGGGCGGGAGGGCCTGGGCGGTGAGCCGGGCTCCCGGCGCCGGCGCCGCGACGGCTCCGCCGGCGAGCGACAGGATGAATCGTGCGCGGGCACCTCGCGGCATCGGGGGGCTCCGATCTGGCGGGTTGGAGGAGGCGGACGCTAGCCCTTGACCGGGGTGATCCGCAGCATCACCACCCCGTGCGGCGGCACCGTCGCGCTGAAGCGGCCGGTGAAGGTGCCCAGGTCGGCGTGCGCCCAGAGATCGCGCACCGCGGCCGCGCCGTGCAGGCCCAGCCGCCGCCAGCTCGCCCCGATGGGCGTGGCCAGCGCCGAGCGGTTGAGGAGCACCACCGCGCTCGAGCCGTCGGCCAGGCGCTTCGCGATGACCTGCAGCTCGGGTCCCGGCTCCTGCACCAGCATCCCCTGCGCGCCGAGCGAGTCCTGGTCCACCGCGATCACCTCGCGATTGGTGAGGATCTCGCGCGTCGCGGGCGACATGCTGCGCACGTCGTTCCCGGCCATGAGCGGCGCCGCCATCACCGCCCAGAGGCTCAGGTGGGCGCGGTACTCGTCGTCGGTCATGCCGCCGTTCCCGACCTCGAGCATGTCGGGGTCGTTCCAGTGGCCCGGCCCGGCGGCGTGGGCGTACTGGAGGTTCAGGTCGAGCAGGGCGATCATGCTGGCCCAGCGGTCCTCGATGTCGCCGGTGGTGCGCCAGAGGTTGCCGGTGGCCGGTCCCCACTCCCAGGGGCGGTTGGAGCCCCACTCGCAGATGCTGAACACGATCGGCCGGCGGCCCGGGCGAGCGCGTCCCGGAACTTCGCGTACTGGACCGGCGCGTCGAGGCCCTCGGCGTTGCACCAGTCTTCCTTCACGTAGTCCACGCCCCATTCGGCGAAGCTGCGCGCGTCCTGCTCCTCGTGCTGGTAGGTGCCGGGGCGCCCCTGGCAGGTGCGGCGGCCCGCATCGGTGTAGAGGCCGAACTGGAGCCCCCTGGAGTGCACGTAGTCGGCCAGCGGCTTGATGCCGCCGGGGAAGCGCGCCGAGTCGGCCACCAGCCGGCCCTGCCCGTCGCGGGCCACCTGCCAGCAGTCGTCAATGACGACGTAGCGGTACCCCGCGTCGCGGAGACCGTTCGTCACCATGGCGTCCGCCACCTCGCGGACCAGCTGCGCGCTCACGTCGCAGCCGAAGTGGTTCCAGCTGTTCCACCCCATCGGCGGCGTGCGGGCGAGGCCGTTGTCGAGCCCTGGGGCTGGGCCCGACGCGCCGATGGCGACCGACAGGACCAGCGCTCCCGCGACCGGTACCCTGGCGAGCAGGGAGGCACTCCCCGGGAGCGGGAATGAGGATCGGAGAGTCGGTCCGCGCATGGGGTGGCCTCCTCCAGGACCGGAGCGACGCGGGCGGCGGCCTTTGCGATGCGGCGGACGTTACACGCTGCGGCGCCCGATGCAAGGCCGGTTCGCGGCAGCTCTGGGACGACCCGCCGGCAAACGAACGAGGGCGGCCGCCTGGCCGCCCTCGTTGCGCGAGCTGGGGCGCCGCCCGGCGCGCTACTCCTCTTTGTGCTTGTTCACCTGCCCGGTGACCGTCGTCCTGGTCTTGTTGCGCATGACCTCGAGCTTGAACGATTCACCCGGCTCGTAAGTTCGCAGGATCCGCAACAGGGTCCCCGGGCTGGTCGCCTTGCGGCCGTCAATGCTCAGGATCACGTCGCCGCCCTTGAGCCCGAGGGTGGACTCCTTGGGCACGCTGATCACCAGCACGCCCTCGGTGGCGCCGAAGTACTGGCCCAGGTCCGGGTTGATCGGCGCCAGCTCGAGGTCCATCAGCGGACCGCCGAAGGCGAACGCATAGCCCATTCCACCGTCCCGAAGCTTCTCGAACCGGAGCTCGCCCCGCTTCCCGGGCTCGAGCGGGAAACGCTTCATCATGGCGCCCGGGTCATCGAGGTGCATCTCGCCCAGCCCGGGGTATCCCTCGAACGCCGTCACCGGCTCGTCTCCGGTGACGAGTTTGGTGGTTTGCCGGGCGCTGCCCCGCCGGTACTCGACGGTGACGGTGTCGTTGGGCTTGAGCTGGGAGGCGACTTCGACCAGCCGCACCCCGGGGAGCGACTCGTTCTCGCCGGCCCTCGTGCTGTCGGTGGCGACGAGGGACTTGCCGTTGATCCGGGTGATGATGTCGCCGCTCCGGATTCCCGCCCTCGCGGCGGGTCCCCCCGGCGTCACCGACTGAATGGTGGCGCCGATCGAGTCGTTCTCGCTCGCGCGCAGGTCCACCGTCACGCCCAGCCGGGCCCGGCGCTGGGTGATGATGCGGATCCGGTCGCGCACCGCCTGGGGGCCCTCCCCCGGCCAGACGTACACCCGGGGCCCCGCGCGGGGGGCGGGCTTGGGCTCCTGCGCGATGAGGGCCGCAGGGAGGGCCGCCACGGCGAGCCCGGTCAACACGATCGTTCGAACCGACATAGCAACGCTCCTCAGGGTCAGAACCCCACCGACCGCGCACGGGTCACGTGCACGTCAACCAGGGCGTTCAGCAGCCCAACCCGCTCCCGCCACAAGCGGAGCGCTTCCTGCTGCCGGACCCGCTGGTCCATGAGATCCACCAGCTGAAGCTGGTGGTCCACCCGGGCGAGCTTGTCCTCGATGGACTGGGCGACGACCGCCGTCCGTCCATCGGTGACCCGCTGCTCGGGGTTGTAGTCCTGGATCGCGCCCTCGAGCTGCCGAGAGCGCGCGATGATGCTGTCCAGCTCCCGCTGCTCCGCGAGCGCTGTCCCGGCGGGGGGGGCGGCGACCTTGGGGACGAGCACCACGGCGAGTGCCACCGACGCGGCCAACCCGAGCCCGGCGAGCGAAAAGAGCCGGAGTCGCCGCCAGCGGCGCTCGCTTCGGGTCCGGGCGGCGAGCTCCGCGAACCGGTTCCGGCCCGGCTTGAGCGAGGGGAGAGCCCGGAGCCGGGCCACCCGCTGGTCCATACGCTCGAGCTCGGCCCGGCAGAGCTCGCAAGCCGCCGCGTGATCCCGCCACCCCTGCACACCGGGCTCCAGGCCCGGCTCGCGCAGCGCGAGCAGCTGGTCCATGGTCAGATGGGTCATACCTGCACCTCCTCGCCCAGCCAGCGGCGGAGACGGGTGTGGGCCCGCGCCAGCTGGGACTTCGAAAAACTTACCGTCTTCTCCATCATCCCCGCGATCTCCTCGTGGGTGTAGCCCTCCACGTCGTGCAGCCACACCACCGCCCGCGAGGTGGAGCTCAACCGTTCCAGCGCCGCCTCCAGATCCATCCGGAGCGCGGTGTCCTCCCGGCGGAGGGGGACCACCGCGTCCTGCAGCTCGTCGGTCTCCCGGTACTTGTTCCGTCGCAACCGCATCAGCGCCTTGGACGATGCGATGGTCCGCACCCAAGCCCAGAGGCTTCCCTCGCCGCGAAAGCGCCCGATGCTCCGGAACACTTCCAGGAAGGTCTCCTGCAGCACGTCCTCGGCATCCTCGGCGGTGCGGCAGATCCGGCGGGCCAGGTTGTAGACCGGCGCCTCGAACGCGCGATAGAGCGCTTCCTGCGCCGCCGGGTCTCCCGCCTTCACTTTCAGGAGCACCGTCTCGGCGTCAGCCAGTCGGTAGAGATCCATCGCGAGGGTCCTGGTCAGCACGTCCTAAAGATGCGGGGGGACGGGGGATAGTCGCAGGGGGGAGACACGAAGACGCAAGGACGCAACGGCCCATGGGAGATCCGCCAGGGGCACCGACACTGGCGCCTCACCCCGCCCGTGCGCCGGCACGCATGTCACCATTAAGAAACCTCAATCTCGCGTCCAGGGGGTGGCACGGCCGGCAAAACGAACCCGTTCGCGTCTTCGCGTCGTTTTTGCGTCTTCGCGTCTGTGCGTCTTATTTCCCTCCATGCCCGCCTCCATTCCGCCCCCTCCAGCCACCTGGCTCCACCACCTCGCCGACGAGGCCGACGCGGCGTACCTCTATCGCGAGCTCGCGCGGGTGGAGCCGAACGCCTCGCGCGCCGAGATCTATCGCGACCTGTCCGACGTGGAACACCGGCACGTGGCGGCGTGGCGGCGCCTGCTCGCCGAGCAGGGCCACGAAGTGGCGTCGCCCGAGCCCAGCCGACGGGCGCGGTTCATGGCCTGGCTGGCGCGGCGGATCGGGCCGCAGGTCCTGCTCCCCTTCCTGCTCGAAGAGGAGGGCCGCGAGGTCAAGGGGTATCTGCAGCTCTACAGCGAGGCGCCCGGTGGAGCGGCCGCGCCGACCGCGCTCACGCTCGCCCGGGAATCCAAGGGCCACGCCGACCGGCTCGCGGGGCTGGTGAAGGGCGGCAGCGGCGAGCCGTGGCATAAGACCGGCGCCGGCGGTTTCCTCCGAAACCTGGTCTATGGATTCAACGACGGTCTGACGGCGAATTTCGGGCTGGTGGCGGGGATGGTCGGGGCCCAACCGGGGCTGGGTGGTGGGGGGGGAGCCGTGAGCCACACCGTGCTGGTCGCCGGGCTCGCGGGCATGGTGGCCGACGCGCTCTCGATGGGCTCGTCGGGCTACCTCGCCGCCAAGAGCGAGCGCGAGGTCTTCGAGCACGAGATCGCGATGGAGCGGGAGGAAATCCGGCTCATGCCCGAGCTCGAGCGCGAGGAGCTCTCGCTCATCTACCAGGCCAAGGGCATCCCGGCCGGGCAGGCGGGTGAGCTGGCCACGGCGGTCATGGCCGATCCGGAGAAGGCGCTGAACGAGAAGGTGCGCGAGGAGCTCAAGATCGGCCCGGCGACCAGTACGCCGATGCGCGAGGCGTGGGTCACGGGGGTCGCGACCGCCTTCGGCGCGTTCATTCCGGTGGCTCCGCTGGTGCTCAGCCGGAGTCCCTGGGCGATCTGGACCTCGTTCGGCGTCGCGATGGTTTCCCACTTCGGCGTCGGCGCAGCGCGGAGCTTCTTCACCGGCCGGGGCGTCGTCCGGAGCGGGCTCGACATGTTCGTGGTCGGGCTGGGAGTGGCGGTGCTCGGGTACTTTGTGGGGGAGTGGATCGTTCGGGTGCTGTAGAGCCGGAACAGACGCTGTCCCCCCTCACCCCCCGCGCCGTATCAGCGCGCCGGCCGCCTCGGCCTCCAGCGGCGCGCCGAGGTGGAATCCCTGGCCCAGCTCGCAGCCGAACGCGATCAGCCGCTCGAGCTGGGTCACCGTCTCGACTCCCTCCGCGATGACCCCCATTCCCAGCGTCCGGGCCAGGTCCATGATCGAGCCCACGATCTCGAGGTCGGTGCGGCGGAGCCCCATCCGGCGGATAAATGAGTGGTCAATCTTGAGGGTCTGCACCGGGAGCCGCGGCAGGTAGCTCAAGGACGCGTACCCGGTCCCGAAGTCGTCCATGAGGAGGTCCACCTCCATCTCACGGAGCTGCTGCAGGGTGCCGGCGGCGCTCTCCAGGTTCTCGAGAAGGGCCGTTTCGGTGATCTCGAGGCGGAGCCGCCGGGGCTCGAGCCGCTCGGCTTGCAACACCGCACGAACTTCCTCCACCAGATGGGCGTCTCCCAGCTGCTTGGCCGAGACGTTCACGCTGACGGGGATGTTGCCGGCGTCCGGGTAAGCCAGCTGCCAGCGGCGGGCGTAGCGGCACGCTTCGTGGAGCGCCCACAGGCCGATCGGCTGGATCAGGCCGGTCTGCTCGGCGATCGGGATGAACTCGGCCGGCGGGATATCGCCCCGGACGGGGTGATGCCATCGAAGCAGCGCCTCGAACGCCTTCAACCTGCGAGTCTCCAGGTCCACGATCGGCTGGAAGACGAGCGAGAACTCCTCGCGCTCGAGCGCGCCGTGGAGCTCGCTCACGATCCGGAAGCGGGCGTCGGCCTGGTCGCGCATGGCGATGTCGAAGACCTGGAAGCGGGACGGACCCAGCGCCTTGGCGCGGTACATGGCGATGTCCGCGTCGCGGAGCAGATCCTCGGCGCGGTGGTGGCCGGGCTCGCTCAGCACCGCGCCGATGCTCGCGGTGGCGACCAGGTCCCGCCCCGCCACCGGGAACGGCGGCGCGAGGGCTTCATGGATCCGCCGCGCGGCGTGCTCCACGTCGGCGGGCGCCAGCACCTCCTCGAGGAGCAGGGTGAACTCGTCCCCGCCCAGCCGCGCCACCACGTCTCCCGGCCGCAGGGCGGTCGTGAGGCGGCGGGCGATGTCGGTGAGGAGCTTGTCGCCGGCCTCGTGGCCCAGGCTGTCGTTCACCAGCTTGAAGTCGTCGAGGTCGAGAAATAGCACCGCGAATCGGTATCCAGGCTCCCGGCGGGCCCGTTCGAGCGCGCGGGTGACGCATTCGGCGAAGAAGCTCCGGTTGGGCAGATCGGTCAGCGCGTCGTGCAGCGCGGCGCGCTGGAGCCGGGCTTCGTCGAGCTTGCGCTCGGTGGCATCCCGCGCGATGGAGGAGGCGCCGATGATCCGTCCGCTTTCGTCGCGGATCGGCGAGACGGTCACGGAAACCGGCACCCGGGTGCCGTCCTTGCGGAGGCGGGTCGTCTCGTAGTGGTTCGCCCTCTCACCGCGGCGGAGCCGGGCCATGATCTCCGGGAGCTCGTCCGGCAGGTCGGGCGGGACGATGATCGCGATGGAGCGTCCGACCACCTCGTGGGCCCTCCATCCGTAGAGCCGCTCCGCCGCGGGATTCCAGCTGGTGATCACGCCGTCGAGCGTCTTGCCGATGATCGCATCCGTGGCCGAGCCCACCATCGCCTTGAACTGCGCGGCCATGAGCTCGGCCTCCATGCGGGGCGTGATGTCGCGGGTGATCCGATGGGCATCCACCAGCCGGCCCGCCACCAACCGCGCGCTGGCGCTGATCAGGCCGTAGCGGATCGAGCCATCCTTGTGGCGGAGCCGGACCTCGACGTCGCGCACCGATTCCCCGGCGCCGAGTCGGCGCCGGATGCCCGCCGCCTCCCGCGGGTCCACATGGAACTCGGCCACGTTGCGGCCGACGTACTCGTCGCGGGAGTAGCCCAGCATCTCGACCTCGGCCTGATTGGAGCGCAGGATGGTGCCGTCCGCCGCTTCCCAATGCATGCCCACCATGGCGCGCTCGAAGAAGTCCTCGAGATCCTCGGGGCGCAGCCCCGATGCCGCCCGGGAGCTCTCCCCGCCGGCCGCGGCCGGGGCTAGGCGCTGAGCCGTCAGGTCGAGGACGAGCTGATCCCGCGTGGGGCGCTTGGGGGTGGCGGCGGGCACCTAGAGACTCTGATCGGGAAGAGGTATCGGCGCGGCGCAGCAGCCGCCGGCGGGGAGCAGGCTCGCGATCCAACGTTGCCCGGGGCGGTGCGAGGTGAGCCACTGCCCGAGCGCCGCTTCGATCTTTTTCGCGGCTGGTTTGGGGAGCCGCTGGCCGGGAGCGACGGCGACCGGGCGGAGTCGCGCGCCCTCATCCGCCTCCCAGCTGCCGGTAAGAGGCGATTGACAGACTTCGGCAACCCGGCGAAGAAATTCGCGCCACTTTGGCGGGACCACGAACTCGGGGCTCAAGCCTGGCCCTCCGTGTCCGAGTGGGCGAAACAGGCCGCATGCCGCGTGCCATCGTCGGGCCCGTCGCAGGGCGCCGCTTGCGCGGAGCCGGTTGCGGGATGGGGCAGGGATGCCCTGTTTCGGGGCGCCGGGGGGGGACGCAATGACACAATGACGCAATGACGCAAAGACGCCAGGACGCAAAGACGCGAAGGCGGACGGGCGGACAGGTGGACAAACGGAATGACGGGAGGACGGAAAGACGGAGGTGTTCACCGTTGACCCTTGACCGTTGACGCAGTTCGCGCCGTTACCCACCCCCGCCCCCACCCCCGACCCACACCACCCGCCACACCCGTCCCCGCTGATCGTCCGTGATGAACAGCGCCCCGTCGGGTCCCTGGGCGAGCCCGGTGGGCCGATGGGCCGCGCCGCCCGGGTCCCGGGATCTGCCCGCGAAGTCGTCCGCGAAGGTTTCGAAGCTCGGGCCCAGGCGCCCGCCGCTCGCGGGGACGAACACCACCTTGTACCCCGCCTGGGGCATCGGCGCGCGATTCCAGGAGCCGTGAAACGCGATGAACGCGCCGCCGCGGTAGCGCGCGGGGAACATCGCGCCGGCGTAGAGGAGGAGATCATCGGGGCCCCAATGACCGGGGAATCCGATCAGCGGCGGCTTCGCCGCGGCGCAGCGGCCCACGGTGGTGCCATCGCCCCCGTACTCCGGCGCGAGCACCTTCCGGCCCAGCGCGTTGTCGTGATAACAGTAGGGCCAGCCGAAGTCGTCGCCCCGCTCCACCTGAACCAGCTCCTCGGACGGCTGCTCGGCGCTCCGGGCGGCGGTGTACAGCGCGGGGAAGAGCGAGGCGAGCCCGTCGCGGCCGTGCGAAGCGGCGTAGAGACGGCGGGTCGTCGAGTCCCAGGCGATGCCGACGGCATTCCTCAGGCCCGTGGCCCAGCGCTCGCCCCGGCCGGGATGTTGCTGGTGAAGCTTCTCCGCGTCATAGCGCCAGATCCCGGCCCGCTCCACGAGCTCGGGGCAGGGGTCGGGTCCGGTGCGCGTGCCGGCGTAGGTGCACACGTTGGAATCGGAGCCCACGTGGACGAACATGCCGCCGCGATCGTCGAAGGCCAGGCTCCTGCTGATGTGACCCCCGTTTGGGATCCCCTCGACGAGCGTTTCGGGGGCCGCCGCCGCGCTCATCCGATCGGGACCGAGGCGGATCCGCTCCACCGTCGTGGTGGTGGAGTAGTAGAGCCAGTCGCCCCGGAGCGCGATGCCGGTGCCGCCGCCGGTCGCGATGCGGCGGACCAGGTCGGCGCGGCCGTCGCCGGAGGTGTCGCGGAGGATGGCGATCCCGCCAGGCTCCCGGCGGCGGCTGGTGCCCGCGCTGGTGCGGCTTCCGGGCTCCAGCGCCACGTACACGATGCCGTCCGGCCCGACGACGGCATGGCGGGCCACCCCGAGCGTGTCGGCGAAGATCGCCGCGCAGAAGCCGGCCGGGAGGGAGATCCCGCCGTTGTCGCGGTCGCACTCCGGATGGTCCGGAGAGGGTCCGGAGCGCGCCGCGCCGCAGGCAAGCAGCGCGGCCGACACGCCCAGGCCCACGCGGGCGCCGGCGGATCGCCCCGGCGGCGCCGGAGCAGCGGGAAGCCTCATGCCGCGAACCTACTCGGCCTCACCTTGTCCCGACAGCCTGCCGGGGATAGGCTCTATCGGAGCCTGGACTCCGATCCGCCATGAGGCCCGCCCCGATGCGCTCCCTCCTGTTCGTCCTTCAAGTCATCTCGGCGGGCGTCGGCGGGCCTCCACCCCCGGCGGCCGCGCAGCAGGGTGGGGGAACCGAGTTCGCGGCGCTCATCGCCCGGCTCTCCGAGCCCGGGGGCTACTTCGACAGCGACAATCTGGTCTCCAACGAGACCTCCTATCTCCACGTGATCCCGGCGCTCAGGGCGCTTGAGGTGCGGGGCGGGGCGTACCTGGGCGTCGGGCCGGAGCAGAACTTCTCCTACCTCGCGGAGATCAAGCCCGATCTGGCGATTCTGATCGACATCCGGCGGGACAACATGCTCCTGCACCTTCTCCTCAAGGCGATGTTCGAATCGGCGCGGAACCGGATGGAGTACCTCTGCCTTCTCTACGGCCGGCCGGCCCCGCCCGACCCGCGGCGGTGGACCGACGCTCCGCTGGAGGACATTCTCACCTACCTCGACATCACCCCCGGCGATTCGGCAAGCTACGCCGGGAGCCACGCGGCGCTGATGGAGCGAGTGATCCGCTACGGGGTACCGATCGCCGACTCCGACCGCGCGACGCTGGGCCGCTTCCACGACGAGTTCTTTCATTCGGGGCTCGAGATCACCTTCACCAGCCGGGGCCGGCCGTCGCGGCCCGGCTATCCCAGCGAGCGGCAGCTCTACCTCTCCCTCGACCTGGACGGCCGGCCGTCGAGCTATCTCGCCACCGAGGATCGCTTCCGGACGGTGCGGGAGCTGGAGCGGCGGAACCGGGTGATCCCGGTGGTCGGCGACCTCTCGGGGCCGGTGGCGATGAAGGCGATCGCCGGCTACCTGAGGGAGAAGGGGCTCAGGGTTTCCGCCTTCTACGTATCGAACGTGGAGATGTACCTCTTCCGGCAGGGCTCGTTCGCCCGATACGCCGAGAACGTGCGTGCCCTTCCCTCCGGGCCGAACAGCGTGATCGTGCGGAGCGTGTTCGGCCGGGGGTGGCCCGGCCCGGCGGGCGGGGCGGTCGGGGGGGCCGGGGGAGGAAGCCGGGGCGACAGCGGGCCGGTGATCCCCCAGGCGTTGCCGGGGCACCTGAGCGCGCAGCTGCTGCAGACTTTTCCGGTGTTCCTCAAGCTCACCGTCCGGCCCGACAGCGTCTCCTACTGGGACATCCTGACCGGCGCGGCGGTGGATCTCCGCGCGCCCGTGCCGGGTGGGGGACGCCCGCGCCAGCGACGCCGCGGCCGTCCGCGCCCCCCCCCCCGGGCCCGGAGCGCCCGGCGCGGGAGGGCGCTCGGTCCGGCGCCGGACCGGTCCGCGTGACACCCTGGGTCCTGCGCATCATCCTGGCGAACGTCGCCGTCTTCTTCCTCCAGCAGACGGTGCCCGCGGTCACCGAGCTCTTCATCCTGGTTCCCGCCGAGGGCTGGTGGCGTCCCTGGACATTCGTCACTTACCTGTTCCTGCACGGCGGATTCGCCCACATCCTCTTCAACATGCTCTCGCTCTGGTTCTTCGGGCCCCGGCTCGAGGACCGGCTGGGCGGGCGCGCCTTTCTCGGGCTCTACTTCGCGAGCGGGATCACCGGCGGGCTGCTTTCCATTCCGTTCTCGCCCCATGCGGCGATCCTGGGCGCCTCCGGTGCGGTGTTCGGCGTCCTGCTGGGCTACGCCTGGTTCTGGCCCCGCGATCAGATGCTGATCTGGGGGATCATTCCGATCGAGGCGCGCTACATGGTGCTGCTGATGACCGCGATGTCGCTCTGGTTCGGGTTCAGCGGCGGGGGTGGTGGGGTGGCCCACTTCGCGCACCTGGGCGGCTTTGCCGGTGGGTATCTCTTCCTCCGCTTCCTCGGCCGGAGCTCGGGATCGCAGCGATTCCGGCGCCGCACCCAGCCGGTTATCCCGCGGGTGGAGACCACCTCGCGGGCCATGGAGCGGTGGTCCAAGATCCCGCGGGAGTCGATGCACGAGGTGAACCGGGACGAGCTCGACCGGATCCTGGACAAGATCAGTGCAAGCGGGATCGGCAGCCTGACGCCGGCGGAGCGGGAGTTTCTGGATCGGTTCAGCACCAGGCACTAAACGGCGTCAACAGTCCCGTCGCCAATTCACACCCTCCGGTCACCGAATTGTCATCCTGCCCAGAGGATGGGGAAAGAAAACCTCGCTTGATTGGGGAAACACCCTCTCAGCGAGGCCACCATGTTCGAGGTGCTGCTCGGCTCGCGGGTTCGGCGCCAGGCCGGGCCGGGACGCGGACTCCTCGCGGCCGCGGTGCACGGGCTCCTGATCTTCGGGGCGATCCGCGCCTCCAGCGGATCCGCCCCGCCATCCATCGTCTCCCGCCTGGATACGACCCCCGTCGTGTTTTTCGAGCCCGCGCCGGCAACCCCGGTGCCGAGCCAGCCCACGGGAGGCGACGGGTTCGTGGCGCGGCCCGCCATCGCCCTTCCCGATCCACCCGTCACGATCCCCACGGGGCTCCCGCCGATTCCGGATCAGCCGGCGTGGGATCCCGCACGGCTGCGAGCGGTGCTGGGCGGACCGGGGCCGTCCGGGCCGGTGGCGGGCAATCCGCCGACGGGCGCGGCGGTTCTCGAAGCGTCGGAGACCGATGAGCCGGCGGCGGCAGTGCGTCAGCCGGCGCCGCGATATCCGGCGGCGCCGCGTGAGGCGGGCATCGAGGGGCGGGTGCTGGTCCGGTTCATCATTGATACCACGGGTCACGTCGAGCGCGGGTCGCTGCGGGTGGCGGAGAGCACCAATCCGGCGTTCGACGCCGCGGCGGTGGAAGCGATCGAGCGCTCACTCTTCCGCCCCGCGCGGGTCCGCGGCCGCGTGGTCCGGCAGCTCACCCTCCAGGGGGTCGCCTTCCGGATCGCACGGGAGTGAGACTCAACGCGAGGCCAGGGCTCCGGCCGGGGTGAGCTGGACTACGAAACCGTCGGCATCGCCCAGGCTGGTGAGCCCGAAGCTTCCGGTGCCGGGGTCGAAGTCCGGCGTGGCGAAGAAGATGCCCCCGACGAAGACGGCTCCGGAGCCGTCGGTCGCGACGGCCAGGCCGGCGTTCCTGTTGCCGGCTCCGTTGGCGGCGTCTCCGAAGCGGCTGACCCAGAGGAGCGCGCCCGCGGGAGTGTACTTGGCGGTGAAGACATCGGTGCCGCCGCTGCCGCCCAGGTTGGTGAGCACGAGGCTCCCCGAGCCCGGGTCGAAATCCACCGAGCCGGCGAATGCGCCGGTCACCACCAGATTCCCGTCGCTCCCGAACGCGAGATGGTTGGCGCGCTCGGTCCCGGTGCCTCCCACCGAGAAGGCCGATGCGAAGGTGCCGGTCCCGTCGAACCGCGCCACGTAGGTGTCGGTGGTCCCGATGCTGGTACGGACCACCAGCGCCGGGCCGGGATCGAAGTCCACGCTGCCGCTGAACGCGCCGGTCAGCGCCACGCCGCCGATCGGGTCGGCGGCGAGGCCGCCCGGCGCGACGTCCTCGTCCAGGAGACCGCCGATTCGCTTCGCCCACAGCAGTGTGCCGCCGGTGGAGTAGCCGGCGAGGAAGACGTCGCTCCCGCCGGTCGCCGTGAGGCTGGTGACCGCGGCACCGGGGGCAAAGTCGGCGATGCCGCGGAAGGTCCCGGCCACCACCACGCCGCCGGCGCTGGTTACCCGCACCGCCGCGGCACTGTCGGCGTCGGTGCCCCCCACCGCGAAGGCCCACCGCACCGCGCCCGCCCCGTCGAAGGACACGACGAAGCCGTCGCTCGCGCCGAAGCTGACGATCGCCCCCCCGGCCGCCGGGAGCGCATCGGCCCGCTCGGCGAAGCTGCCCACCGCGTAGAGGTTACCGCCGGCATCGAGCGCCACGTCCGTGACGTCCTCTGACTGCGGGCCGCCGAAGCGGCGAGCCCAGACCACGGTGCCGTCGGCGCCGAATTTGGCGACGAAGCCGTCCCTGCCGCCTTGACTCACCAGCGCGGGCACGCCGGCGCCCAGGCCGAAGGTGGCGATGCCCTCGAAACCCCCGGCAAGGAAGAGGTTGCCCGCGGCGTCACGGGCGAGCGCCGTCACCGTGTCGTTGCCGGTCCCTCCCGCGCGCACCGCCCAGACCAGCGCACCCACCGCCGTGTACCTGGCGAGGAACCCGTCGACCCCGCCCAGGCTGGTGAGCGCGCCCACCCCGTTTCCGGGATCGAAGTCCACCGTACCGGTGAAGGTCCCCGCCACGTACACGTTTCCGGTCGGATCCACCACCACGCCGGTGACCTGGTCGGCGGCGCTCCCGCCCAGGCGGAAGGCGAGTTGGGGCGTGGTCCCCGGCGGGGGAGGCGGTGGAGGCGGACTGAGGATCGACACGATGCGCTCGCCCCGGCACCCGAGGGCAAGTAGAACAAATCCGATCCAGGCGCGCGCGGTGCGGGAATTCATTTCGGGCCTCATGGTGGCGGGCGGAGCGCACCGGAGATTAGCCTTCCCGGGTGCCCGCCGTCCATGCCCGAGTCGCGCGATGCGAATGATCCCCGGAGTCGGCCTGCTGATTCTTGCAGCCGCGGCCGCGCCGCGGGGCCTCGCCGCGCAATCCGCGCTCCTCGACTCGGCCCGGGCCCGGCTGGCTCGCCTCGACGGCGAGGTGCGGGTCGCCGGGCTCGACAGCGCGGTCGAAGTCCGCCGCGACCGGTGGGGGGTGCCGCACATCTACGCGAAAACCGTCCAGGATCTTTTCTTCGCCCAGGGCTACGTCGTGGCGCAGGATCGGCTCTGGCAGATGGAGATGTGGCGCCGGGCCGGAGAGGGCCGCCTCGCGGAAATCCTCGGGCCACAGTTCGTGGAGCGGGACCGCGCCGCCAGGCTCCTCAAGTTTCGCGGCGACCCGGCCGCCGAGTGGACGAGCTACGCGCCAGACGCGCGGGAGATCGTCCGCGCCTTCGTGCGAGGAGTCAACGCTTACATCGCCGAAGTGAAGGACCGCCCGCCGATCGAGTTCTCGCTGCTCGGCGCGGCGCCTTCGCCGTGGGATGAGACGGTGCCGCTCCAGCGGATGGGCGCGCTCGCGATGACCGGGAACGCCGGGGATGAAGTCGCCCGCGCCCGGTTGCTCGCCCGGCTCGGGAAGGATCGGCTGGAGGCCCTCTGGCCGACCGATCCACTCCGCGCGCTCGATCCGGCGCCAGGGCTCGACCTCTCCGGCATCGGGGCGGGCTCCCTCGGTGCGGCGGCCGCGGACCCGACGATTCCGTTCACCCGGCGCGAAGGCTCCAACAACTGGGTGGTGAGCGGAGCGAAGACCGCCACCGGCAAGCCGCTCCTCGCCAACGATCCCCACCGCGCCGTGACGCTTCCGTCGCTCCGCTATCTGACCCACCTCGTCGGCCCGGGGTGGAACGTCATCGGCGCGGGGGAGCCGGGCGTGCCCGGCGTGGCGGGCGGCCACAACGACCGGATCGGCTTCGGGTTCACGATCGTCGGGATGGACCAGCAGGATGTGTACGTCGAGAAGCTCTCGATCTGTCCCGGGTTCCGGACCACCCGCGCCGCGCGAGAGGGACGGGCGCCGCGCTGCAGCTGGCACAACGGCCACTGGGCCCCGCTCAAGACGATCGTGGACACGATCCCGGTCAAAGGGGAGCCGCCCCGCATCGTCCGACTGGAGTTCACCCACCACGGCCCGCTGGTCGGCGAGGACTCGGCGAAGGGCCGCGGGTACGCGCTCCGGTTCGTGGGGAGCGAGCCCGGCACCGCGGGGTATCTCGCCCAGCTCTCGGTGGACCGGGCCACCGACTGGGAGCGCTTCAAGGAGGCGGCGGCGCGCTGGAAGCTCCCGACCGAGAACCTGGTGTACGCAGACGTGGACGGGAACATCGGCTGGGTGGCGGCCGGGCTCATGCCGCTGCGGAGCTGGAGCGGGCTCCTCCCGGTGCCGGGCGACGGGACCTACGAGTGGCAGGGATTTCTCCCCTTCTCGGAGCTTCCGATGGCGTACAATCCGGCCTCGGGACTGATCGTCACCGCCAACAACAACATCCTGCCGCCGGCCTACGACAAGCCGCTCAACTACGACTGGGCCGATCCGTTCCGGGCCGATCGGATCGCGGCGGTGTTGCGCGACGCCTCGCGGCTCACCCGCGCCGATTTCGAGCGGCTGCAGCACGACGAGCTCTCGCTGCCGGCGAGCCGCCTGGTGCCGGTCCTGATCGCCGCGGCGGCGCGGCTCTCCGATCTGGTGCAGGGCTCCGACCGGCTCGCCCCGGCGCTCCGGCTCCTGCAGGGCTGGGACTTCGTGATGCGGGCCGGCCAGGAGGCGCCGCTGGTCTATGAGGCGTGGTCGCGGGCGCTCCGGCGGCGGGTGGCGGCGCGCTGGCTCGGTCCCGCCGCGGGCGCCGCGGGCTCCCGTCCCGATCCCGGCGTGCTGGTGGAGGTCGTGACCCGGCCGGACCCGCTCTTCGGCGTCGCGGCGGCGGAGGCGCGCGATTCCACCGCGCTCCTGGCGCTGGAGGACGCGGTGGCGGAGCTCGAGAAGATCGCGGGCCCCGCGCCGGCCCGGTGGACCTGGGGGAACCAGCACCAGGCGAAGTTCCGCCACCCGCTCGCGGCGGCGTTCGATCTCGATTCGGTGCCGCGCGGCGGCGACGGGAATACCGTCAACGCCACCGGTGGCGCGGGTTACCTCCAGACCCACGGCGCGAGCTACCGGATCGTCGTGGATTTCGCCGACTTCGACAACTCCACGGCGACCAGCGTGCCCGGGCAGTCGGGGCAGCCGGGGAGCGAGTACTATGGCAACCTGCTCCCGCTCTGGGGCCAGGCGAGGTATTTCCCCCTGGTCTATTCCCGCGCGGCGGTGGAGCGGGAGACTGCGCACATCCTGTGGCTCAAGCCGGCGCGATAAGCCCGCTCAGGGTCGCCCGGCGCCCACGCCTCCCTCCGCCGAGCGCCCCGGGCCATAGAGCACCATCCCCGGCCGGGCACCGGTGTGCTTCCCCTGGTCCACCACCAGCTGGCCGTTGACCACCACGTATTCGATCCCCACCGGGTACTGCATCGGCTGCTCGTAGGTGGCCTTGTCCTGGATGGTGGCCAGATCGAAGACCACCACATCGGCCCAGTTCCCCTCCTTGAGCGAGCCCCGGCCGGTGAGCCGCATCCGGGTGGCCGGCCAGGAGGTCATCTTGCGGATCGCCTCCGGTAGGGTGAGCACCGGCTCGTCCCGGACGTATCTGGCGATGACCCGCGGGAAGTTGCCATAGCTGCGCGGGTGCGGCAGGCCGATCGCGTCCATCGCGCTCGGCGCCAGCGCGGCGCCCGCATCGCTCCCGATGCTGACCCAGGGGAACCGGAGCCCGGTCTTCACGTCCGCTTCGCTCATCATGTGGTAGATCGCCGTGACCCGGCCCTGTCCCTGCAGCACCAGGTCCCACGCCGCGTCCACCGGGTCCTTGTGCAGCTCCTTCGCGATCGCCTTGAGGTTCCTGCCCTGGAAGCGCGCGTTCTCCGGATTGCGCGCGTTGGCGAGGACGATGTTCTCCCAGCCGCCGGACGCCTCCACGATGTTCCACCAGCCCGGCGAGCCGGTTTTCACCTCCTTCTTGAGCCGGGCCCGAATCGCGGGATTCACGAGCCGCGCCTTGAGGGAATCCTGGCCGCCGTCGAAGGCCCACGACGGGATGGTGGCTTCGAGCCCGGTGCCGCCCGCGGTGTAGGGATACTGGTCCGCCGCCACCTCGACGCCCCGGGCCCGGGCCGCCTCCACCAGCACTCCCGCCTGGGGCATGAGCTTCCCCCAGCCCGGCTTGTAGGCGGCCTTGAGGTGGAAGATCTCCACCGGGATCTTCGCCTCCTCGCCGATCTTGATGGCTTCGCCGATCGCCTCGAGCAGATCCTTGCCTTCGCCGCGGATGTGGCTCGCATACGTCCCGCCGTACGGCGTGAGCGCCCGGGCCACCTCGATCAGCTCGTCGGTCGTGGCGAAGCTGCTGGGCGGATAGATCAGCGCCGTGGTCATCCCCATCGCGCCGGCCCGCATGGCGGTGTCCACGATGGCCCGCATCCGCTCGAGCTCCTCGGCGGTCGGCTTGCGCGCGTTGAAGCCCAGCACCGCGTTCCGCGCCTGGGTTTCGCTGAAGTAGGACCCGAAGTTGATGCTGATGCCCTTCTGCTCCAGCTCCTGGAAGTAGTCGGCCACCTTGCCGGCGGGGACCGGGGTGCCGCCCTCGCCGCCGATCGCGCTGGTGACGCCCATCAGGACCTTGTTCTCCGCCAGGCCGTTCCGGGGGAGGACCCCGCCCGACTGGTCCATCATGTCAATCCAGCCGGGGGTGACGTACTTGCCGGCGGCGTCTATCTCCCGCGCACCGGTCTCGGCGATCCGCGCGATGCGGGCGATCCTGCCGCCCTTGATCCCAACGTCGGCCAGGATCCAGGGGTTGCCCATACCGTCGAGCACCCGCCCGTTGCGGATGACGATGTCGTAGGCCGGCTGCTGCGCGGCGGCGGGGTGGGGAAGGAGGGTGGCGAGGACGAGGCCAAGGAACAGAGCGGATCGTCGCGGCATGTTCGTGTCTCCCGGGCGGGCGGATTCAGTATACCGACTCGGATTGCGGAGGAGGGAGCGGCGGCGCCGACTCACGAGCCGGCCGTGATCCCCTCCGGCACGGGTACCGCCTCCAGCGCCTGGCGAAAGGCGGCGGCGGTGGGCCAGCGTCGCGCCCGATCCTTGGCGAGGGCCCGGATCACCGCTTGGGCCAGCGACTCGGGAATGTCGGGATTGAGGCTCCGCGGATCCGGGGGCTCCTGCTCCAGCTGTTTGCCGATCAGGGCCATGACGCTCGGCGCGGTGAAGACCCGCTTCCCGGTCAGGCACTCGAACAACACCGCGCCGGCGGCGTAGACGTCGGCCCGCCCGTCCACCTCCTCTCCCAGCAGCTGCTCCGGCGCCATGTACTCGGGCGTCCCCACCACCATGCCGGCGATGGTCAGCGGCGGCTGCCCCCGGGACCGCTCCTCGGCCAGCCGGGCGATTCCGAAGTCCATCACCTTGAGGAAGCCGGCGGGATCCACCACCAGGTTCTGCGGCTTGATGTCGCGCTGGATGACGCCGGCCTCGTGCGCCACCTCGAGCGCCCGGCAGAGCTGCTTCCCGATGGCGAGGGTGACGTCCACCGGCAACCGCCCGCGCCGCTGGATCAGCTGATCGAGGCTGGTCCCCTCGACGTGTTCCATGGTGATGAAGTAGTTGCCGCTCTCCTCGCCCAGGTCGTGGATCCGAACCACGTTGCGGTGGGTGATCCGGCGCGCCAGGCGGATCTCCTGCTTGAACCGCTCCAGCATGTGGGGATCGGCGCGGGCGAAGCCGGGGTGCAGCGTCTTCACCGCCACCACCTCGCCCAGCTCGCGATCGCGGGCGCGGTAGACCACGCCCATCCCGCCGGAGCCCAGCACTTCCTTGAGCTCGTACCGGCCCGCCAGCACCGTTCCGGGAGCGAGGGGTGCCATACCCGCGGGGACGCCTGCGGCGATCGGCGAATCCGGAGCCGCCTCGGCCCCCCGAGAAAGCGCGCGGCCGGCGCTCAGGAAGTCCACCAGCCGTTGCTTTTCCCGGAGCTCCTCCTGCATCCGGCGGAAGGCGCGGCCCAGCTCCCCGATCTCATCGGGAGAATCCACCTCGATCGCGGCGCTGTAGTCGCCCTCGATCACCCGGCGGGTCGCCGCCGCCAGCTGGACCACCGGCCGGGTAATCCGGCGGACGATCACTGCGGTGGAGAGCAGCGCCAGCAACAGGTCGCCACCCAGGGCCACGGTGATCGCCCGCTGCAGCCGGACGTAGGGGGCCAGCTCCCGGGACTGCGATTGGAGCCCCACGAATCCGGCGACGGGGTAACCGCCCGCGGTCCTGAGCGCGCCGACCGATCCCACCCAGCGCTCGCCTCCCGCCGCGAGCCGGATCTGCGTCACCGTCGTATCCTCGCCCAGGGCCCTGACCACGGCATCGTCCACCGGCATGGTCCGCACCAGCGGGATGGGCCGGTCCAGGGAGTCGCGGGCGAAGAACACGATTTCGTTGCCGGTGTTCCGCTTCAGGGTATCGGCCAGCTCCGTATTCACGGGCAGCGTGGCGATAAGCACGCCGATGGGGGGCGAGCGGTCGCCGATGCGGAGCGGCACCGACACCGCCTGATAGAGCCTCGGCCCATCCTGCTCGGGCTCCAGCCAGACGCCCTCGCCCGTGCCGCCGCCCAGGGGGAGACCGACCAGCGCACCGCTCAGCTCGTTGCCGAACTTGTCCGGGCGCTCGGACCAGGCCTGGAGCACCCCATGGGCATCGGTGAGGATGACCCACTCAGAGAGCAGCTGCCGGCGGAACTCGTCTGCCTGGTCCATGAGGGCGGCACGGTCGTGGCCTGCCTGCGCGCGCTCGATCCGCGCCACGCTGGCGGGAATCCGGGCCAGCGCCTCGGCGACGCGGCGCAGTGACCCGCTCCGATCCTCCAACTCGTGGCGGATGTCCGCCTCCGCGGCGCGGAGGTCGTCCTCCATGGAGAGCTGGGCGGCACGCGATGCGATGCCGCGGACCACCAGCATGGAGCCCCCCAGGGCGGCCGCGATCACCACCGCCGTGAGGAGGTAAATGCGGACGAACAGCCGGGAGACGCGCGGGTTAATAGCGCCGTCCCTCGTCGTCGTAGGGCTTGCCGAACTTGTTGAGGTGAGGCTTGGACTTGAATCCGCGGGCGTCGAGCGTCAGCTCCAGGCCCTGGAGCCCCGCGGGGCCGACTTCGATCTTCCGGCTCGCCTCGCCGCCGCGCTCGTGCCAGACCTGCAGGGTGTACTCGCCCGGGGGCACGTCCACGATGGCGAAGCTCCCGTCCGCCCCTGGCTGGGTGTAGAAGGGGTTGTCGCGCACCACGACGAACGCGTTCATGTTCGCGTGCACGTTGCAGTAGACCCGGATGATACCCGGCCTGGAGAACCGCGCGGTCCGGGTCTCGCCCCGGTCGTAGAGGCCGAGATCGAAGGGTCCCGCTTCCGAAAGGGAGAAGACGTTATGGTTGAAGGGATCGTGGTTGGGGAACGAGACCGCACTGCCCGCCGGCACCACCAGCACGTGAGGCAGGAACTGCTTGTTCTCGGTGGAGATCTCCACCCGGCCGGCGGGGGACCCAGCCCGGCTCGCCTCCAGCCAGACGACCGCCTGGCCCACGTCGGCGGTCCGTTTGCCGCCCTTCTCCAGGAGGGCGAGCCTGCCCGCGACGGTTGTGCCGGGCTGCGCGCGCGCCTCCCCGGCTCCCGCCGCGAGCAGCGCGACGCAGGAGGCGATCCACCCGCCATGTGAGGACATGGCTCCTACACTAGCCCTCGCACCCGGGTGCGTCAACGGACTTTCCGTGGTCCCGCCGGCGGGACTCCCGGCCCCCTCACGGGAGGCGGCCGTACTTCCGCATCGCCAGGAGGAGACGGTCCACCGGCAAGGCATAGATGCGCAGGTCGTTCGCGCCCGTCGTCGTCTCCGCGGCCAGCAGCGCGTTCGTAATCGCGGCCTCGGTCGCCTGGGCGGTGGCCTGAAACAGCGGCGAGATGCGGTCGTTCGGAAGCATCTTCACGTCGGTCACCGGGTGGTCATTGAACCAGGCGCGGTCGTTGGCAGTGGAAAACGCGATGAAGATGTCGCCCGAGCTGTTGCCGCCGAACCCGCCCTGCCGGCCGATCCCGAGCGACACCCGCGTGGCGATGCGTTTGAGCTGATGGGGCAGGAGCGGGGCGTCGGTCGCCACCACGACGATGATGGATCCCTGCTCCGGCGCTTCGGAAGCGCCGCCGCTCCCGACCGCGTCGCAGCGCCGGCGTGGCGAGTCGGGCGGCGGGGGATCGCCGTTGGCGATGCAGCCCACGAGATCGGGAATCTCCTCGCCGACGGGCACGCCCGCGATCCTGAGCTCGCGGCGCGACCCGTAGTTGCACTGCACCAGCACGCCGACCGTATAGCCACCCTGTTCCGCGGAAAGCCGGCGCGAGGCCGTGCCGATGCCGCCCTTGAAGCCGTGGCACACCATTCCCGTACCGCCACCGACCGCTCCTTCCTGCGGCACGCCGCCCGAGGCCCCATCGAGGGCGGCCAGCACATGGTCGGGCTTCACGTGGAATCCATTGATGTCGTTCAAGCTGCCGTCGTAGGTCTCGGCGACCACCGGCAGCCACCACGGTTGCAGGGCGTTCTTCCGGGACAGCTCCCACTGGATGATGGCGTCGCGGACCACGCCGACGCTGTGGGTGTTGGTGATCGCCACCGGCCCTTCGAGCAGTCCGCTCTCCTGGACCCAGGTGGTCCCGGTCATCTCGCCATTTCCATTGAGCGTGAACCAGGCGGCGAAAACCGGATCGGAGTTGCCCTTTCCGCGCGGATGAATCACGGTGACGCCGGTCCGGACCGGTCCCTTGCCGACCACCAGCTTTCCGCTGCCCGAAATCAGCGTGGTATGGCCCACCTCGACGCCGGCGACGTCGGTGATGGCATCGAGCGCCCCCGGCATTCCGCCGATCGGCAGCTTGAGGTCGCGCTCTCGCGGCTTCTGTGCCTGTCCCGCGAGCGGAAGCCCGAAGAGAATGACGAGGGCAATGTTCGATGATCGCATCGTGAACCTCGAATCAACGTGATTGGCGGCCCGTCCACGCCGCGCGTTTGTGCGATCGCGAGGGCCATGGGAGTATATCGCGTCCGATTCCGGATGCCACCGTGGGCGGGCCGGCGCTTGGAGCCCGGCCAGGGATTGTGTCAGTCAGCGGGCCTCGGGCATCTCCGCTATGCCCTCCCTTCAGATCGAGGCTTACCATGTCGGACCACCGCCGCCGCCTCGCAGCAGTCCTCGCCGCATTCACCCTGCTCGGCTGCACCGGTGACGCCGCTTCCGGTCCGGTGCCGGGATACCCATTCGCCTACGCAAGCAACGACTGCGGCCCGGCCGACGGGCCGGCGGTCACCCTCTACCTGAGCGAACGCGCGCTGGACTCGCTCCCTCCGGGCGGCGGGCACCTCGCCCTCATGCTCTGGGTGGGCCGGGACCAGGCTCTCGGCCGGACGTTCCGCTCCTCGGATGCGCCGGTGCGAGGCGCCGCACTCGACTGCCGCACTCCCTCCGCGTGCGATCCCGCGAGCGTGTGGCGGGTGAGCCTGCGGGGATTCGCGCGCGACACCGTGGACGGCAGCGTGGACCTGCGGCTCGGCGGGCGCGTGGTGGCGGGGAGTTTTCGGGCACGGTGGACGCCGAAGCGTCAATACTGCGGGTGAGGCCCCCCCGGAGCGTCAGAGCCGGAACAGATAGCTCAGCTTGACGAAGAAGCTGTCCCTGGTCCGGTGGAGGTCGCGAAAGCTGAACGCAGAGGCGTCGGTGAGGTCGCCGCCGTAGCCGGCGAAGATCACCGTCCCGGGGACGGGCTGAAACCCGAGGAGCAGGTCGGCGTGGAGGAGGTTGCTCTCCGTCGCCGCCGCACGCTGGAGGCCGTCCGGCCCCGGGATCAGGATCGGCGCGTTGGTGCGGGAATCGTCGCGAAGCGAGTCGGTCTTTTCCTGGAAGTACTGGCCCACCAGCCTCACGAAGAGGGGTCGAGTGATCTGGTATTCCAGCTTGAGCCGCGGGATCCGGCCCACATTCACGAGAGAGCCGTCGGTCCGGCGGTTGACCTGCTGCCAGGCGTAGGTGAATTCCGCGCGGAGCCGGTCGGTGGGGCGATAGACCAGCCCCAGGTTCATGAGCACGAGGTTTGCCGAGGCCCACTCGAAGAAGTTCTCGTCCCCCCGCCCCAGCGCGACGAACCAGCTCCCGCTGAAGTGGCGCCACTGCGGGGTGCTCACCTGGAAGATGTAATCGACGTTGGGAATCGTCGGCTGCCCGACGAACGGGATGGTGTCGAGTCCCCCCGCCGGGCGGGGAATCTCGAGCCGGTAGCCGGCGTAGAGAGCGGAGTCGTATCCGAACGACTCGAAGAACAGCCCCGCTCCGACATTCCACCCTCCTCGCAGGGCCGCGTTCCCGTTGAAGTGAAGCTTCCGGTCCTGCACCCCGCGGCCGTGGATGAAGCTCTGGTACTGCCAGGTTCCGTCCACCACGATGTCGCCGGTGAAGCGCTCCAGGAGCCCGCCGCGGCGGCCGTAAGTCGTGAAGCTCGGATCCAGGCTGGCGTGCACGATGCCGGGCCGGCCGATGAAGCCGCTCCCGGCCCGGAAGTCGTCCGCGATGCCGGAAAAGAGGGCGCTCAGGCCAAGGACGCGGCCGCGGACGCTCAGCTGACCGCGCCAGAGCGGCGCCGTCGTCGTCAGGCCGCCGGCGCGGGTGCGGCTCGCCGCGAGCTGGAAGTCCACGCTGGAGATCCCGCCGAAGACGAGCCGCCCGTCCAGGTCCGCCACGCGGTTGTAATCGTGGCCGTCGGCCCGGTCGGTCCAGGCCAGTCCGATCCGCGAGCGGCCGCCGAGATTCCGCTGGGCGCGGAGCAGGTTGAGGACCGGATGATCTTCACCCGAGGCCGAGGCAAGCTTCCGGTCCACGGCCGAGAGAAGGCCGAGGTCCGCGCCGAAGGCGTTGCCGGTGAGCTTGACGGCCGCGATGGGTTGCACGATGCGGCGGGTGTAGATGAGGTTGTTGGGGACCTGGAACAGCTCGCTCCCTTCCTGAAAGAAGGGCCGCTTCTCCGGAAAGAAGAGCGCCTGGCGGGGGTCGAAGGCCAGCTGTCCGGCGTCCGACTCCACCTGCGAGAAGTCGGGCCTCACCGTGCCGTTGAGCGTGAGGTTGTCGCTCACCCCCCAGCGCAGATTGCCCCCCACCTGGGGCTCGCCGACGTCATAGGCGTATCCGGCCGGGCCGGGCGCGCCGACCGCCTTGCCGGTCGCTTCCGGGTTGAGGTCCATGACGAGGCCGCGGTGGAGGCCGGTGAGCCCGACCAGCGCCCCGGACTGGCCCACGAAGGAGGGGCTCGCGCGGCGGGCCGGCGCCCAGGAGTCCTCGAAACCGGAATGCTTCACCTGGCGGACGATGTTGAGACTCCAGGTCTGCACCTTGGACCGCTGGTAGCGGAGGCTCCGGAACGGGATCCGCACCTCCACCTCGTAGCCCCACTCGGTGATGCGCCCCCGCGACTGGTAGACGTAGTCCGGGCTCAGGTCGGGCTGCTCGCGGCCGACGACGGCCCCGCCGATGAAGCCACCGGCGCTGGTGTTCCGGCCCTCGACGATCGAGCCGTCGCCCTGCACGCCCAGCGGATTCACCGCGAACATGAGCGCCTGGTGGCCGTCGTCGAAGGTGCCCAGGAGCAGCTGCACGTTGTCGTCGTTGAAGATCCGGTCGCGGTCGGCGAGGGTCGCCGTGGGAGCGCCGTGGCGCTCGAACGCGCGGATACCGAAGTACATCGCGGTGGACGAATACCAGACCAGGACCTCGGTGCTGTCCGAGGCCGGGACTCCATCGCTCGGCGAGTACTGGGAGAAGCCGGTGAGGAGCGCGGCCCGGGCCCACACCGGCTCGTCGAGGCGCCCATCCACGGTGATCGTGGTGTCCACCCGCGGCGGGCGGATCTCCGGCCGGCCGTCGCGGGCCGGGTGGAGGGGCCCCGCCGCGAGACCGGTGCCGGCCAGGAGGAGAGGAACCAGCGTCATCGCACTCCGGGGTCGAACGTTGGAGCGGCGCCGGGCGATCGGTCAGCGTCCGTATTTCCGCAGGAGCTTCTTCACCTCTTCCAGCGGGATCGCCTCGACCCGATTCCCGTTTCCGGCGACCGTCGTGGCGGTGAGGAGCGCGTCGTAGATGGCCTCCTCGGTAGCCTCGACCACCGCCTGGAAGAGCGGATTCATCTCCTCGTTGCCGAGCTCGGTGGTGGTGAGCCGGCGCGCGTCGCGGGAGCGGCGCACCGCCGGGCTGGTGGAGAACGCGATCACGTAGTCGCCCGACCCGTTCTGCGCCGCGGAGCCGGTGCGGCCCAGGCCCATCAGGGCGCGGGCGGCGAGCCGCCGCAGGTTCCGGTCGGAGATCGGGGCGTCGGTGGCGACGACGATGATGATGGAGCCGTCGCCGCCGCCCGCCCTCCCGTCCCCATTCTCCCTTGGCGCGCCACCGCGGGTTATGCCGGTCCGGCCCAGCTCCCGGCCCACCGGGATGCCGAGGATGGTGAGGTCGCCGCCATGGTTGGCCTGAACCAGCACGCCCACCGTCCACTCCGTCGTCCCGGCGCGCCGTGACGACGTGCCGATGCCGCCCTTCCACGAATAGGCGATGGTGCCGGTGCCCGCTCCGACGCTTCCCTCCGCCACGGCGCCGGTGTCGGCGGCGGCGAGCGCGGCGCGCACGTGCTCCGCCGTAATCGGCCGGGAGCGGATGGCGTTGAGGGTGCCGTCGTTGGTTTCGGCGACCAGCGGATTGATCGAGCGCACGCTCTCAAGGCCCGGCTGCTCCAGCATCCAGGCCACCAGCGCGTCGGCCGCGTTCCAGACGCAGAGGGTGCAGGTGAGCAGGATGGGCGACTCGAGCTCGCCCAGCTCGTTCACCTGGGTGGAGCCGAGCAGCTTGCCGAAGCCGTTGCCGACCTGGACCGCGGCGGGTACCCGGTCGAGGAACAGATTGCCGCCGTGGGGCAGGATCGCGGTGACGCCGGTGCGCACCGAATCGCCGAGGCGCACCGTGACCTGGCCCACGCGGACGCCGGGGACGTCGGTGATGGCATTGCGGGGGCCGGGCTGATAGACGCCGGGGGCAATGCCCAGGTCGCGGGCGCGGGGCCGGGGCGGCTCCTGCGCGGCGAGGGTCGCGGCGGCGGCGAGGGCAAACAGGAGCGGGCTCGGGAACCGCGTGATCATCGAAGCCTTGCCGCGGTCCAGGGCACGGACGGAGGTCGTCTTCGCGGCGGTTCTATGGCCGGGGGGGTTTCCGGGGATGTCGCTCCCGGTACAAGGCGAAGAGGCCTGCGATGACCCCGAGGGTGAGGAGCATCGCATAGTAGGTCAGCAGGTCCATGTCCGCTCAATTCCCCAACTTGCGCCTGCGTTCGATGACGATCCCCAGGCCTACGAACCCGAAGACCAGGGCGGCGATCGTAATGGCGAAGCCCGGGGGACCGGCTCACCTTTCACGATGACTCGCTCCAGCGGTCCGAAGAGGGCAAGAAGCACCCCCAACTCGCGCAAGGCTTCGCCCACCATCTCCGCCGTCGTCTTGCGACCCATAATAGTACGCATCCTGAAGCCAAGGTGCAGGCGAGCAATAACCATTTCGACGCGATAGGCGGCCCAGAGAACGCGGTCAGCTCGGCTGGCATGCATTCACGCCCCCAGAGCCAGCTCATAGTGCAGGAACTCCTCGTCCCGCCGCCAGCCGAGCGACTCGTAGAGCCGCTGCGCGGTCGCATTGGTGCGCTCGGTGGCGAGCGACATCCCGCCGGCGCCGGTCTCTATGGCGTGCGCCCGGGCCCGCTCCATGAGCAGTCGGCCGACGCCGGTCCCCCGCTGCCCGGGCATCACGTACAGGTCGTTGAGGATCCAGGACCGGCAGAGCGCAACCGACCAGAAGCTGGGGTAGAGCTGGACGAAGCCCGCGGCCGCGTCTTCATCGAGCGCGAGGAAGATCACCGACTCGCCGCCCGCGAGGCGCTCGCGCAGGAATCGCTCGGCGCGCGCGGGGTCGGACGGCTGGCGATAGAACTGCCGGTAGGCGTCGAAGAGAGGGACGAGGCGGGGCAGGTCGCTCGGCGTCGCGCGGCGCACGTCCATGAGGGGCCTCCGGGGGGTCCGGTCGGGTCGGAATGACCGCTGAGCCGTAGTATATCGTCGCGCAAGGGTTGGGGGTTGGGGGTTAGGGGTCAGGGGTCAGGGGGTGCCGTGTCCTATAGAAGTGCCCCGCGGGACACTCATCCGGTGCATGGAGCCCTGATGAGGCGTGACGAACTCGAGGCTCACCTGGAACGCGAGCACGCCGGCGCCTTTGCCTGGGCCCTGCGCTGTGCGGGCGGCGGGCGCGAGGAGGCGGAGGACGCCCTCCACGCCGCCTACGAGCGGATCCTCGACGGGCGAGCCGAGTTCGAGGGTCGCTCCAGCTTCCGGACCTGGCTGTTCGGGGTCATCCGCCTGACCGCGCGCGCGGAGCGGCGGCGTGGGTGGCTCCGGGTGGAGCGGCTTCGCCGGTGGTTCAGCCGAGGCTCGGCCGCCGGATCGGGGCCGGGCACCGGTTTCGACGCCGGAGCGGACCTGGAACGCCGGGAGACCGCGCGCCGGCTGGGCGACGCGCTGGACCGATTATCGGAGCGGCAACGCCGGATGCTGCATCTCGTGTTCTACCAGGACCTGAGCGTGCAGGAGGCGGCCGACGTGCTCGGCATGCCGGTGGGAACTGCACGGACGCACTACCAGCGCGGCAAGGCCCGGCTCCGCGCGCTGCTACAGGGTGAGGACCTCGGATGATGCCGCTCGACGACGATCGCGATCTCCGCGACCTGTTTCAGGCCGCGCGCCGGGCCGAGGGGGAAGCCGCGCCGCCCTTCGCGCGGGTGCTCGCCGGCCGGTCGGTCTCCACGCCACGGCGGCGATGGCTCAAATGGACCCTGGCGGCGACCGCGGCGCTGGCGGGCATCGTCCTGATCGCGAAAGTGGTCCGTCCACCGAGCGGGCCGGCCCAGGCGCTCGAGATCGCCCGCGAGCTCTCGAGCTGGAGGAGTCCAACGGAGTTTCTGTTGCGCGTGCCAGGCGCCGAGCTGCTCGGGAACCCGCCCCGGCTGGGCGAGGCGCCGGCCGGCTCACCGCTCAAGGCACTCGACCCCGGCGGTCCGCTAGGACCGCCGGTCACCCTTTCTAGGAGAATCCGGTCATGAGGACGACATTATTGGCGGCATACCTTTTCACGACCATTGCGGTCGCCCCGGCGGCGGCGCAGGGTGGCGGCCACCAGGAGCCCCACGCTTCGCAGGGCCGCGACCACCCTCCTCACGCGGAGCAGGGTCCCGGGCACGCCGAGCCCGATGATCCGATTGCGCATCTTCTGTTCCCGCCCGAGCTGGTGATCCAGCATGCCCAGGACATCGGGCTCCAGCCGGCGCAGCGGGCCACCATCGTCAGCGCGCTCAAGGAGATGCAGGGCGACATGATAGAGCTGAAGCTCCAGATGGCGGAGCGGGGCGGGGACCTGGCCAAGCTGATCGGGGAGCCGAAGGTGGACGAGGCGGCGGCCCTGGCGCAGGTGGACAGGGTGCTGACGCTGGAGCGGGAGGTGAAGCGGCGGCAGATGCAGCTACTCATCCGGATCAAGAACGCGCTCACGCCCGAGCAGCAGGAGCGGCTGGCCAGGCTCCGGGACCGGGAGCCGGGCCGGCCGGAATGAACCGGCGGGGAGGCCGGCCGTGGGGACGACTGGAGCGGCATCAGCATGGGCGGCGCCTTGGACCGCCCGGGGCAGCATGGTAGATTCAGGTCACTCCAGAACGACAACTCAGAGGCGTGACCATGACCGCACTCACTCGGCGGGCAGCACTCCGTATCGGCCCCACGCTCTCCCTCCTGTTCGCGGCCGGCTGCGCCGCCACTTCAGCCAACGGCGGCCGCACCCACGCCTATTACGTCGCCGCCGACGAGGTGATGTGGGACTACGCGCCCGCCGCCGGCAACGGGATCTCGGGCGAGTCGTGGAGCCCGCTCGACAAGGAGTTCGTCGAGCAAAGGCCGGACCGGGTCGGGAAGGTGTACAAGAAGGCGGTGTACCACGAGTACACCGACAGCACGTTCACCACGCTCAAGCCCCGTCCGGCGGGGTGGGAGCACCTGGGCATCCTGGGCCCGCTGCTCCGCGCCTCGGTGGGCGACACCTTCCGGATCGTGTTCCGCAACAACGGGACCCATCCCTACAGCATGCACCCGCATGGGGTGATTTACGACAAGGATTCCGAGGGCGCGCCCTACGCCGACGGCACCACGGGGAAGGACAAGGCGGACGACGGGGTGCCGCCGGGCGGCACCCACGTCTACCTCTGGCCGGTGCCGGAACGGGCCGGGCCGGCGTCCGGCGACGGCAGCTCGGTGATGTGGATGTACCATTCTCACGTGAATGAGATGCTGGACGTGAACGCCGGGCTCATCGGGGGGATGATCATCACGGCGCGAGGCAAGGCTCGCGCCGACGGCAGCCCGGTGGACGTGGACCGGGAAATCATGGTGCTCTTCGGGGAATTCGACGAGAACTTCAGCTGGTTCAAGGACGAGAACTTCAAGCTGGCGAAGCTGGATATGAAGAAGGTCCCGTCCAATCCGACCTTCGCCGATCCGTTCTACCTGGCGAACCTCCGGGAGACGATGAACGGGCTCTCGTTCGGCAACCTGCCCGCGCTCAAGGCGAAGAAGGGGGAGCACGTGCGGTGGTACGTCTTCTCGCTCACCGGCTTCGAGATGCACGCGCCGCACTGGCACGGCGAGACGGTGATCGAGAACCACATGCGGACGGACGTGGCCCCGCTCATCACCATGGAAATGAAGATCGCGGACATGGTGCCCGACAACCCGGGGACCTGGCTCTTCCACTGCCACGTCGCCCCGCATCTGATCGCGGGGATGCAGGCCCTCTTCACCGTCGAATAGCTCGAAATAAGTGGAATAGGAGGTAGGAGGTAGCGAGGAGCGAGAAGGGGTGGTGGGGCGGCCCTCCTCGCTACTCGCTACCTCCTGCGTCCTCGGGCGCCCTCAGCCGACTACGAGATTCAATAGTCGATCCTTCACATACACCACCTTCTTGAGCTCTTTCCCGTCGGTGAACTTCCGCACGGTCGGGTCCCGGCGCGCGGCCGCCACCACATCGGGCTCCGACGCGCCGCGCACCGCTCGCACCTTGGACCGGGTCTTCCCGTTGATCTGCACGGCGATCTCCATCTCGCTCTCCTCCGTGAGCCCCGGGTCCCACGACGGCCACGCCGCGTCGAAGACGCTGGTCTTCGAGCCGAGCCGCTCCCAGCACTCTTCGGCGAAATGGGGCGCGAAGGGTGATAACATGATCACGAATTCCTTCACGATCTTCCGCTCGGCGCAGTTGACCGCGCGGAGCGCGTTGAGCAGCTCCATCAGCGCCGCGATCGCGGTGTTGTAGGAGAGCCTCTCCAGGTCTTCGGTCACCCGCTGCTTGGTCTGGTGCCACTTGACCACGATGGCGTGATGCAGCTCGTTGCCCACCAGCGTGGCGCGCTCGCACTGCTGCACCAGCTCCCAGACCTTGTCGAGGAACCGCCGCGGGCCGGCCAGCCCCTCGTCCCGGAAGTCGCCGCCCTCCTCGTAGGGCCCGAGGAACATCATGTAGGTCCGGAACGTGTCGGCACCCCACCTCGCGATGTACTGGTCGGGGATGACCACGTTGCCCCGCGTCTTCGACATCTTGGCGCCGTCCTTCACGATGGTGCCGTGGGCCCGGAACTTCCGGAACGGCTCCTCGAAGGCGAGCCGGCCCTGGTCGTGGAGCACCATCGTGAGGAAGCGGCTGTAGAGGAGGTGGAGCACCGCGTGCTCGTTCCCGCCGATGTAGCTCGCCACCGGGAGCCAGCGCTTCACTCTCGCGTCGTCGAACGGCCGGTCGTCGAATTCAGTGGAGGTAAACCGCAGGTAATACCACCCCGAATCGAGGAAGGTGTCGGAGACGTCGGTCTCGCGGTGGGCCGGCTTGCCGCACCCGGGGCAGGCGACCTCGTACCACTCCTTGTGCCGGGCCAGCGGTGAGATCCCCGAGTCGTCGGGCTGAAAATCCGCAATCACCGGCAGAACCACGGGGAGGTCCTTCTCCGGCACCGGCACCGGGCCGCAGCCGTCGCAATGGATAATCGGAATCGGCGGCCCCCAGTAGCGCTGCCGCGAGATGCACCAGTCGTGCAGCCGGTAGCGCACCTGGGCCTTGCCATGCCCCTCCCGCTCCAGCCAGGCCACGATCGCCTTGATTCCCAGGGCGGCCGGCAATTCCGAGAATGCTCCTGAGTTGACCAGCCGGAATCCCTCGGTGTCCACCGCGGGGCCGTCGAGCGGCGTCGCCCCGGTCTCCCCGGGGCCCGCCAGCACACGGACGATCGGGAGCCGGAACTTCGTGGCGAACTCGAAGTCGCGCTCGTCGTGGCCCGGGACTCCGCCGATGGCGCCGGTGCCGTACTCCATCAGCACGTAGTCGGCGACCCACACCGGGATCTGTTGGCCGGTGGCGGGGTTTCGCGCGGTCGAGCCGGTGAAGACGCCGGTCTTCTCCTTCTCGCCCACCTTGCGGGAGACCAGGTCCCTGGCCGCGATGGCCTTCCGGTACGCCTCCATCGCCTCGCGCCAGGGCGGAACGGTGAGCGCGTCCACCAGCGGGTGCTCGGGTGCCAGCACCAGAAACGTCCCGCCGAAGAGGGTGTCGGGCCGGGTGGTGAAGACCCGGATCGGGCCGGCGTCGCTGGGAAACTCGATCTCGGCCCCCTCGCTCCGGCCGATCCAGTTCCGCTGCGCCGTCGCGGTGGACGCCGACCAGTCCATCTTCGAGGGATCGTCGAGGTTGCCGAGCAGCCGCTCGGCGTAGTCGGTGATCCGGAAGAACCATTGCTCCAGAAAGCGCTGCTCCACCATCGCGCCGCAGCGCTCGCAGGCGCCGGCGATCACCTGCTCGTTGGCGAGCACCGTCTTGTCGCGCGGGCACCAGTTGACCGCCGCCTTCTTCCGGTACGCCTTCCCGGCGTGGTACAGCTGGAGGAACACCCACTGGGTCCACTTGTAGTAGGCCGGGTCGGTGGTCGAGAGCTCGTGCCGCCAGTCGAACATCCCGCCCATCCGGGTGAGCTGGCGGCGGAAGTTGGCGATGTTCCGGGGGATGAGCTCCGCCGGGTGGGTCCCCATCTTGAGCGCGAAGTTCTCGCTGTGGATGCCGAAGGCGTCGAAACCCATCGGCTCGAAGACGGTCTTCCCGCGGAGCCGCTGGAACCGGCCGAACACGTCGGCGCCGGTGAAGGCGAAGACGTTCCCCACGTGCAGTCCCTCGGCGGAGGGGTAGGGGAACATCATCAGGTTGTAGAAGGGGCGCTCGGCCCGGTCGAGGTCGGGCTCGTTGGTGTGGCGCTCCGCCCAGCGGGCCTGCCACTTGGCCTCGACCTGGTCGGGCCGGTAGCCGTCGTCGGAATCGTGCGGGCTCATGGAGCGAATCTACCCGGAATCGGGGGCCGGCGTCACCGCAGGCCGTGGCCCGGCCGGGAGCCCGCTGCTAATATGCAGTCTCCCATGGCCCTCTTCGCGAATCGCCTGAGCCGCACCCTCCAGGCCGGCGGCGCCATCACCATCGCCGTGCTGACCGCGGGGCTTGGCGGATTCCTCACCGGCCGGCTCGACTGGTCGCTCCCGCTGGTGCTCGGCATCTTCGCGCTGATCTGCCTCATCGTCCTCTGGGCCGTGCACGCGTGGCTGGAGAGGACGATCATGCGGCCCCTCGGCGTGGCCGCCGCGATCGCCCACCGGGTCGCCGAAGGCGATCTCTCGGTTTCCCGGGCCGACCTCAAGCAGGTCGGTGGCGGGCCGGTCACCGAGGGCCTTTCCCGCATGGTGCGCGAGCTCAACCGGCTGGTGGGCTCCATCCGGAGCGCCGCGAACGACTCGGCGGCGCTGGCGGAGGAGATCTCCTCGTCGAGCGAGCAGATGGTCTCCTCGACCCAGGAAGTGGCCGGCACCACGGCCGAGCTCACCGACCGGGCCGTGGCCCAGGCGTCGCTGGTTGGCGCGGTGGCCGACGACGCCGCGCGCATCCTCGCCATCGCCGAGGAGCTGGCGGCCGGCGCGCTCAAGGCGGTGGAGCGGAATGCCGCGCTGGCAGACCTGGCGCGGGCCCACCGGGAGCGGCTCGGCGCGAGCGTCCGCGCGCTCGACCGCTTCGCCGAGGAAGTCGAGCTCGGCACCCAGGAGGCGGAGGCGCTCACCGAGGCCTCCCTGGAGCTGGAGCGATTCATTGACCAGGCCCGCACCGTGGCCAAGCAGACCCGGATCCTGGCCCTGAACGCCGCGATCGAGGCCGCGCGCGCCGGCGTCGGAGCGGGCGGCGGCGGCGGGGGGGGGGTGGAGTCGCAAGGGTTCTCGGCGGTCGCCGACGAGGTCCGGAAGCTCTCGGGACAGGCCGCGGCGGCGGCGACCGCCACCGGAGACACGGTGCGGGCGATCGCGGGCCGGGTGGCGAGTGCGCGGGAGCGCCTGCTCCGCCTGGGGGAGGGCGGACTGCTGGCGCGGGATGCCGCCCTGGCGGCGGCGGAAGGGCTCGCGACCGTCTCCGCGGAAGCGGATGCGGTGGACGCCTGGACCCGCGGCGTGTCCAAGGCGACCAACGAGGTGCGCGGGCTGATCGACGGCATCGCGGGACGGACCCGCGAGCTCGCCACCGGGACCGAGGATTTCGCCGCGGCGGCGGAGCAGATCTCCGCCTCGACCGAGGAGCTCAACGCCTCGACCGAGGAGATCACCGCCTCGGCGCTGACGCTCGCCAACGCGGCGGTCAAGCTCACCGAAGCAGTGGCGGTCTTCCGCGGCTGAGCCGGCCGCCTACGACGGGCCGGCCCGCTTGCCGAGCCCCGCGGCCAGCGCGTCGCGGAGCTGGCTGACCCGCTCCTCGGCCCGGCGGGCGAGCCGCCCCCAGAGAAGCCGCGCGCCGGCGAAGCTGAGCAGTCCCACCCCGCCCGCCACGCCCGCGGCGACCTCGGGCATTCCGCTGCCGAGCGCCGCCAGCGTGGCAAGGCCGGTGACCGCCCCCGCGATGAGGTACGACACCATCTTCTGCCCGCCGAATTCTCCCTCGACGCGGATTACGGCTTCGTCCTTTCCGGGCGCGACCGTCACCGCCAGCGAGCTGTACCCGGTGGAGCTCCGCCATTCGAGGGCGCCGGCGAGATCGCTGGGCTTGCCGGGGTCCCGGGTCACCCGGCGGATGATGGAGAGGAGCTCCGGATAGTCGGAGGGGGACACCGCTCCGGGTACCGCGCGGGTGGCGTAATACGAGGTGCCCGGGCCGCCGATGCCGGAACGCTCCGCCCCGGCGGTGAGCTCGTTCGCGGCGCGGGTGACCAGCTCCGCCGGGATCCCCACCTGCGCGGCGATCTGCCGGACCTCCTCCAGGGAGAATCGCCCTTCGTCGCCGGAGGCCTGGAGCGACGCGGCGCGCTTGAGGATCAGCGCCATCTGGCGGTCGGTGTACTTCGGCGTCTCACTCATGGCCCGGACCCCGCGAGCCGGCGCCGAAGGGCGCGGAGCACGAAGCGGAGGCGGTCGGGCCAGGGGAGCCGCGCCAGCATGGTCTTCACCACCCCCCGGGTGAACCAGGTCTTTTCGGAATAGTCGATCGCCACGTCCACCAGCACCGGCCGGCCCGACGCGACCACCGCGCGCGCCGCGGCGATGGTGTCCTCCACCTGCTCGTCGCGCTCGAGCGCCAGCCACTCGACCCCCACCGCTTCGGCGAGGCCCCCGGCGTGGAAATCGGGGAGCACGCTCGCGGTGCGGCGGTTGAACGCGGTGGCCTGGAACTGCGCGATCTGGGCGAGCTCGCGGTCGCGCAGCACGAATACCGCGATCGGCACCCCCTGGCTCGCCGCGGTGAGCAGCTCCAGCCCGGTCATGAGGAGAGCGCCGTCGCCGGCCAGCGCCACGACCGGGCTGGCCGGCGCGCCCAGCTTCGCGCCGATGGCGGCGGGCACCGCATAGCCCATGCAGGAGTAATCCACCGGTGCGAGGAAGCGGCCCGGCCGCTCGAGGCGGAGACACTCCATCGCGAGGAAGGTGCCGTTTCCGCTGTCCGCGGTGAACACCGTTTCGGGGCCGAAGCCGCGCTGGAGCGCATCGAGGAGCACGAACGGGGTGACCCGGCCGGCGCTCCGCGCCGCGAGCCACGCCTTCCGAACGCCGGTGTGGCCCAGGCGGATCCGCTCGCGGAGCTCTCCGTCCGCCCGTCCGCCCGTCCGCCCGTCCGCCGCCTCTGCGTCCTCGCGTCCTTGCGTCTCTCCGAGCTCCGCGAGCAGCCCGGCGAGAAACTCCCGGGAATCCGCCGCAATCGCGAGCTCCGCCGGGTAGTTCCTCCCCAGCACGTCGGGATTGATGTCCACGTGGATGAGCCGCCCGGGCGGGGTGAGACCGTAGCCGCCGGTGCCCACTTCGCTGAACCGGCAGCCGATCGCGAGGGTTACGGCACGGTCCGCCGCGATGTCCCGCGCGAAAGGCGGCGCCGACCTGCCGAACCCGTTCCAGAGAAAGAGCGGGTGCGATTCCGGAAACACGCCCTTCCCCTGGATCGTGGTCGCGACCGGCGCCTCGAGAATCTCCGCCAGGGCCACGAGCTCGACCTGGGCGCCCTGCGCGCCGAGCCCGGCGTAGATGAGCGGCCTCGCGTCGGGCGCGCCGAGGAGGAGGGCGGCGCGGCCGAGCTCCTCCCGGTTGGGAGCCGGCGGCGAACCCGGGCTCGGCCCGGCCGTCCCCCACTCCCGGGGATCCACCTCGTGCCGGGTGAGGTAGAGGTCCACCGACACCTCGACCATCACCGGCCCCGGGGTGCCGCTTCGGGCGAGGGTGGAGGCGTCGCGGATGATCGAGTAGAGCTCGGCGCCGGTCGTGGGCGAAAAAGTACCCTTGGTGACGGGTCGGGCCATCGCGAGCTGATCCACGTCGTGGAGCTGGTAGGCGCGCCCCGGGCTCCGGCGGATTCCGCAGCCCAGCACCAGCATCGGCACCCCGTCCATATAGGCCTCGGCGATGCCGGAGAGCGCGTGGGTGAGCCCGGCGCCGGGCACCAGGTTGACGCAGCCGAGCTCGCCCGACGCTCGCCAGAGGCCGTCGGCCATGAATCCGGCGCTCTGCTCGTCGGTGACCAGGACCGGCCGCACGACGCGGGAGTCCCTGAGCGCGTCGTAGAGCTCGATGTTGTGGGTGCCGGGGATGCCGAAGGCATGGCGGATGCCTTCAGCCTCCAGCGCTCTCACGACGATCTCCCCACCTGTCAGTTTCATCTCACTCCTGCGAGGGGGCTGGGGAGCTGGGGAGCTAGGGGGCTAGGAGGAAGTGCCCGAGCTCCCTAGTTCCCTAGTCCCCTAGCTCCCTAGTTCCCTAGCTCCCTAGCTCCCTAGCCCCTAGCTCCCTGCGTCAGCCAGCACGCCCTCCGCGACCCGGTCGGCCAGCGCCATGATCGTGAGATACGGGTTGATCTCCAGCGCGTCGGGGAAGAGGCTCGCGTCGGCCACCCGAAGCCACGGCCGGCCGTGCACCCGTCCCCACCCGTCGGTCACCGAGCCGGCCGGGTCGCCACCCATCGCGGAGCCGCCCATGAGATGAGCCGCGGAGACCGAGATCGTGCCGGTGCGGAAGTGGCGGGCGTGAATCCGCTCCTCTACCCGGTCGGCCTCCCATGCCTCCAGGAGCGGCGGCTCCGCCTCCGGCGCGTGCACCCGGACCGCGCCCGCGGCGAAGAAGATCCTTGCGGCGGCGCGGGTGGCGCGGACCATCGCCTCGATCACCGCGGGAGTGAACCGGTAGTGCACCACCGGCCGGCCCCGGCGGTCGATGGTGATCCGGTTCTCCGGGATCGTCTTATCGCACGCCAGGACCAGGATCATCTGCAGCCGCGGAAAGGCCCCCATGAGCGCGCTGTGCGGCGCGCCGAAGCCGGTCAGGTTCTTCGCGGTGATGAAGGGGAAGTACATGCAGGTCTCCAGGACGTACCCCTCCTCCGCCCCGCGGTCCACGAAGAAGCTCTTCGGGTGCCCCACGTCGTTGCTGAGCGGCCGGAGATGCTCGGCCACCAGGATGTGGGCCGGATGGCAGGTGAACCCGGCCCCCACGCCGCGCGGAAGGCCCGGCAGCGCACTGCGGAGGAGGAGCGGTGGCGTGCCGAGCGCGCCGGCCGCGAGGACGACCTGGTCGGCTTCGACGAGGTACTCGCCGGGGGCCCACTCGGGGTCGGCGCCCTTGCCGCCCGCGGGCCGGGGCGACACGACCACCCGCAGCCGGCGCTCCTCGACGCGGGTGACTTCGGCGCGGGTCACCACCAGGACGCCCTGCCGCTCCGCGCTCGGCAGCTGGACCCGGTCGGTACCCTGCTTGGCCGCGTTGGGACAGCCGAGGTTGCAGAGACTCGAGCCGCGGCAGCCCTTGAGGTTGAGCGGGAACTGCTCGGCGCGGTACCCCGCCTTCGACGCGCCCTCCACGAAGCGCCGGTTGTTCTCGTTGAGCAGGTCCGGCTCGAGCAGATGGACGTTGTTCTCCGCAAAGTACTTCCGGGAGCGCCGCTCGATGTCGGCGTGGGTGAGGCCGGGGACGCTCCACGCCCGGATCACCCGCTCCGGCGCGATGAGCGAGGTTCCCGTATAGACGAGGGTTGAGCCGCCGTAGCCGTGCGCGAAGGCGAGGGTCATGGCGCCGTCGGCGGTGAGGAAGCCGCCCTCGTCGGCGTAGAGCGCGCTCGACATCTCGAGCTCCCGCCCGGTGAAGTCCTCGTCGCGGAAGCGGGGCCCCCGCTCGAACACCAGCACGCGCTTCCCCTGGGCAACCAGCGGTGCAAGGGCTTGCGCGACGGTGCCGCCGCCCGCGCCCGAGCCCACGATCGCCACCGCGCAGCGCTCGGTCGTCACCGGCGGGCGTCCCACCCCGCGGGGCTCGCCCGGTAGCCGAGGGCGGCGCTGACCGCGGGCTGGGTGTACCAGCCCAGCATCACCAGCGTGCGGACGCCCCAGACGCCCTGGCGGACGGGCGGCAGCGATGAACGGGCCGCTCGTTCGAGGAACGCCGAGCGACGCGCGGCGTCGAGTGCGGCGAGGCCCCGGCCGTGGCGAAGCCAGGCGCCGAGGTCGAGAAGGCGGAGAAAGAGGCGCAGCCGGCGCCGGAGGGCCGCGGGCCGGGCCGCCAGGGCGCCCTCCACCGTCGCCTCGAGCGCGGCCCATTCCGCGGGGCCGGCGGAGGCGGTCTCGGGGACGAAAGTGGCTGCGAGGGCGCGGAACCGGGGCCGGGAGGAGGGGGTGATGAAGGTCTCCAAGGCCCGAAGCTAGCGCACGCTTGCCGGGGCGGAAAGTGCGGCCTAGCTTGCCGCGAGAGACCGTGGAGGGTTCATGTCCGGCACGATCGCGCCCAGCAGAGTTCCCCCGCTCGGGGCCGCCCCTCCGGTGGCTTCGGCGCCGCCGGCGGCTTCGCGTGCACCGGCGGTGGTGCGCACCGGCTACGCGGTCATCGCGGCCGCCGCGATGATAGCCATCGGACTCACCTGGGACATCGCCTGGCACCGGAGCGTGGGGCGCGACACCTTCTGGACCGCGCCGCACGTCGTCGAATACCTCGCGGCGCTGCTCGTCGGTGCGAGCTGCGGCGGGCTCATCCTGCGGAGCAGTTTCGTCGCGGGCGGCACGGGCCGCGAGCAGATGGTCCGCGTCTGGGGGTTCCGCGGCCCGTTCGGCGCCTGGGTCTCGGTGTGGGGGAGCCTCGCGATGCTCACCTCCGCGCCGTTCGACAACTGGTGGCACAACGCCTACGGCCTCGACGTCAAGATCGTGAGCCCGCCGCACATCCTGCTCCTGCTCGGCATGATCGGGATCGTGGCGGGGGCGATGCTCATGGCGCTGGCGGAGCAGAACCGCGCCACCGACCGGGCGGCCCCCGCCCCGGCGGGGCAGGGGAGCCGCATCGCGGGCGAATTCGCGCCGGCGTTCGCGATCGCCTCCGGAATCCTTCTCCTCATGGTCGCGACCGCGACGTTCGAATACACCGGTTTCCCGAACCTCTGGCGGAGCCGGCTCTTTTACCAGATCTCCGCCGCGCTCTTCCCCCTGGTCCTCGCGGCGGCCGCCCGCGCCGGCCGGCTCCGCTGGCCCGCCACCGCGACCGCGGCGGTGTTCATGGGCGCGAGCCTGGTGATGAGCTGGGTCCTCCAGAATGTTCCGGCTGCTCCCAAGCTCGCGCCGATCAACAATCCGATCGAGCACCTGGTGCCGGCGCCGTTCCCGGTGGTGCTGGTGGTGCCCGCGCTGGTGTTCGATCTCCTCCACCGGTGGCTGGGCGACCGTCGCGACTGGCGGCTCTCCGCGCTGCTCGGCCTGGGGTTCGTGCTGTCGCTGCTCGCGATCAGCTGGCCGATGTCCACCTTCCTGCTCTCCCCCGCGGCTCGGAACCCCGTCTTCCTCGCAGACCAGTGGGACTACACCGCACGGCTTGGGCCCTGGCGTTACGAATTCTGGGATGACCTCCGCACCGGGGCCCGGGCGCTCCGGGCCGGAGGGGCCGCCCTCGGCAAGCCGCTCGCGATCGCGGTGGTGCTCGCCTTCGTCTCGGCCCGGCTCGGGCTCTGGTGGGGCGGGTGGATGCGGCGGGTCAGACGGTAGAACGGTCAACGGTCAGCGGTCAACGGAACCTGCCTTGCACGCAGAGATCGGCGCGCACGGGGCTGTTCCCGTTGACCGTTGACCGTTGACTGTTGACGTAGTTCTTCTGCGGGGGAGAGACGATGTCTCGTCGTGCCAGGATCATCGCCGGCGCAACAGCGCTCGCCCTGCTCACGTCCGCCCACGTCGGCTCGCCCGACACCTGGTTCGAGGGCGCGGCGGGGCCGTACCCGGTCCGCATCGTGGTGCGCTCGCCGGGCGTGATCCCTGGTCTCGCCGACGTCGTGGTCAGCGTCACCAGCTTCGAGCAGAGCGTGACCGCGGTCACCGCGAGCCCCGCCGCCTACAATGCCACCGATCCGACCCGCATCCCACCCGCCGACACCGCCCGCGCGGTACCCGGCCGGCCCGGGAGCTGGACGGTGCCGCTCTGGATCATGATCCCCGGATCCTACGGCGTGCGGGTCACGGTGGCGGGCGCTCGTGGCACCGGCACCGCCATCGTCCCGGTCTCCGCCACCGCCACCCGCGTCCTCGGCATGGACCGGAAGCTGGGCTGGCTCCTCGGGGCGCTGGGCGTCTTTCTGCTGGTGGGCGCGGTGACCATCGTCGGCGCCGCCGTGCGGGAGAGCGTGCTCGCGCCGGGCGAGGCCCCCGATACCCGGCGCCGGAAGCGCGCCCGCTTCGCCATGGGCGGCGGAGGGGTGGTGCTGCTCGCGCTGCTCGGCGGCGGTAAGACCTGGTGGAACGCCGAGGACCGCGGGTATCGCAGAGGCCTGGACCGGCGCTGGACCGCCACGGCGGAGGTGGTGAGCCCGGCCGACGCGCCGCGGCTCCGGTTTTCCATCGCCGATTCGGTGTGGCGGGGCCGGAGCTGGCTGGATCGCGCCTCGACGCCGCTCATCCCCGACCACGGGAAGCTCATGCACCTCTTCCTGGTCAAGGAGGACGACGCCGGGGCATTCGCCCACCTCCATCCGGTCTCTACCGATACCGCCACCTTCGAGTCGCCGCTCCCGCCGCTCCCGCCCGGGCGGTACCGGGCCTTCGCGGACATCACCCACGAGAGCGGATTCGCGCGGACGCTGGTCGCGAGCGTCGAGCTCCCGGGTGGCGGGCCCCCGGTCCCGACTCCCGCTCCCGGGTCACCGGCCGGCGCCGGCGACCCCGACGACGCCTGGTTCACCGGGCTCCCAACCGATTCCGTCGCTTCGCTCGCGGGCGGCGGGTCCCTCATCTGGGAGGCGAAGCCCGGCCGCCTCACGGCGAACGACGACGCCCGCCTCCACTTCCTGGTGCGCGAGGCGGACGGCTCGGTGGGCCGGGTGGAGCCGTACCTCGGCATGGCGGGCCACGCCGTCGTGATGCGCGAGGATGGACAGGTGTACGTGCACTTGCACCCGATGGGGACCATCTCCGCGGCCGCGGAGGTGGCCCTCCGCGCGCGGTTGCCTTCCGACACCGCGTGGGGCATGCTCGGCCGGAGGCTCACCGCGAGCGGCGCGCTCGGCGCCGGCGCGGGACACGACATGACGTTCGATGGGCGGATCGGCTTCCCCTACGCGTTCCCCGATGCGGGGGTCTATCGGGTGTGGGTGCAGGTGCGGCGTAAGGGCGTCGTCGAGACCGCCGCCTTTCGAGTCACGGTGTACTGAGCATCAGGCGGACAGGCAGTCGGGCGGACAGGCGGTCAGGCGGTCAGGCGGACAGGCGGTCAGTTAGTCCGTCGGTTCACCATTTCCGCCCTTCCGCCTATCCGCCGTTCCGCCTTTCCCGTAGATTCCGGGGCTCCCACACCAGAGCCTTCCACCTCCGTGCCGACCGATCTTCGTTCGGATCTGCAGGCCACGCTTGGCTCCGGCTTCCGGGTCACCCGGGAGCTGGCCGGCGGGGGCATGTCGCGGGTCTTCGTCGCCGAGGAGGAGCTCCTCCAGCGCGAGATCGTGGTGAAGCTGCTCCCGCCCGACCTCATGGCGGGGTTGAGCGTCCAGCGCTTCCAGGCCGAGATCCAGCACGCCGCGCGCCTGCAGCATCCCCACATCGTCCCGGTTCTGTCGGCCGGCATCGTCGAGTACGAGGGGGGCACCCGGGGCCCCTTCTACACCATGCCGTACATCCGTGGGCAGACGCTGCGCGCCCGGCTGGAGCGCGACGGCGCCCTGCCGCCGGACGAAGTTCGGCGCATCCTGCTCGACATCGTGGACGCGCTCACCCATGCGCACGACGCCGGTATCGTGCACCGCGACATCAAGCCGGACAACGTCTTCCTGGTGGGCAGGAACGCCCTCGTCACCGATTTCGGCGTCTCCAAGGCGCTGATGCCGACCCCGGGGGCGGTCCAGGTGACGGGGGTCGGCGTGGCCCTGGGGACCCCGGGCTACATGGCGCCGGAGCAGGCCGCGGCGGACTCGAGCCTCGACCACCGGGCGGACATCTACGCCATCGGGGTGCTGGCCTACGAGCTGCTCTCCGGGCGGCGGCCCTTCGAGGGGAGCTCGATCCAGGAGCTGCTGGTGGCGCAGGCGGTCGCGACGCCGGTCCCGCTGCTCGAGCTCCGCCCAGCGGTGCAGCCGGAGCTGGTGGCGATCGTGATGCGCTGCCTGGAAAAGCGCCCCCAGGACCGCTTCGGCACCGCCCACGAGCTGCAGGCCGCTCTCGAGGCGCTGCCCTCCGGCACCCACTCGAACGCGGGGATTCCGGTTCCGATCGCCACCACGCGGCGGCCGTTGCTCGGCTGGGCGGCGGCGGTGGTACTCGCGGCCGCGCTGCTGCTCGCCACGGGCTGGGCGCTCCGCCGCCGGTCGGCCGGTGTCGCGGCCGCCGCCGGGACAATCCACGACGCGTCGGTGGCGGTGCTCCCGCCGGAATACTTCCGGCCCGACTCCGCGGTCGCAGCGACTCTGGCCGACCTGGTGGACCGGATCAGCAACGACTTGAGCCGGATCGAGGGGCTCCGGGTGGTCAACTACATGTCGGTCGGCGCGCTGCTCCGGCGCGGCAGCACCCCGACGCTCAAGGATCTGGGCACGGCGCTCGGGGTCGAGCATTTCGTGCTGTTCGTCCCCCGCCGCACCGGCCGCGGGGCGGAGGTGGCGGTGCAGCTGGTCGAGGCGCCGACCCAGGCCCAGCTGTGGGTGACCAGCTACGCCCCCGACGCGGCGAACGTCGGGCAGATCGAGGAGGACGTCGTCTCCCGGGTGACCCACGCCATCCTGGGCCCGACCGCGCGGCTCCCGCTGCAGGCCCACGCGGCGCGCGCCCGGAGCGAGGGCGCGCACGAGCAATACCTCGCCGGCCAGCTCGCCCTCCGGCGGCGGACGGCGGAGGGCATTGCGGAGGCGATCCGGTACTTCGAGGAAGCCGTCCGGCTCGACTCGACCCACGCCCAGGCGGTGGGGCGGCTCGCCACGGCGCTCGCGCTCCAGCTGAGCTACGGCTACCGCACCACCATCCCGAGCTACCCGACGGCGGCGCGGGCGCTCTCGCTCGCCGAGCGGGCGATGATTCTCGATCCCTCGCGGGGCGAGCCGGTCGCCTTCCGCGCCTACATCGAGTACCTCGCGTTCGCGCCGCTCTCCCGGGTGCGCGCGGATTTCGACCGCGCCGTCGCGCTGCACCCCGCCGAAGCCGACGTGGCCGGCTGGAACGCACTGGTGCTCCTGCGCGAAGGGCGGATCGAGCGCTCCCTGGCCGAAGCCCGCCGCGCGCTCGAGCTCGACCCGGTCTCATCCGCCCGGCACCTCACCCTGGCGCTCGCGGCGCTGGGCGCGCGTCGCTACGACCTCGCCGCGGTCGAGGCGCACCGCGCCAGCGAGACGGAGCCCGGCCTCCGGCGTCCCCGGCAGGTAGAGGCCCTGGCCCTGCTGCTTCAGAATCGCGGAGGCGAGTGCGCCGCGATGGATCTCTGGCCCCACCAGGGCGTCAAGGCGATGTGCCTGAGCGCCGCCGGCCGGGAAGCGGAGGCGCGCGCGCTGGTGGATTCGCTTCGCCGTGCCGCGGCCGGGCCGGACCAGGCCGGTCCCGGCTACTCCGACGCCGTGCCGGTGCAGGAGCTGGCGATCTACTACGGGTGGACGGCCAACGGGCCCGAAGCGCTGCGCTATCTCCGGCTGGCGTTCGAGCGCTCGCCGGTGGGGGTGGACCAGCGGATCGTGCAATCGGGGGTATTCGACCGGATCCGCCGGGTCACCGGGTTCGGGCGGGAGCTCGAGGACCTCCAGAACGCGGTCTGGCCCCGGGTGCTGGAGCAGCGGCGGCGGCTCGATGCCGCGGCCGGCACGACGCCGTTCGGGTTCCGGTCCGATTCCGAGAGGCCGGTCGGCTGAGCGAACGGCGGGGTCAGTAGCGCAAGCCGGAAGCGCACGTCGCGGGCGGCAGTTGCGGGTCAGGTCGTGCCGTTCCCGGCAGGGGCTCTAGGGCTGGCGCCGGCGGGCTCCGGCACGTTGTTCTTTCGTCTCCCGAAGTACCGCTTGAAGGCCGCGGCCGCGGCCGCGGCCGCGGCGGCGAGGCCGAGGAGAATGAATTTCTTCAACGCGAGGATGGCGACCCACACCACTTTGAAGAATCCGGCTTTGACGGCCGCCGCTCCGGCGATCAGGCCCACGACGCCGTACGTGGCGGCTTTGTCCTTCCCGGGGAGGTAGTCGGCGTAGCGGTGCCCTTCGTTGAAGTCTACCGCCGCCAGGACTGCAGCTCCGGAGGACGTTGCTGGCACGGTAGGCGTTATGGTGCGGGTCGGGTAACACGGCGCTGCATCCGCGAGGCGGGTGGGGCGTTTTTCGTGTCCGACACTGTTCGAGGTCACAAGTTTGGGTGACGAAAATGAGTCAGTCCGTCTGACTTGACAAATTGGCGGAATTCCGTTACCGGTGGCCCGAATTCCCGACGGGGGCATTCCTAATGAGATCCTTCGTCACCATGATGATCCTCCTCCTGTTCTCCTCGGGCTGCGGCACCGATTCGATGTCTACCCCTCCTGAAGGCAGGAAGCCCCGGTTCGACGTCGACCCATCCAAGGTGACGATCCCGTCCGACGCGACGGCGAGGGACCTCCTCGAGCGACAAGTAATAGAACAAATCACCGCCCGTGTGAAACCCAAGGAGCAAGCCGCCGTCCTCGAAGCGATTCGCGACGATCGCCGGGGGCGAGCATGGGCTGTCTATGGCGACAAAGAACTCAGCCGGCTCTTCTCGGTTCTGTATGCGATCCGTGACGCCCGTGCGGACGAAGAAGGCATGCGGAGTCGGCGGGCGCTCGCGTCCTCCCAGGAGGCGAACGTGCTCGTCGCTGTTGTCGAGTCCTTTCCTGAACCCTCCGTTTTTGCGCAGGTCACCCGCTCGACGGGTCCGCACGCCAGAAATGTGGTTCTCATTCGGCGAAGTGCGCTCTCGCCAGCGCGGCTTGCGACCGCGCTCGAGGCCGTGTCCGAGTCCCGCCGAATGGACGGGGACTTCCCACGGGAGGAGCGCATCGTCCTGCTCCGAGACTCGGGTCCCGTCGCACCGACCGTGCATGCCGCGAGAGCCGCCACGATCATTTCCAAACTGCGTTCAGGCGCCCTGCGGGAGGTGCCTGGGCACGGCACGCTGGTGGCGACCGAGGTGACCCTGCCTCCCGAACCGCGGCGCTAACGCCCTCGTCGATCAGGAAAGCGAATAGAACCGGAGCCGAACCATGCGTTGGAGAGTCCTTCTCGCTGCGGTGAGTGGATTCGCCGGACTGGGTTTCTTGGCCGATGCGGCAAACCCGTCACGGCTTTGCGCGGACGGGACGTGCGACGAGGAAGGCGCGGACCTTACCAGTCCTGAGTTCTATACATCCAACGTGCGGGTTGTGATTCGGATCAACAATGTTGGAGACCGAACGCTCTATGCGCGAGCGACGCACTGGATCAATCAGAACAAACGTCAGGGCCCCGGCAGCGCGTGGTACGTGCCGGCATCCTGGGACCCGTCGGACAAAGACTCGGACGGCAAACAGTGGTTTGCGGAAGGGAATTGGCTGGGACTCTGTACCTGCGTTGGAAGAATCCCCTATATCCGCGCGGCGTCTCCTCCCGGTAACTTCGACGGAACCACTTGGTCGGTTCAGACGGAAGAAGACATCGAACAAGACACCGGAGGCGAAGGGGGCGGCGGCGGCGGTGGCGGGGGTGGCAGCGGAGGAGGGATGACCTGCTACACCCTGACAACCGATTGGTACTGGTACTATCCGGACACCGACACGTACGTATACGATCACTCGGATTACCGGAGCTGGTGCGAAAACAACGGGGAGTACCAGACGTGAGAGCAGACGATTGCCGAACCGCCTGTTCGACCCCCGCTGGAGCTTGGGTATGAATCCCAATAAGGTGGTCAACGTATCTGCCTGCGCTCTGCTATTGATGTGTCCAGGGGTGGGTGGCAATCTTCTCGCACAGGGAAGCCCTTTTGCTCCACCAAATCTCCCGGACGGGCGAGTGCCTGTCACACTCGTCCTGGTGAGCAACGGAGCGGCTCCCACCGTGTTCAGACGCGCCGGTCCTGAGCCGAGGAATCTGGTCCTGGTGGATTCCGCGAAGATGGATGTTCAGAAGCTTTCCGATGCGATCTTCGGGCTCCTCGTGCTGGAGGCAACCGATCCGGGCGGCACCAATCGCAGCGATAACGAGGCGAGGCGCATCAGCCTTGACAAACCGCACCCGGTTTACCGATGGGCGGAAGACGCGCTCATTCGACTGAAAAGCGCCACAAAACAACCGATCAGCGGCCTGGGTGAGCACCGAAGTCTTAGAATGTGGTTGCCACTAGTGCGAGGACACGGCCGTTAGCATGAGCCCCTGACCTCCAGGAGGGCGCGCGAGAGCGCCGGCGAGAAAGTTCGAAGTCGAGCTCATGCGGTGCCCCACACGTCCTTCTCCGCAGCGGGGTGCTCGTTCGAAGGGCGCGTTGCAGAGCGGGCGACCGGACTCGAACCGGCGACGTCCAGCTTGGGAATGGGCGAGCCCGACGATCCCGACCTCTCGAGCGTTACCAGCGACCCCTTCCAGGTTCGACTCGACTGGTTCGACTATCCCCACTACCGCACGGTGACGGGTATCGTCGAGATCGCGTTCTGAGCGCTCTCAGGAACACCGCGACGCGCCGTTGCCGTAGCGGGCCAGGAATCTCCTTCCCCCTCCCGACGGTTCTCTGTGCCATCGGTCCGGAGTGCGACCCCATCAGCCCCCGCGCCGCCCCGCCCGCGATCCTGTAGCTATCCGCTCGTCTCGCGATAACTTGAAGGCGTCCCTGCACCACTTGTACGCCTCCCACCCTCCGGCCGGAGCGCCGCGCGATGGGAACCGAACCGGCCGAGAAAAAGCCCCGCCGCCGGCGGAAGACCGCGGCACCCGAGCCGCGCGGCCTGAGCGCGCGGCAGGTCGGCGCCGGTTCGCCCCCCGGCCCGGTCATGCGCCTCATGGAGCAGGTCGAGGCCGACGGCGGCTCGGTGATCGGCCCCTATCGCGAGCCGCTGGGCGGGCTCTGGCAGGTCATCGCCGCGCTGCCGGTCGAGCGGGTGGAGCCCACACCCTACCAGCGCGACCTCTCCGAGCCCCACGTCGCGCGCCTCGCGGAAGCGATCGAGAAGCTGGGCCGCTACGTGGATCCGATCGTGGTGGTGCGCGGCGACGACGGCAAGTACTGGACCCCGAACGGCAATCATCGGCTCGCGGCGCTCCGGTCGCTCGGCGTGCGCTCGGTGGTGGCGCTGGTGGTGCCCGAGCCGGAGGTCGCCCGGCGAATTCTGGTGCTCAACACCGAAAAGGCCCACAACGTCCGGGAGCGCGCGCTCGAGGTGATCCGCCTGGCGGAGGCGCTGGCCGGCCTCGACGACCGCCCCGAGCGCGACTACGCCACCGAGTTCGAGGAGCCGGCGCTCCTGACCCTGGGGCTCTGCTACCAGCAGAACGGGCGCTTCTCCGGCGGCGCCTATCACCCGGTGCTCAAGCGGACCGAGAAGTTCGGCGCGCAGAAGCTCTCCAGCGCGCTCGCCACGCGCCGGGACCGCTCGGCGCGACTCATGGAGCTCGATGCTGCGGTGTTGGAAGCGGTGAAGAAGCTCCGCGAGCGGGGGCTGGAGAGTCCCTACCTCAAGGCGTTCGTGCTGGCCCGGATCAACCCGCTCCGCTTCCAGCGTGGCGCCAAGGCGGATCCCGACGACGTGATCGCCACCATGCTCGCCGCCGCGAAAAGGCTCGACCCCGCCAGGGTGAAAGCGGACCAGGTGGCGCGGTCGGGGGGCGTGCCGGACGAGGGATGACATAACCCGCATGGCCGAGCTCTGGGAGCAGCTTCAGGCCACGCTGGGCGGCGCCTACACGCTGGAGCGCGAGCTGGGCGGCGGCGGGATGTCGCGGGTTTTCGTGGCCACCGAACGGCGCCTCGGCCGCCGGGTGGTGGTGAAGGTCCTGCGCTCCGAGATCGCGGCCGGAACCAGCGCGGAGCGGTTCGAGCGGGAGATGGCGCTCTGTGCCCGCTGCCACCATCCCCACATCGTCCCGCTCCTCGCCGCGGGCGAGGTCGGCGGCCTTCCCTGGTTCACGATGCCGCTGGTGGAGGGGGAATCGCTCCGCGACCGGCTGGAGCGGCAGGGCCCGCTGCCCGTGGGGGAGGCGGTGCGCCTGCTGACCGAAGTGGCCGATGCCCTGGCCTACGCGCACCGCCTGGGCATCGTCCATCGCGACATCAAGCCCGAGAACATCCTGCTCCACGACGGCCACGCCGTCGTCGCCGACTTCGGGGTGGCCAAGGCCTTCCACGCCGCGACCCGGGCCGAGCTCCCGTCGCAGGCCACCGGCGTCGGCGTCGTGATCGGCACGCCGGCCTACATGGCACCCGAACAGGCGATGGGTGACGCCGGCGTGGACCATCGGGTGGATCTCTACGCGCTCGGCGTGGTGGCCTTCGAGCTCCTCACCGGCCAGCACCCGTTCAGTGGGATGACTCCTCAGGCGATCCTCGCGGCGCAGCTGAACCGGACTCCGCCGCCGATCGCGCGGGCACGTCCCGAGTGTCCGCCCGGGCTCGCGGCGCTGATCGGCCGGCTGCTCGCGCGGGAGCCCGCGGACCGCCCGGCGACGGCGGAGGAGGTGCGCGCCGAGCTCCTCGCCCTGGCGGGCGGCGCCGCCGCTCACGCCGGAAGCCGGCCTCCGGGCCGTCGGGTCTGGCTCGCGGTCGGGGCTCCCTTCCTCGCCGCATCGCTGCTGTTGATCGCGCTGGCCGCCCGGCATCGCCCGAATCCAAGGCCGGCGCCGGCCTCCGGCGATGCCGGAGTGAAATCGCTGGCGGTGCTTCCCTTTCAGAACATCGGAGGAGACTCGACCACCAACTACTTCAGCGATGGGCTGGCCGAGGAGCTGATCAGCGCGCTGGGCCGGCTCGGGGGTCTCCGGGTGGCGTCGCGCACCTCCGCGTTCGCCGCCAAGGCGCGGAGCGGCGACCTGCGCGAAATCGGACAGCGCCTCGCCGTGGCGACGGTGCTCGAGAGCAGCGTGCGCCGCGATGGTCCCCGGGTCCGGGTCACCACCCGCCTGGTGGACGTCGCGCGCGATTCCCAGCTCTGGACCGGAGAGTACGAGAGCCGGCTCGAGAACGTCTTTGCGGTGCAGGACACCATCGCCCACGCCATCGCGGGGGCGCTCCGGATCACCCTGGCCCGCGGAGGGGGAGCGCGGCTGGTCGCCCAGGGCACCGCCGATCCGGAGGCGCACGACCTGTACCTGCGGGGCCGCGAGTTCCTCGCCAATCGGACGCCGGTCTCGCTGCGGAAGGCGATCGACGCCTTCCGCGCGGCGCTGGCCCGGGACTCGACCTACGCGCTGGCCCAGGCGGGCCTCGCCGATGCCTACAGCCTGGCCGTGCCGTTTGGCGGCTTCTACCCCGCCGAGGCGATTCCGCTGGCCGAGACCGCGGCCCACCGGGCGCTCGCGCTGGATTCCACGCTGGCGGAGGTGCACGTCTCCCTCGGCATCATCGCGATGTTTCACGACTGGGACTGGAGGGAGGCGAGCCGGCGCCTTTCCCGCGCCGTCCAGCTCAACCCAAGCTCGGCGCAGGCGCGGCTGTTCCATGCCTGGTACCTCCTGCTGACCGGCCGTCCCGAGGAAGGGCTGGCCGAAGTCGAGCGGGCGAGGACGCTGGATCCGCTCTCGCTGATCATCAACACGCGGGTGGCGAGCTTCCTGCACTTCATGGGGCGCGACGCGGAGGCCATTCCCGCCTTCCAGCGTGCCCTCGCGCTCGACTCCACGTTCGCGCCCGCCCGGGCCGGGCTCGCGCTTTCCTATGCGGAGCTCGGGCGCTTCAAGGAGGCGCTGTCCCTTCCCGCCCCCCTCGAATCCCTGCTGGGGACCTTCGAGGCGGGCACGTTCGCCGCGGTGCAGGCGATGGCGGGCCGCCCCTTCGAGGCAAGGCGGATTCTGGGCGAAATGGAAACGGTTCGGAAGCAGCGCTACATGGGAGCGGAGGGATTCGCCGACGTGCGCGCGGTCCTGGGAGATACCGACGCGGCGTTCGCCGAGCTGGAGCGGGGCTATCGGGAGCGTGCGTTCACGCTCGTCACCATCCGGGTCGAGCCGATGCTCGCCCCACTCCACGCCGATCCGCGCTGGGGCCGGCTCATGGCACGGCTCAATTTTCCGCCTGCGCCCACCCGTTAACTGTTAACCGTTCGCCGTTCACGGCCCCGTCCCCTGACCCCTGACCCCTGTCCTACGGCGCCTTCCCCAGCACCCCGATACTCGCCACGGTGCCGCCCTTGGTGAGCGACGGCACCGCGTTGATGTAGAGCACCAGCCCCGCCTCGGGCGCGGTGAAGTCCGCCAGCTTCCGGCCCAGGTAGTCGGTGACGTAGCCCAGCCGGGCGCCGGCCTGCACCCACATGTCGCGGGGAACCAGCGGGTAGAAGACGCCGTTCGTGTCGCTCGAAACGGTCACCACCCTGGTGAACCAGAGCGGGTGCTTGAGCGGCTTGAGCTCGCGCGGGATCATCCTGAGGTAGCCCATCACGTTGAGGCACCCGGCGATCAGCGCGTCGAGATCGGCGGGCATCACCGTCCCGGCGTAACCCGCCTCCGCGGTGATCGAGGGCTTGCCCCGGGTGGTCGCCGTGTTCTCCAGGTAGCGCGACGCGGCCGGGTCCTTCGGCCGGTCGGTCGAGACGATGATGTGGTCGAGCCCGAAGGCGAGCACCATCGCCTTGGAGATCGAGTCCTGCTTCGGGTTGCCGGTGACGGTCCAGTAGCTGTAGGGACGGAGGCTCTCGTCCAGGTCCCCGCCGTGGAGATCGATGAGATGGTCGCTCGGCTCCACGACCTGCCTGGTGATCAGGTCCGACGCCCGCTCGGTGACGGTGCCGGCCGGATTCCCCGGATAGAAGCGATTCATGTTCTTCCGGTCGCCCGGGTTCAGGTGCGGCACCTTCTGCTCGAACGAGGCGATGTTGACCAGCGGAACGACGATCACGGTGCCGGCGATCGTTCCGGGATCCAGCTGCCCTATCAGCTTCTCGAGCGCGATGATCGAGGCGTACTCGGTGCCGTGCGCGCCGGACACCAGGGCGAGCACCGGCCCCGGGCGGGCGCCGTGGATCACAGCGACGGGAATCGCGTAGCCCGAATCCACCCCCGGCGGAACGGTGATCGCGCCGAAGGCCTTCTCGCCCCGCCGGGCCGTGGCCGTGCCGACCGTGAAGCTGAGATGGGCATCCGGCGCCTGGGCGGGCGCGGCGGGGGGCGCCGCGAGCGGCGCGAGCAGGGCGAGGGCGGCGGCGAAGCGCATGGCGGGCCTCAGCGGCGACGAGGTGATCTGGCGCGACGGCGGGCGGCGTCCGATGTTACTGCCGTTCCGCCGCCGTGGCGAGGCCGCGGCGCGGCCCGAAAGAGGGTGGAGGCGTGGCGTGAAACGGCGCGACTTCAACCGGCATCTCCTTGGGGCGGCGGCCGCCGCCCTCCTGCCGCCCTGGTCCTCCCGCCAGGCTGGGCTCCGGGTGGACGGTGCCCGGATCCTCGCCCACCTCGCCGCCCTCGCCGAGCTCGGGAAGAATGAGCGGGGAGGTGTCAGCCGGGTCGCGTACACCGAATCCGACCGGCAGGGCCGCGAGGTGGGGATGGGCTGGATGCGCGAAGCGGGGCTTGAGACCACGGTGGACGCGGCAGCCAACCTGGTCGGCCGCCGCTCCGGGCGGGACGCGTCGCTCAAGCCGATCGTCCTCGGCTCCCACATCGACTCGGTGCCCCAGGGCGGAAACTACGACGGCGACGTCGGCTCGCTCTCCGCCATCGAGGTGGCGCGTACCCTCGATACGGCGGGTCTGACGCTCCGCCACCCGCTCGAGGTGCTGATCTTCCAGAACGAGGAGGGTGGCACGATCGGAAGCCACGCGATCGCGACGGGCCTGAGCGAGGCCGAGCTGGGCCGCGTGGCCCAGAGCGGCAAGACGATCCGGGAGGGAATCCGCTTCCTCGGCGGCGATCCCGACCGGCTGGAGTCGGCGCGCCGCAAGCCGGGCGACATCGCCGGGTATCTGGAGCTCCACATCGAGCAGGGCGGCGTCCTCGACGAGCGCAAGATCCCGATCGGGGTGGTCCTCGGAATCGTGGGGATCCGGCACTGGGACGTCACGATCGAGGGCTTCGCGAACCACGCCGGCACCACCCCGATGGACCGGCGGAAGGACGCGCTGCTCACCGCCGCGCGGAGCATCGAGGCGGTCAATCGCCTGGTGCGCGCCACGCCCGGCCGCCAGGTGGGGACGGTCGGAAGGATCCAGGCAGCGCCGGGCGCCTATAATGTGATCCCTGACAGGGTTACCTTCGGACTCGAGCTGCGCGACCTGGACGAGGCGAAAATCCTCCGGCTGCACCGGCAGATCATCGCGGAGTGCCGGCGGCTCGCCCGCGCGGACGGTACCACGCTCTCGGAGAAGGAGACCCTCGCCATCACCCCCGCCTTCTCCGACCCCCGGATCCGCCGCGTCATCGCGGAGGCCGCGCGCGTGCTCGGACTTGCCACGCTCGCGCTGCCGAGCGGGGCGGGCCACGACGCGCAGGAGATGGCGCGGCTCGGCCCCGTGGGCATGATCTTCATTCCAAGCGTGGGCGGCATCAGCCACTCGCCCAGAGAATTCTCCCGCCCCGCCGACATCGAGCGCGGCGCCAACGTCCTGCTCCACGCGCTCCTCGCCCTCGATGCCGCGTGAGGCCGTGACGGTGTCCCGCAAGCTGCTGGCCATCGCCGGCCCGGGCGAGGGTGCGTCCGCCGAGGCCGTCGCCGATGCCGAGCGGATCGGCGAGCTCGCCGCGAGCGCGGGCTGGGTGGTGATCTGCGGCGGACGGAACGCCGGCGTCATGGCGGCCGCGGCGCGCGGGGCCGCGCGGGCGGGCGGCATCGCGCTGGGCCTGCTCCCGTCGCCCGACGACCGCGACACGGCGCCGGGGCTCACCGCCGCGCTCGCCACCGGGCTCGGCGAGGCGCGGGACGCCGTGCTCGCGCAGAGCTGCCACGCGATGGTGGTCTGCGGGATGAGCGCCGGCACGGCGGCGGAAGTGGCGCTCGCGATCAGGGCGTGGAAGCCGGTGGTGCTGGTCCGGCCCGACCGCGCCGCCGAAGAGTTTCTGGGCGGCCTGAGCGGCGACCGGGTCTTCGTCGTGAGCGACGCCGATCAGGCCGTCGCCCTGCTCATGACGAGCAGCTGACCGGGACCTCGGGCGAGCCGGCGACGGGGGGCTCGGCGTACCGCGCCATGCCGGGATGCTCGGCGAACGGATCCGCGAGGAGGCGGCGCAGCTCCTCGATGAGCCCCAACTCCCTCGCCTCGGCCCGCTCGATGGCCTCCTGCGCGATCCAGTTCCGGAGCACGTACTTCGGATTCACCCGCCGCATCCGCGCCGCCCGCTCGGCGTCCACGCTCCCTTCGGCGCCCAAGCGTGCCGAGTAGCGCTCGAGCCAGGCGTCGATGCCCCTGCGATCGGCGAACAGCGATTGGACAACCCTGTTCACCGTTGACCGTTGACCGTTGACGCTGTCCAGACTGTTCTCGTTGACTGTTGACTGTTGACTGTTGATGCGGTCGAGCTCCCGGAAAAAGCGGGCGTAGTCGACCCGCCCTTCCTGGAGAAGCGCCAGCGCGTCCCGCACCAGCCCCGCGTCCTCTTCCCGCTCGGTCGCGAGGCCGAGCTTCGCCCGCATCAGCCGGCCGTACTCGCCGGCGAACTCCTCGCGATAGCTCTCGAGCTCCGCCTGCGCCGCCTCCAGGTCAACCAGGGACAGCAGCGCCTCGCCGAGCCGGGCGCAGTTCCAGAGTCCCACCGCCGGCTGCCGATCGAACCCGTAGCGGCCTTCGGTGTCGGAGTGATTGCAGATGAATCCCGCGTCGTACTGGTCGAGGAAGCCGTAAGGTCCGTAGTCGAGGGTCAGGCCCAGTACCGACATATTGTCGGTGTTCATCACGCCGTGCGCGAAGCCGGCCGCCATCCAGCCGGCGATGAGCCGGCCGGTGCGGCGGCACACCTCGCCGAAGAAGCGGCGGTAGCGGTCGTCGGCCGGCGAGCCGCCCAGCGCGGCGAAATGCTTCGCGATCACGTAGTCCGCGAGCTCCCGAACGCGTTCCGTCTCGCCCCGAGCCGCGAAGTACTCGAAGGTCCCGAACCGGACGTGGCTCGGGCTCTGGCGCAGCAGGGTCGCGGCGGTCTCGATCCGCTCCCGCTGCACCGGGAGATCGCTCCCGACGATGGCGAGCGCACGCGTCGTGGGGATGCCCAGGCCGTGGAGCGCCTCGCCGGCGAGATACTCGCGGATCGCGGAGCGCAGGACCGAGCGGCCGTCGCCCCCGCGGGAAAAGCGGGTGGTGCCGCCGCCCTTCAAGTGGAGATCCCAAGACTCGCCGCGGGAATTCCGCACCTCGCCCAGGAGAAACGCGCGGCCGTCGCCGAGCCGGGGGACCCAGACGCCGAACTGGTGGCCGGCGTACGCCTGGGCGATCGGCTCCGCGCCGGGCATCCGCTTCGCCCCGCTCAGGCAGCGCGGCAGGTCGGCATCCGCCGACGCCGCGGGGTCGAGCTCGAGCAGCTCGGCGGCGTCAGGGTTGAAGGCGACCAGGTACGGATCGGGAAGCGGCGTCGGGTCCACCACCTCGTAGAACGCCGGGTGGAGCCGGGCGTAGCTGTTGTGGAACGGGAGGCGGGTCAGGGAAGCCACCCTCCGAAGATAGGGGTGCTCGTGGATACCCCCAACGATCCCAGCGACCCTGGCCGGAGTCGGGTCCGCCGCTCGGGAGGGTGATATTGACTAAGTTCATACGCGGCCGGGTTCGCCGCGGCCAACCGGGTCGTGCTGCGCCGCACTCCGGAGAGGAACCGTCACTCCATGGCCAATTCCTCGCTCGCGCGTGCCGTCCTGCTGCGCATGTCGAAGAGCCGCTGGCTCGCCGACCGGGTGATGTCCCGCGGGTTCGCCAAGCGGGCCGTGAAGAGGTTCATGCCCGGTGAATCGCTGGACGACGCGCTCGATGCCGCCGCCGCGCTCGCCCCCGACCGCCTCGGCAGCATCCTCACCAAGCTGGGGGAGAATCTCGCCAACCCCGCCGAGGCCGACGCGGTCCGGGCCCACTATCTCGACGTCCTCGACCAGATCGCCCGGCGCGGGCTCGACGCCCACATCTCCGTCAAGCCCACGCAGCTCGGCCTCGATTTCTCGTTCGATCACTGCGCCGAGCACATGGTGGCCCTGGCACGGAAGGCGGAGGCGACTCGCTCGATCTTCTGGATGGACATGGAGGATTCGAGCTACGTGGACCGCACCCTCGACCTCTACCGCCGGCTCAAGGCGGTGCAGCCGAAGGTCGGGATCGCCCTCCAGGCGTACCTCCGCCGCACGCCGCAGGACCTCAAGTCGCTGCTCCCCTTGAATCCGATCGTCCGCCTGGTGAAGGGCGCCTACGCCGAGCCGGCTCACGTGGCCTTCCCCGCCAAGCGGGACACCGACTTCGCGTACTACGAGCTGTCGAGCCAGCTGCTGGAGGCCGCGTCGCGGGGCCGGGCGCTGCCGATCTTCGGCACCCACGACCTCACCCTGGTGGACCGGATCGTCACCAAGGCGCAATCGCTGGGCGTGGGCGACGGCGGCTACGAGATCCACATGCTCTACGGCATCCGGATGGACGCGCAGCGGCGGCTCGCGGCGGCGGGGCGGAAGGTCAAGTGCCTCATCAGTTACGGCAACGCCTGGTTCCCCTGGTACATGCGGCGCCTCGCCGAGCGGCCCGCCAATGTCTGGTTCGTGATGAAGAGCATGCTCCCGGGCTGACCGGGCGCGGGAAACCGAACTCCTGCATATTCGTAGGGTCACTCCTTCTGGACACCGGAGCCCCCATGAGCGCTGACCAGCTCTCCCGCCGCGCCTTTCTCGCCGCCGCCGGCGCGGCCGGCGCCGCCTGGCTGGCGGTTGACCCGGAAGCTCTCCACGCCGCGCTGGTTCACGCGCGGCTGACCGTCGCCCTGCCGCCCCCGTATCGCTTCGACGCCCTTACCGCCGCCCAGGCGGCCGACCTCGAGGCGATCGCGATGCGGATCTTTCCCTCCGACGGCACCCCGGGAGCCAAGGAAGCCGGAGTCATCCATTTCATCGACAAGGCGCTCTCCACCTTCGCGGCGCCCCAGAAGGACGACGTCATCAAGGGTCTGGACGACCTCAACCAGCGGGTCGCGGCGAAGTGGCCGGGGGGGGCGGGGGGGGCGACCGCGTCGTTCGCCGCGCTCAAGGCCGAGCAGCAGGACGAGCTGCTCAAGGAGATCGAGAAGACGCCGTTCTTCGGGCAGACCCGGTTCGCCGCCGTCGTCGGCATGTTCGGCAATCCCTCCTACGGAGGAAACCAGGACCAGGCAGGCTGGAAGCTGCTTGGTTTCGAGGCGCACGGCATCTACCAGCCGCCGTTCGGCTGGTACGACGCCGAAGCGGCGAAGGGAGGAGGCTGAGCATGCAGGGGCAACCGACCCGGAAGTATTCGCCCTCGACCGAAGTGGATTTCGTGATCGTCGGCTCCGGCGCCGCCGGCGGCGTGCTCGCCAAGCAGCTTTCCACCCGCGGCCACTCGGTGGTGGTGCTCGAGGCGGGCCCCCGCCTCGGGCCGAGCGATTTCAAGCACGATGAATTCGACTACTGGATCCAGGGCGGGCTGGGGCCCAAGACGCCGGTCACCTGGCGCCAGACCGAAGACAAGGAGGCGAAGGTCGGGCAGGGCGGGATCTTCCGGGCGAGCCTGGTGGGTGGGAGCAGCGTGCACTTCACCGCGAACTACTGGCGGCTTCACGAGATTGATTTCATCGAGCGGAGCAAGCTCGGGCCCGTGCCGGGCGCCAATCTGGCGGACTGGCCCATCGGCTACGCCGACCTCGAGCCCTACTACACCATGGTGGACTGGGAGGTGGGAGTGTGCGGCGTGCCGGGTCCGTTCGATCCGCCCAGGTCACGCCCCTACCCGATGCCGCCGCTGCCGGTCAAATCGTCCGGCGTCCTCTTCGAGCGGGGCGCGGCGAAGCTCGGCCTGCACCCACAGCCCTCGCCGATGGCCATTCTCTCCCAGCCGTTCAACGGGCGGAACGCCTGCCAGCACTGCGGCTACTGCATCGGCTTCGGGTGCGAGTTCGGGGCCAAGAGCTCGTCGCTCGCGTCGGTGATCCCGGTGGCGGAGCGGACCGGCAAGTGCGAGATCCGGCCCAACAGCTACGCGCGAAAGGTGGAGCTGGACGCGAAGGGCCGGGCGACCGGCGTGGTCTACTTCGACGCCGACAAGAAGGAGCAGCTCCAGCGGGCCAAGGCGGTGATCCTCTCGGCCAACGGCGCCGAGACCCCCAAGCTGCTGCTGATGTCCGTGTCGAGCCGGTTCCCGAACGGGCTGGCGAATTCGAGCGGCTACGTGGGCAGGCATCTGATGTTCAACGGCAACACCGGGACGATGGCGCTCTTCGAGCATCCGCTCAACGAGTACAAGAGCGTGCAGGTCACCCGGCTCCTCCACGACTTCTACGACAGCGATCCCAAGCGCGGCTTCTACGGCGGCGGCGGGATCGACGCCCGCTTCCAGCAGTACCCGATCGTCTTCGCCCTGGGCGCGCTGCCGCCCGACGCCCCGGCCTGGGGCAGCGAGTACAAGCGCCTGCTGGGCGACTACTTCAACCGGACCATGATGATCGCGGGCCACACCACGTCGCTGCCGGTCGAGAGCAACAGCGTCACCCTCGATCCCAGCGTGAAGGACGACTGGGGGCTCCCCGCGCTCCGGATCACCTACAAGGACCACGACGACGATCTCAAGATCATGCAGTTCATGGTGGACCGATCGAAGGAGATCGCGGAGGCCGCGGGCGCGCAGAAGGTCTGGGCATTTCCGGTGCAGGTCTCCGGCGGCACCGCCCACCTGCTCGGCACCTGCCGGATGGGGAAGGACCCCAGGACTTCGGTGATCAATCCGGATCACCGGACCCACGACGTTCCGAACCTCTTTCTCTGCGATGGGAGCAGCCTGGTGACGTCCGGTCGCGGCCAGCCGACGATGACCATCATGGCGCTGGCGTTCCGGGCGGGGGAGCGGATCGCCGCCTTGGCGAAGAGAGGGGCGATTTGAAGTTGACGCTGTTCTGCCGGTCTACCGGTCGAGATAGTCCTGGTATGCCACCTGCAGCATCGCCCGCCCCAGTCGCAGGTCGAGGTCGCTCACCCGCCCGGAGCTCGAGGTGATCCGGTTCGGGGCGTGCTCCCAGACGAACGCCCCCCGATCGGTCACCAGCCCGAAGCCGTCGTCGAAGCTGTAATAGGCGAACGGCCTGGGCTCCGAAGAGAAGAGATCGCCGCCGAAGCGGTACCGCCCTGCGCCGGGCAGTCCGAGCAGCGCGAGGAGCGTCGGCGCGAGGTCCGTCTGGGAGCCGATCGCGTCCACCACCTCTCCCCTCCGGGCGAGCGCGCCGCCCAGCCAGAGCATCGGGACGTGATACCAGCTCGGCGCGGACTTGTACGGCACCGCCCGGTCGGTGCGCTCCAGCTTCTTCGAGTGATCGGCCACGATGATCACCAGGGTCCGGTCCCACCACGGCTCCTGTTCGGCGCGCGCGATGAAATCGCCCAGCACGTGGTCGGTGTAGGCCAGCGAGTTGAGGAAGCGCGATTCGCCGTCGCTGCCGGGAACCCGCACCGGCCCGGGCACGTCGAACGGCTCGTGGCTGCTCAGGGTCATCCAGGCGACGAAGAAGGGCGACCCCATCCCGCGAAGGTCCCCGAGCACCCGCTCCGCCACCGCCTCGTCGTGCGCGCCCCACTTCGAGGTCCGCGCCGAGCGCGGGAAATCGTCCTTGCCGGCGACCCGGGTGAACCGTCCGTCCAGCACGAAGCTCCTCAGGTTGGCGAAGCCCAGCTCGCCCCCGTAATAGAAGCCGGTGGCATAACCCGCGTCCGCCAGGTCCCTGGAGAGCATCGGCAGCGTCGCGGCCTTGGACGGCACCTTCAGGATGGAGGCGTTGGGGACCGTCGGCTGGCCCGAGAGCAGCGCGGCGAGGCCCTTGTCGGTGCGGTCGCCGGCGGCGTAGAAGCGGCGGAAGAGGAGGCCCGAATCCGCCAGCCGGCCGAAGGCCGGCGTGGTACCGCGCAGGCCGCCAAGCCGCTCCACCGCCCGGGCGGTGAAGCTCTCCCAGACGATCAGCAGCAGGTTGGGCCGCGCGACCCGGAGCAGCGGTGATCGCCCCCCGGCGGAACTGCGCGGTCCGGCCGGCGCCGGCGGTCCTTCGGCTGTCGCCGCTCCGGCGCTCAACCGGGCGACCAGTGCCCCGGCGGAATCCGCCGGCATCACCACGTACGGGTTGGTGCGGCGATCGAGCCCGCGGATCCACGAATCGAAGAAATTCCACCCGGCGTTGAGCGCCGCCTGGTTGGCGAACGGCTCGCTGGTGAACCAGGCGCTGCTCTGGTTGATCGGAATCTGCTGCAGTCCGCCCCGCGCCGGAATCACCAGCAGCAGGGCGCAGAAGCCGAGCGGCAGGCCTCCCGCGGCCGGTACCGGCGGCAGCCTGGCGAGCCTCGGCCGGAAGAGCCGCCATGCGATCCCGGCGGAGAGCGCCGCGAGCCCGGTGAAGATCGCCACCAGCGCGAGACGCGGCACGCCTCCGGCGGAGGCCCACACCTCCCGCGGATGGGTCAGGTACTGGAGCACCGCCGCGTCAATCCGGCGTCCCCACGCGCGGAAGATTCCGAGGTCGGAGGCGGCCAGGAGCGCCAGCGCGGTGGAGGCGAGCACCGTGTAGCCCAGCAGCACGCGCCCCGTCCCGCGCGCGATGCTCGCGATGGCCGAGAGCGCGATGAGCAGGAACGGGATCACCGAGAGCCACGCCGCGGCCGAGAGGTCGAGCGGGAACCCGTGCAGGAGGGTCCCCGCGAGGATGCCGCCCGGCAGCGCCGCGGCGCGATCGGCGTTCCAGAGGAGAAAGAGGAGCCGGCACCCGGCGAAGAAGGCGAGCCAGTAGAGGAGATAGATGAGGAGGAGCTGGAATCGGGGGCGCACCGGGGAACACTAAACGGAAGCGGGGGGCGATGTCTCGCCCCCCGCCCCCGGATTTCGCTCGCCGGGCGACGCTCCCCCCTCCCGCCGGCTACGGGCGCGGGAACCGGTGACGGGTGCTCAGATCAATGTCGAACGTCCGGTCGCCGATCGTGAGGGTGGCGGTGGCGGTGCCGTGGAAGGTGACGACCACGGTGCGCTGGATCGTCGTTCCGTCGTGGGGGCCGCCCACGATCGTGACGGTGCAGGAGCGGGTAATGGTCCCGCTCAGCGGGAAATGCGGTCCGCCGTCGCCGGAGGGCACCGGCACGACGACGTCCTGGATCGTCACCGAGCAGTCGAGGTTGTAGGTGCGGGTCTCGCCGCCCTCGGTGCTCCGGCTCCGGGTCACCTTGTCGTGCCCGGTGCCGTTCCAGGTGCGCTGGGTCTCCGCGCCCGCCAGGCCGGTGGCCGTCAAGTCCTTGCCCCGATCCACCGAGCCGCTCCAGAACTCGCCGCTTCGGGTGCCGACGAACGAGGTCTGGAGGTTGGCCTTCGCGGTGGTGGTCGCGTCGTAGGCCTGCTGCACCGCGTTCGCCGCATCCCAGAACGCGTAGCTCCGGTTGATGGTGATCCCGTCGTGCGAGATGGTGGGGCAGACCAGCCGGCCGGAGGCGGCGTCGAACGGGCAGTTCAGGGGATGGAAGTCGCCGCGCCCCAGCTCAAACACCGGGCCCGGCCCGGAACCGACCGCTCCCAGCGCGCCCGGAGCAAAGAAGGGCATGAAGGCGAAGAAGACCGGCTCCCGCATGACATCCACGTCTTCGCCGATGCCATCGGCCGCCGCCTGAGCCAGGTCCGCGGCCAGGAAGGGCAGCTGCTGGTCGGTCGGGCCGGTCGAGTCCTTGCTGCACGCGCCGAGCACCACGGCGCAAGTCAAGGCACCACAGCGGATTAGCGTCTTCATGGTGGTCCTCGTGATGGAAAGTCGGTCGGGTCGGTTCACCCTGGCACTCAGGCAGACGAACCGCCACCCGGGCCGTTAAGTGTATCACGTCCCCGATTCTCCCACCTGTCCGCCCGTCCGCCTGTCCATCCTTCCGTCATTGCGTCTTCCCCGCCACCGGCTCGGCGGACCGTGCGACCCCGCCCGATACGATGAAGGCGAGCATGTCGGCCGCGTCGCCCGCGAGTGGCTCCACGTGGTCGGGGGGCACCAGCACCACCCGGCCGGCGAAGCTGTACGACCAGGGCATGTACACCGCCACGTGGCTGGGCATGCCGAGGTGCTCCAGGCTGTCGGCGGTAACGAAGCCGAGGTACCAGACCACGCCGGCGTCGTCGAGGCGAACCCGCACCGGGCGGTTGAACCGGCGCCGCTCGCCCACGAAAGCGTTGATGAGATCCTTGGTGGAGGTGTACACCAGCCGGACGAACGGCACCCCTTCGACCAGCCGCTCCAGTTCGGCGACCACGCCCCGGGTGACGAAGTTGGAGGCGAGCGCGCCGACTCCGGTGATCACGGCGATAGTGAGCAGGAGCCCGGCGCCCGGGAAGCCCAGGGGAAGCAGGGAGTCGAGGCTGGTCACCGCCCACCAGCAGATCCAGAGCGTGAGGGCGAGAGGGGTCGCGATCACCAGCCCGCGAACGAAGTACTGGATGAGCCGTCTCATGCGAGCACCTCCCCGAGCTCGGCGAGCAGCGCCTCGAGATGCGCGGGGCCGAGATCGCCCATGTGGCCGATGCGGACGAGCGGATCGTGCCGCGGGTCGAGGCCTCCACCCACCAGGTAGCCCCGCTCCTCCAGCGCCTGGATCACGAGGACGGCGCTGGTGTGCGGGGGGAGCCGGATCGCCGAGACGGCGGGTGAGCGGGCCCCGGGCGCCGCCATGAGGCGCAGGTCGTTTCGCGTCCCGATCCAGGCTTCCATCGTGGCCAGCATCCGCCGGTGCCGCTCCCAGCGCGCTGGCCAGCCGCCGTCCCGCGCGACCCGGGCGAGCTGGCAGTCGAGGGCCAGGATCAGCGACATCGCCGGCGTCCAGGTGGGAAGGCTTTCGCGCGCGATGCGGACCATCCGTCGCACCGACTGGTAGTAGCCGGCATCGTCCTGCTGCGCTGCGCGCTCCTGGAAGCGCGGGCTCGCCGCGCCCAGGGCGAGGCCGGGCGGCAGTGCCATCGCCTTCTGGGAGCCGGTGCAGTAGAAGTCCACGCCCCACCGGTCCATTTCGATCGGCATCGCGCCGACCGAGGTTACCCCATCCACCAGGAAGAGCACGTCCGTCCGCGCGCGCACCACGCGCGCCAGCGCGGGGATGTCGGCGAGCGCGCCGGTCGACGACTCCGAGTGCACCACCGCGACCGCGTCCACCGCGGGGCCCTCGAGGAACTGCTCCAGCTGGTCCGGCGTGATCGCGCAACCGGGGTGGACCTCGACTCGAAGTGCCTGCTTGCCGCACGCCTCCGCCACCCGGGCGAAGTATTCGCCGAAGTAGCCGCCCACGCCCACCAGGATCCGGTGGCGGACCCCGTTCCGCACCGCCGCTTCGATGAGCCCGGTGGCGGACGAGGTGGCGAGGAAGACCGGCTCGCGGGTTCCGAAGCACTCCTGCAGCGAGGGCTGCATCGCGGCGAGCATCGTGCGCATCCGCGGGCTGCGGTGCCCGAACATCGGCTGCCCGAGCGCGGCGAGCACCTCGGGGTGCACGTCGGTGGGCCCGGGGAGAAAGTTCCGGCCGAAGGCCGTCACGAGGCCAGGACCTCCTCGCTTGCGGCGAGCCGCACGCCCCGGCCCCGCCAGTCTTCCAGCAGGGCCGGCGCCTGGTCCGCGTGGATGGCGCGGGTCGCGTCGGTCACCAGGGTGAGCGGAATGCCGGGCCGGTGCCGGAGCAGCCCCTCGATGGCGTAACGGTCGCAGACGTCGAGCGCCACCCCATAGAGGATGACCTCCTCCGGAGCCACGGCGTCCACCGCCGGGAGCACGTTCCGGTTGGTGAACACGTCGAACCAGTGCTTGTGGAAGAGGATGTCGCCGTCGTGCCGGCGCACCCGCGCCGCGAGCGCCGCCGGATCCTGGGGCTCCGGCTCGATCACGAGCGGGTTCCGGAGGGCGGTCTCGGGGATCTTTCGCTGGCCCGGGGTGCCCCGCATGCAGTGGTCCGGAAAAGTCTCCTTCCAGTCCGGCGCGGTGGAGAGCTCGCGGTGGCCGGGGACGTGGTCGTCGGCGCTCGCGATGATCCGGATGCCGCGGTCGTGGGCGTGACGAGTAAGCCGTGCGAGCACCGGGATGATCTCCTCGCTGCCCGGGACGTACAACTTTCCGGAGCTCCGCATGAAATCAACCTGGGTGTCGACGTCCCAGAAGATCGTGGCCATCGGAGATCCTCACGCTGTTCAAACCACCCGCTCCAGCCGCGGGTTGGGCCGGTACTCCCTCCCCACCTTGGCGCTCGGCTTGACCACATCCGCGGTGAAATCGAACCGGCCCTGGAAGAGCGAGCTCCCCACGCCGTACGCGTCCACCGGCACTCGCTGGCGCTCGAACTCCCGGATCTTCTCGACGGTGAAGCCCCCGGAGACGATGATCTTGACCGCCTGAAAGCCGTGCGCGTCGAGGGCTTCGCGGACGTTGTGGACCAGCTGGGGGCAGACTCCGGTGGGGCGGAAGCGGCCCATTTGCGGGACGACCGACTTGTCCACCAGCATCTCGCTCGTGTCGATGCGCACGCCGTAGAGCCGCTCGCCCAGTGCCCTGGCCACCTCGAGCGAGGTGCGCACGCAGTCGTTCTCGAAATCCACCAGGGTCACCAGCCGCACGTTGGGCTCCATGTGCTCGGCGAACTTGGCGGTGGCGAGCGCCGTGTCCCCGCCGTAGGCGGCAATCAGCGCGTGCGGCACGGTGCCGATGCCCTCGCTCCCCCACCAGGAGGCCTGCGCGTCGGTCGAGACGCCGATCGCCCCGGCGACGTGGGCCGCGTAGCCGTCGCCGGTCTGGACCAGCCAGTGGTCGTGCCGCGCGGGGAAGAACATCACTTCCTTGGGCCGCGCCGCCTCCACCACCCGGCGGGTGTTGGTGCCCACCCGGGTGCGCCGCGCCAGCACGCCGAGGTACAGGGTCTCGAGGTGGGCGAAGGCGTCGTACGGGCCCCCGATGAGCAGTACCGTCTCCCACGGCTCGATCTCGTCGCCGTCGTGGAGCGCCCAGACCTCGATGTCCTTCCATTCGACGGCGCAGAGCCGGAGAATCGCGATCGCCTCGTCGATCCCGCCGAGGAAGGCGTGGGTCTTGCCGAAGATCTGCAT
>DASYRI010000112.1:0-31438 GCA_036004545.1 Gemmatimonadales bacterium
GCCCTCACCGCGGGGACCAACGCGACGCTCCTGGCCGAGCAGATCACTGAATGGAAGCCGGCCTTCGCCGCGCTGGTCTCCGACACCGGCCCGGGGTGCCTGCTGGAGGCGGCGCTCCGGCCCGACGCCGAGATCGTGGTCAACGCGGTGGTGGGATTCGCAGGCCTCGAGGCGACCCTCGCGGCGCTCCGGGCCGGCAAGCGGGTCGCGCTCGCGAACAAGGAATCGCTGGTCGTGGCGGGGGACCTGGTGCGGCAGGCGGTGGCCCAGGGCGGCGGCGAGCTGGTGCCGGTGGATTCGGAGCACAGCGCGGTGCTCCAGTGCGTGGCGGGCCGGGAGCACGCGGTGCGGCGGCTCATTCTCACCGCCTCCGGCGGCCCCTTCCGCGACTGGCCGCCCGAGCGGCTCGCCGCCGCCACCGTGGCGGAAGCGCTTCGGCACCCCACCTGGCGGATGGGCAACAAGATCACCGTGGACAGCGCCACCCTCGCCAACAAGGCGATGGAGATCATTGAAGCGCACCACCTCTTCGGGCTTCCCTATGACCGGGTGGATGTGGTAGTCCACCCCCAAAGCATCGTCCACGGCTTCGTGGAATTCGAGGACGGCAGCGTGCTCGGACAGCTGGGATTCCCCTCCATGGAGCTGCCGATCCTGTATGCGCTCACCCATCCGGCCCGGCTGGCCGACCAGGGCGTCCGTCGGTTCGATCCGGTGAGCGCGGGGAGTCTCACCTTCGAGCCGCTCCGGCGCGAAGCTTTTCGCGCCTTCGGCGCCGGGGTGGAGGCCGGCCGGGCCGGCGGCACCGCGCCGGCGGCATTCAACGCGGCCAACGAGGTGGCGGTCGGGGCGTTCCTCGCCGGCCGGATCCCGTTCGGGCGGATCGCCGAAGTGATCGAGGCGACGCTCGCGGACCAGGCGCCGGTCCCGGCCACGTCGCTCGACGCGGTGCGGGCCGCCGACGCCCGCTCCCGCGCCGCGGCCGAACGGCTGGCTCGATGAGCTCGGTCCTGATCGCCGTCGTCGCGCTGATCATCCTGCTCGGCGTCCTCATTTTCGTCCACGAGCTGGGGCACTTCATCGCGGCGAAAGCCGCCGGCATCTACGTGCACCGCTTCTCGCTCGGGATGGGGGCGCCAATCAAGGCGCTCTCGACCCGGCGGGGCGAGACCGAGTACGCCATCTCGTGGCTTCCGATCGGGGGCTATGTGAAGATGGCGAGCCGCGAGGAGGATCCCGCTTCGTCCGCGCTGGAGGGTGGGGCCGCCAGCCGGGCGGTGCCGCCGGACCGGGTCTTCGAGGCGAAGCCGGTATGGGTGCGGATGATCGTGATCCTGGCCGGCGTGACCATGAACGTGCTGTTCGCCTGGCTGGTGTTCTCGGGACTGGCGTATCTGCACGGCGTAACCGTCTATCCGGTGACCACCATCGCGTCGGTGCAGAAGGACAGGCTGCCCCCGGGGGCCGAGGAGCTGGCGCGCCTCGCGCCGGGTGACCGGATCGTGCGGGTCGCCGGGCTGCCGGTGGCCACCTGGGATGACATCCAGGAAGCGCTCATGTCCACCTCGGCGGATTCCTTCGCGGTCGAGGTGGAGGGCAAGCCGCCGGTCATGATCCGGATTCACCGCGACGCGCTGGAGGCCCGGCTGCGCGCTGCCCGGGCCGTTGACGTCCGGATCCCCCCCGTCGTCGACGAGGTGACCGCGGGAGGTCCTGCCGAGCGCGCGGGGGTGCGGAAGGGGGACACGCTGGTCGCGCTCGCCGGGCGGGCCATTACCGATTGGCGGGAAGCGGTGGAGATCATCGAGGCCCATCCCGATCAGGATCTCACGATCCTGGTCGGGCGGCCGGAGGGCCGCGTTGCGCTGGCGGTCCACACCCTGGCCGAGTCGGTCAAGGATAGCCTGGGGAAGCGGCGAGTGGGCAAGCTCCGGCTGGGCGTCGAACGCCTCGAGCGGCATCGGCCGCTCGCGCTCGGGCCGGCGCTCGTGGAGGGTGCCCGCCAGACGCTGGTCTCCTCGACCCAGATCGTGCGGGTGGTCCGCGGAATGCTCAGCGGCCGGGTCTCGACCCGCGAGGTCGGCGGCCCGATCGCGATCGGCGCCGCCGCCGGCGAGGCGGCCCGGCTCGGGGTGGCGGTGTTCGTCGGGTACATGGGGCTGATCTCGGTCAACCTCGCCGTGATCAACCTGTTGCCCATCCCCGTCCTCGACGGGGGTCAGTTCCTCTTCCTGCTCGGCGAGGCGGTGCTCCGCCGGCCGCTCGGCGTCAAGCTGCGGGAGCGGCTCACGATGGTGGGGCTGGTGCTCATCGTCCTGCTGATGGTGCTCGCGTTCTCCAACGACATCCGGCGGCTGCTGGGACTCCTCTAGGGCCCGCTATTCCGCGCGCAGCGCCTCGAGCGGACTCACCCGGGTCGCGCGCCAGGCGGGGACCCAGCAGGCCGCCAGCGCCACGGCCAGCAGCACCAGCACCACCGCGGCGAACGTGGCGGGGTCGCGGGCGCCGACACCGAAGAGCATCCGGTCCAGGAAGCGGGAAAGCGCCAGCGCTCCCACCGTGCCGGCCGCCAGTCCTGCGCCGGTCAACAGCAGGCCTTGCCGCACCACCAGCGTGAGGAGCCCGCCGCGCGAGGCACCCAGTGCGGAGCGGATTCCGATCTCCCGGGTGCGCTCCGTCACGCTCCCGGCCAGCACGCCGTAAATCCCCGCAGCGGCCAGGAGGAGCGCCACCACGGCGAACACCTGAAACATCACGAATGCGAAACGTCGCGATTGCGCGGTGGCGCTCACCACTTCGTCCATCGTCGCGGTGTGGAGAATCGGAAGGCTCGGATCGACCGACCGGATGGCGGCTCGCACCGCCGGCGCCAGGGCGGCGGGGTCGCCCCGGGTTCGCGCCGCCAGCACCATGGCACCGTCGGCGACGATCCACTGGATCTCGGGGATGTAGATCTGGGGCGCCTGTTGCTCATCGAGTCCGGTGTGGTGGACGTCGCCTACGATCCCGACCACCGTCCGCCACGGCCGATCGGCTCCACCAAGCTGGACCCGTTTTCCGATCGGGTCCTCGCCGGCCCAACCCACCCGGGCGAACGTCTCGTTGATCAGGACGACCGGCGGAGCGGCGGCGCCATCTTTCGAACCCAGGGTGCGCCCGCGCTTGAGCGGGATGCGCATCGCCTGGAGGTAATCCGGCGACACGGCGTACCGGTCCGCGGAAGGGGCCTCCTCCGGATTGGCGAGCAGCTTCCCCTCGATCTGTACCCCGTAGCGATCGAAATTCCCGCCCAGCGGCAGCTGGCTCGTCCAACCGGCAGTTTCGACGCCGGGCACCGCCTTGACCGCCTCGAGCGCCCGCTCGAAGAAGCTCCAAACCGGTGGGTTGTCGGCGTAGCGCGAGCCGGTGGTCTGGACCTCCATCGTCAGCAATCCCCTGGGCTCGAATCCGGGGTTCACCGCCAGCAGGCGATCCAGGCTTCGGAACAACAATCCGGCGCCGATCAGGAGCATGAGCGACAGCGCCACCTCCCCGGCCACCAGGATACCGCGCGCCAAGCGCCGGGACCGGTGTCCGGTATGCCGGCCCCCGGGGCGCAGCGCTGTGAAGAGATCCGGCCGCGCGGTGGCGAGGGCGGGCACCAGGCCGAAGAGCAGGCCCGTGGCTACCGAGAGCGCCGCCGTGAAGCCCAGCACCCTCCCGTCAATGCCGATCTGATTCAATCGGGGTAGACCCGCCGGCGCGAGCGCCACCAACCCCTTGACCCCCCACCAGGCGAGCCCCACGCCCATGGCACCGCCCAACAGCGACAGCACGACGCTTTCGGTAAGCAGCTGGCGGACCACCCGCCGGCGACCGGCGCCGAGCGCGCCCCGGATCGCGAATTCCGCTTCGCGCTGCATCGCCCGCCCCAGCAGGAGGCTCGACACGTTGGCGCAGGCGATCAGCAGGACGAAGCCGACCGCGCCGAGTGCCGCGAGCAGCGCGGGCCGCACGCTCCTGGTGACGACGGTGTTCAACGGGACCACCAGCATGCCGGGCGCGGCATATTCGGTCGGGTACTCGGCCACCAGGCGGGCCGAAATCAGATCCAGCTCTCGTTTCGCCGCGGCGGGGCTGATGCCCGGCTTGAGCCGCGCGTACTCACCGAGATGGTGACAGGTGCGACACGCCCAGGGCAGCGACACTTCGTATCCGAGCGGGGCCCAGAGCTGCGCCGTGGGCGAGAGGAGACTCTCGAAGCTCTTCGGCATGACGCCCACGACCGTGTAGGCGAACCCGTCGAAGGTGACCTGCCTGCCGAGGACGGAGGGATCGGCGCCGAACCGGCGCTGCCATAACCCGTGGGAGAGAATCGTGACCCGATGCCGGCCCCTGACGTTCTCCTCGGCGGTGAAATCGCGCCCCAGGGAAGGACGCACCCCGAGGACCGAGAAGAAGCCCTGGGTCACCCGCTGGCCGTCAAGCCGTTCGGGATCGCCGCTCCCCTGCAGGGTCGGCTGCCACTGGCTCGAGACCGCGATCGCCTCGAACGAGGTCGCCATCTTCTGCACGTCGACGAAGGTGGCATAGCCGGTGCCGGCATCCTGGCCTTCCCGGTCGCGCTCGGCGACCCGCACGATCCGGTCGGGATCGGGGTAGGGCAGCGCCCGAAAGAGAATCGGATTCACCACCGAGAAGATGGCCGTCGTGGCGCCGATGCCGAGGGCCAGCGTCAGCATCGAGAGCAGGGCGAAGCTCGGACTCCGCGCGATCTGGCGGAGGCCGTAGCGAAGATCGTGGAGGAAGGTGTGCACGAAGGGGTCTCCTCGAGTTGGGAGCGGCGGGGCGGCGCGCCGGGCCGAGCGCAGCGCCAGGGCGGCGCGCAGCAGGTCGAGCACGTAACCGGGGCGCGCGCGCCGCTCCCCCGGGTGCAGCTCCTCCAGGTCGCCCAGGACGAACTCGCGCTCCGCGGGCGGGAGCAGCCGGCCCAGCCATCGCCCCCGGCTCACGGGACCTGCCACGCCGGGTCGAGACCGCGGCCGAGGCTGCGGAGCGCGTTGAGGGAGCGGGTCAGGGCGCGGCGGCCCGGTGGAGTAACCCGGTAATGCTTCTTCCGCCGGCCCCCCCGCTCGGGCGTGGGCTCGCCCATCCAGGTACTGACCAGCCCCTTCGCCTCGAGCCGGACCAGCGTCTTGTAGATGGTGCCCAGGCTCACCCGGCGGCGGGCCCGCTGCGCCAGCATCGCCCGGACCGGGACGCCATAGCCCTCCTCGCCGAGGCGAAGGAGGACCAGGAGGACGAGCTGCTCGAGCTCACCGAGGTTCGACGGCATGGGCCCGATTTCACTGACAGAGTCAAAGATATAGACGCGACGCGGGCGCGAAAGGTTGCAATCCGGCCGGAGGCGGCGCTCCCTTGCCGAACCGGGGCAGGGCCCCTTGTCTTCACCGTGTGCCCGCTCCCTCATCCGTGCCCCCCATCCCTGTCCCGAGGATCGCTCCGGGCGCCCGGCCGTGCTGCCTCCGCGGCTGAACACGGCGCTCAGGCGGATGCCGCGCTGGCGGATCAGTGCGGCCAGCATCGCCGTCATGGGGCTCGTCGCCTGGAGCGACCACCGGTTCGGGCCCGGCGTCGAGGTGAGCATTTTCTATCTCCCCCCGATCGCCGCGGTCGCGTGGTACGTCGGTCGCCGCGAGGGGCTCTGGCTCGCCGCCCTCGCCACCAGCCTCTGGGCGCTGGTGGATCCGGTAGCGCGGTTCGGCGGATCCCGCCCCGCGCTGCTGGTGTGGAACGCCGCCATGCAACTCCTGTTCTTCGCGGCCTCGGCGGCGGTCGTTTCGGTCGTGTCGGACCAGGCGGTCAAGCTGCGCATCCTGGCCCGGGAGGATCCGCTCACCGGCATCTCCAACCGGCGGGCGTTCTTCGGCGCCCTGGACCGGATCCTCGAATGGGGCCGCCGGCACGGGACGCCGTGGGTGCTGGCCTACCTGGACGTGGATGATTTCAAGAAGATCAACGACTCGCTGGGCCACGGGACCGGCGACGCGGTGCTCAAGGTGGTGGCCCGGACGCTGCGCGACAGCACCCGCCGCGGAGACGTCGTGGCGCGCCTGGGCGGCGATGAGTTCGCGATTCTCCTCCCGGAGACCGGCGCCGAGCAGGCCGACGTGGTCATCCGCAAGCTGCTCACGCTGCTGGAGGACGCGATGCGGCGGGAGGGCTGGCCAGCCACAGTCAGTATCGGCGTCATCATCTTCACGGCGGCGCCGGAAACGGTGGACGCGGCCGTGGCGGTGGCGGATGCCAGCATGTACCGGGTCAAGGCGGCCGGAAAGGCCGGTGCGGCGTTCCGGGTGTGGCCCTTACCCGGGGAAGTCGGCGGGCGGCCCCCGCGGAGCCAGGCGGTGCGACGGGGCCGCGCCTGAACTCCGCTTGCCTGGCCTATTCACGCCGGTTATGTTGTTGCGATATCTCAGCTTCGCGTTTTCACCGGGACCGATATCAAGAGGACCAGCACCGCATGCCGTACGACAAGCAGGGTGTCGTGACGAAGTACCGCGTGAACGAGAGCGATACCGGCTCAGCCCGGGTTCAGGTGGCGCTTCTCACCGAGCGGATCAATTCGCTCAACGACCACTTTCGCACCCACCCCAAGGATCACCACGGGCGTCGCGGGCTGCTCAAGATGGTCGGGACCCGGCGGCGCCTGCTGACCTACCTCCGGAATACCGATCTCGAAACCTACCGGGCCCTGATCCAGGAGCTCGGACTCCGGCACTAGCCGGGCCCGGATGCGCGCGGGCGTCCCGCACCGATGTGGGACGCCCGCTTGGCATTGGGAACGGACCGTTCAACCCAAGGCAGTCACCGTGCACAGAATCGAAACGACATTCGCCGGCCGTCCCCTCACGATCGAATCGGGCAAGCTGTCCCGACAGGCCGCCGGCTCGGTGATGGTCCGGTTCGGGGACTCGATGGTCCTCGCCGCCGTCACGGTCTCCCCCAACATCTCCACGCTTCCGTTCTTCCCGCTGACGGTCGAGTACAAGGAAAAGACCTACGCGGCGGGCAAGATCCCGGGCGGCTTCATCAAGCGGGAGGGCCGGCCGTCCGACAAGGAGATCCTCGCCTGCCGGATCATTGACCGCTCGATCCGCCCGCTCTTTCCCGAGGGCTTCAAGAACGAGGTGCAGGTCTTCGTCACCGTGGTCTCGGCGGACCAGGAGAACGACGCCGACGTGATCGGCGCGTTCGCCGCGTCGCTCGCGCTCGCGGTCTCCACGATTCCCTGGAAAGGTCCGCTCGCCACGGTGCGGGTGGGCCGGGTGGAGGGGAACTGGATCCTCAACCCGACTTTTCAGCAGCTGGAGTTCTCCACGCTCGATCTCACGGTGAGCGGCACCGCCGACTCCATCGTGATGGTCGAGGGCGGCGCGATCGAGCTCTCCGAGAGCGAGGTCCTCGATGCGCTCAAGATCGCCCAGAAGGGCATCCGGGAGCTGGTCGCGCATGGGCGCGAGCTGGTGAGCCGGGCGGGCAGGCCGAAGATGGAGTGGGTCCGGGCGGCGGCGGACGAAGCCCTGGTGCAGCGGGTCCGCGAGCTCGCGGAGACCGCGATGGCCGGGGCGATCAACGCCAAGGACAAGGCCGGGCGCGCGGCCGGCTTGAGCGCGGTCAGGCGGGAGGTGATGGACAAGCTCGCGGCCGAGTTCCCGGAGCGGGGCCGGGAGATCGGCCACGAGATCGAGGAGATCGAGTACCGGGTGATGCGCGCGCAGGTCCTGGATTCGGGCGAGCGGGTGGACGGCCGCGACGTCAAGACCGTTCGGCCGATCGCCATCGAGACCGGGTTCCTGCCCCGGGCCCACGGCTCCGCGCTGTTCACCCGCGGCCAGACCCAGGCGCTCGTCTCCGTCACTCTCGGCACCAGTGACGACGAGCAGCGGATTGACTCGATCGACGTCGCCGGCGAGACCACCAAGTCCTTCATGCTGCACTACAACTTCCCGCCCTACTCGACCGGCGAAGTGAAGATGATCCGCGGCACCAGCCGGCGCGAGATCGGGCACGGCGCGCTGGCGGAGCGTGCGCTGCAGCCGCTGCTCCCGGCGTTCGACGGCTTTCCCTACACCCTGCGGATCGTCTCCGAAATCCTCGAGTCGAACGGCTCCTCCTCCATGGCGACGGTGTGCGGCGGCTCGCTCGCGCTCATGGATGCCGGCGTCCCGATCCGGGCGGCGTGCGCCGGCGTCGCGATGGGGCTCATCAAGGAAGCCGAGCGGGTGGCGATCCTGACCGACATCCTCGGCTCCGAGGATCACCTCGGCGACATGGACTTCAAGGTGGCGGGGACCGAGGGGGGCATCACCTCGATCCAGATGGACATCAAGGTCGAGGGGCTGGCGCTCAAGATCATGGAGGAGGCGCTGGCCCGGGCCCGCCAGGGGCGGCTCCACATCCTGGGCGAGATGAAAAAGGCGCTCGCCGCGCCCCGCGCCGACCTTTCGCCTCATGCGCCGCGGATCTTCACGATCCAGATCAAGCCGGACAAGATCGGCGACGTCATCGGTCCCAAGGGGAAGACGATCCGGGGCATCCAGGATGCGACCGGCGCCAAGATCAGCATCGAGGATTCCGGTATCGTGACGATCGCCGCGGTGGGAGGCGAGGCGGGCCAGAAGGCGCGCGAAATGGTCATGGCCATCGTGGCCGAGCCCGAGGTGGGGAAGATCTACGAAGGGCCGGTCAAGAGCACGACCCCGTTCGGCGCCTTCGTCGAGATCATCCCCGGGGTCGAGGGGCTGCTCCACATCAGCGAGCTGCAGCATGGCCGGACCGAGAAGACCGAGGACGTGGTCAAGAAGGGCGACATCGTCCGGGTCCAGCTGCTGGAGGTGGACGAGCGGGGCCGGATGAAGCTCTCCCGGAAGGCGCTGCTGCCCAAGGATTAGCGCCGCCGTGGAGCAGGAGCGGCTCGACGAGGGCCTCTTCCGGTCCGTCGCCCCCAATGGCCTCTCGGTCCTCTCCGAGGCGCTGCCGGGGGTCCGGTCCGCCGCGGTGGGCGTGTGGGTCCGCTCGGGGAGCGCCCACGAGGCCGCGGGGCAGATGGGCGCGGCCCACCTGCTCGAGCATCTCGTCTTCAAGGGAACCGAGCGGCGCAGCGCGAAACAGCTGGCCGAGGAGCTTGAGGTCCGGGGCGGGTCGCTCGACGCCTATACCTCGCGGGACCACACCAGTTTCCAGGCCCACGTGCTCGACGCCGACCTGCCGCTGGCGGTCGAGATCCTCACCGACCTGGTGCGCCGGCCGCTCCTGCGCGAGCCGGACCTCGAGCTCGAGCGGAGCGTGGTGCTGGAGGAGATCAGCGGCGTCGAGGATACGCCTGACGACCTCGTCTTCGACCGCCACGCCCGGACCCTGTGGCCGGAGCACCCCTACGGCTACCCGATCCTGGGCACCCGGGAGACCGTCGGCCGGCTGTCCGCGGCGGAGTTGGCGGCGGTGTATCGCGAGGGGTACTATCGCGGTAATTGCGTGATCGCCGCGGCGGGGCACGTGGACCACGCCCAGCTGCTCGCGGTCCTGGACCGGGAGGGGTGGTTCGACGGGGAGTCGGAGGCGCCGCGGGCGCCGATCCCCGCCGCGCCCGCGCGGCGCGGGGCGGCGGTGACCGAGGCGCGGACCACCTCCCAGAGCCACATCGTCCTGGGCACCGACACCTTCGGCGGCAAGGACCCGCGGCGCTACGCGCTGGCGATCCTGACCAACCTGCTGGGCGGCGGCATGTCGAGCCGGCTCTTTCAGCGGGTGCGCGAGGAGCTTGGGCTGGCGTACGCGGTGTACGCCTACCAGCACCTCTACCAGAGCGCCGGGACCCTGGGGGTCTACGTCGGGACCCAGCCCGCCACCGCCGCCGCGGCCGAAGCGGCGATCGTCGAGGAGCTGGACCGGGTGGCCCGGGAGGGGCTCACGGCGGAAGAGCTGGCGAGCGGGCGCCAGCAGCTCAAGGGCCAGGTCATGCTCTCGCTGGAGAGTCCGGGCAGCCGGATGCACCGGCTCGCCTCGACGGTGCTCCACCGCGACCGATACCGGCGACTGGACGAGGTGCTCGCCGAGATTGACGCGGTGACGGTGGACGGCATCGGCGCCGTAGCGGCGGAATTCTTCGCGCCCCAGCGCTGGAGCGTGGCGCGGATGGGGCCGGAGACAGGGAGCCAGGGAGCCAGGGAGCTAGGGAGCTAGGGAGCTAGGGTGCCAGGGTGCCAGGGGGGCGGGTGGCGTCCCCAGCTCCCCAGCTCCCCAGCTCCCTAGCTCCCTCAACCAGGAGACCCGCGTGATCATCGGCGTGCCGAAAGAGATCAAGACCAACGAGAACCGCGTGGCCCTCGTCCCCGCCGGCGCCGAGCTCTTCGCCACCAACGGGCACGCCGTCGTCGTCGAGAAGGGCGCGGGGCAGGGGAGCGGCTTCACCGACGAGCAGTACGTCGCGGCGGGCGCCGAGATCCAGGACAGCGCCGACCTGGTCTGGGCCCGGGCCGAGATGGTCATGAAGGTCAAGGAGCCGATCGAGTCCGAGTGGCCGCGCATGCGCCCGGGCCAGGTGATCTACACCTACTTCCATTTCGCCGCGGCCGAGGAGCTGACCCGTGCGGTGATCGCCTCCGGCGCCATCGCCATCGCCTACGAGACGGTGCAGCTGGCGAACGGCGAGCTGCCGCTCCTCACCCCGATGTCCGAGGTGGCGGGCCGGATGGCGGTCCAGGAAGGCGCCAAGTACCTGGAGAAGGTCTACGGGGGTCGGGGCGTCCTGCTCGGCGGCGTGCCCGGCGTCGAGCCGGCGGAGGTGGTCATCATCGGGGGCGGCGTCGTAGGCATCAACGCCGCCAAGATAGCCGCGGGGATGGGCGCCCGGGTCACCATCCTCGACATCTCGCTCGACCGGCTCCGCTACCTCAACGATGTCCTCCCCGCCAACGTCATCACGGTCTACTCCAACCGCTTCAACATCCTCGACGCGATCGAGCGGGCCGATCTGGTCATCGGCGCGGTGCTGCTGCCGGGGGCCAAGGCCCCGCACCTGGTCAAGCGGAACGACCTCAAGCGGATGAAGCCGGGCGCGGTGATCGTGGACGTGGCGGTGGACCAGGGCGGCTGCGTGGAGACGATCAAGCCCACGACCCACGAGAATCCGACCTACTTCGTGGACGGCATCCTGCACTACGGCGTGGCCAACATGCCGGGCGGGGTGCCGCGCACCTCCACCCTTGCCCTCACCAACGCCACTCTGCCCTACGGCCTCCGGCTGGCGAAGAAAGGGTGGAAGCAGGCATGCCGGGACGACCGCGCGCTGGCGCTCGGGCTCAACGTGGTCTGCGGAAAGGTGGTCTACCCGGGCGTCGCGGAGGCGTTCGGGCTCCCCCTGGCCGGGGTGGAGGCGGTGCTCTGATCGAGATCCTGATCTCCCGGCTCCCCAACGGCGAAGGACTGCCGATGCCCGCGCGGGCCACCACCGGCTCGGCCGGCTTCGACCTGGCCAGCGCGGAAGCCGCAGTGCTCGGGCCCGGCGAGCGGCGGCTCTATCCCACCGGCTTCGCGGTGGCGGTCCCCGAGGGCTTCGAGATCCAGATCCGGCCCCGCTCGGGGCTCGCGCTGCGGCACGGCGTCACCCTGCCCAACACGCCGGCCACTATCGACAGCGACTACCGGGGCGAGCTCAAAGTCGCGCTGGTCAACCTCGGCAGCGAGCCGTTCGAGGTCACCCGTGGGATGCGCATCGCCCAGCTGGTCATCGGGCGGGTCGAGCCTGCAGCCTTTCGCGCCGTCGCCGCGCTCCCACCCAGCATTCGGGGCAGCGGCGGGTTCGGCAGCACCGGTCTCGAGGGTTGAGAAGCCGGTTTCGGTTTCCTTGTAGAAGTGTAAACGGCCCATTAGGTTAGCAGCGGCCTCACCGAGGCGCGCCCACGAGAATGGCCTGGTCCTGGAACTGGAAGTTAGGGAACCTGATCCCCGCCAACGAGATCGCGGTTGATCTCGGCACGGCCAATACCCTCATCTACGTCAAGGGCGAAGGCATCGTGCTCAATGAGCCGTCGGTGGTGGCGCTGGAGCGCGCCACCGGCAAGGTCAAGGGCATCGGCCTGGAGGCGAAGCGGATGCTCGGGCGCACGCCCGACGGGATCATCGCGGTCCGGCCGCTCAAGGACGGGGTGATCGCGGATTTCGACGTCACCGAGAAGATGCTGCGCTACTTTCTCAAGACGATCATCGACAAGCACATCTTCCGGGTGAAGCCCCGGGTGATCGTGTGCGTGCCCTCGGGCATCACCGAAGTGGAGCGCCGCGCGGTGCGCGACTCGGCCGAGACCGCCGGAGCCAAGCAGGTGTTCATGGTGGCCGAACCGATGGCGGCGGCGATCGGCGTGGGGCTCCCGGTCGAGACCCCGACCGGCAACATGGTGATCGACATCGGCGGCGGCACCACCGAGATCGCGGTGATCGCGCTCTCCGGCATCGTGAGCGACACCTCGATCCGCACCGGCGGCGACGAGCTGGACCAGGCGATCGTGCAGTTCATGCGGAAGAACTACAATCTCCTGGTGGGCGAGCCCACCGCCGAGGCGATCAAGATCAAGATCGGCTCGGCCTACCCCACCGGCGACGAGCGCGAGATGGAGGTGAAGGGGCGCGACCTGGTTTCCGGCATCCCCAAGACGGTGCGGGTCCACTCCACCGAGATCCGCGAGGCGATCCAGGAGCCGATCCAGCAGATCGTGGACGCGGTGCGCCGGGCGCTCGAGATCACCCCGCCGGAGCTGGCCAGCGACATCGTGGATCGCGGCATCATCATGACCGGGGGCGGCGCGCTGATCCGCGGGCTCGACCTCCTCCTGCAGCAGGAGACCGGCCTCCCGATCCACGTGGACGACGACCCGCTCACCTGCGTGGTGCGCGGCACCGGCCGCATCCTCGACGACTACGAAAAGTATCAGGGCGTGCTGACCACCTGATATGAAGCGGGCTCCGGGCCGCGCCACCTCACGGAGCGATACCCTGCTGTTTCTGCTCTGCCTCCTCCTCTCGGTGGGCGCGATCGCGCTCCCCACCCGCTTCGGTCTCCGGCTCGCCGAAGGGCTGCGCGACACCGCGCTGGTGCCGCTGCTCTGGCTGCAGCAGCGGGCCGAGGAGGGCCGGACCAGCCGGGCGCGGTTCCGGGCGGTGCAGGCCGAGCGCGACTCGACGGCGCTCGCGGCGGGCTCGCTCGCGGCCCTCCGCGCGGAAAACGACCGGCTCCGCGCGCTGCTCGCCCTGCCCGCCCGCTCGGCGCTCTCCACCCTGCCCGCCGAGGTGCTCCGCCAGAGCGGCCCCACCTCGGAGCGGACGCTGCTCCTCGGCGTGGGGCGGGGGAGCGGTGCGCGGGCGGGTGAGCCGGTCATCGCGCCGGAGGGGCTGGTGGGCGTGCTGTTCAATGTCGGTCCCCGGACCAGCGTGGCGCTCACCTGGGCCCACCCGGACTTCCGCGCCAGCGCGGTGACCGAGGACGGCTCGGCGCTGGGCATCGTGGCGCCTTCGGCCACGACAGAAGCGAGCGAGACATTCCTGGAGTTCCGCGGCGTGGCGTACCGGGACACCGTGGCGACGGGGACCCTGGTCATGACCTCGGGGCTGGGCGGCGTCTATCCCAAGGGCCTTCCCATCGGCCGGGTGGCCGGGGTCCGCTCGGAGCAGCTGGGGTGGGAGCGGGTCTACCGGCTCACGCCGTTCGCCAATCCGGGGCACGTGGCCCACGTGCTGATCGTTCGCGCCCCCGGGGGGACGGAGCCGGGACAGTGAGCCCCCGGCGCGGGGCCTCCCGGCTCTACCTCGGCTTCCTGCTGCTCGCCGGGCTGCAGTTCTACGTCCGCCCCCGCATCTGGGACGGGCAGGCGGCGCCGGATTTTCTGCTGCTGGCGCTCATGCTGGTGGCGGTGCGAGCCCGGCCCGGGGTCGCGGCGGTGGCGGGGTTTCTGCTCGGCCTGGTGACCGATGTGCTGGGCCCGGCGAACTTCGGCGCCGGGGCCCTGGCGCATACGGTGGTGGGCTACCTCGCCGCGCTCGGACGCTCGGTGTTCTTCGCCGACAACCTGGTGGTGAACGCGGGGCTCTTCGCCGCGGGCGTCTGGCTCCGCAACGCCATTGTGCTGCTGGCGAGCGGGACGCCGGCCGGCCGGCTCTCGGCCGGGCTCCTCATCTGGTCGCCGCTCCAGGCGCTGAGCACCGCCGTGGCCGGAGCGCTCCTCCTCCTCCTCTTCCGCGACTGGTTCGCGATCCGGCTGGAGACATGAGCGACCTCGCCGCCGATCGGCTCCGGGACCGCGCGCCGGCGGCGCGAGCCGTCCTGGTGGTGGCGTTCCTCCTCCTCCTCGCGGCCTTCTTCCGCGCCCAGGTGGTGAACTCCGCGGATTACCGGCTCCAGTCGGAGAAGAACCGCCTGCGTCAGGTGCCGCTCATGGCGCCGCGCGGCGCCATCCTCGACCGGAACGGGGTCGCCATCGCCGACAACGTCCCCGGCTACACGGTCAAGCTCTTCGCGCCGTCGGTGGACTCCCTCCGGGCCCTGCTCGAGCGGCTGCAGCGAATCGTTTCGCTCGACAGCGGCGATCTCGAGCTGATCGTCCGCCGGTTCCGGGCGGCTCAGTATCAGCCGGCGCTGCTCTTCGCCGGCGCCGCGCGGGAGACCGTCGCCCGGCTGGAGGAGCACCGGTACCTGCTGCCGGGGCTGGTCATCCAGACCGAGCCCCGGCGCACCTACCCGGCGGGGAGCGCCGTGGCGCACCTGGCGGGCTATGTGGGAGAGGTATCCGAGGACGAGCTCGGCAAGGACCGCTATCCCGGCGCGCGGATGGGCTCGGTGGTGGGCCGCGACGGCCTTGAGCAGCAGTACGACTCCGTGCTCCGGGGCGTGGACGGCATCCGCTACACCGAGGTGGACGCCCGGGGCCGGATGGTGCGGGAGGAGGTGTCGTCCCCCTCCCTGGTGCCGATCGCCGGCAACCCGGTCAAGACCACCATCGACCTGCCGCTCCAGCAGTACGTGGACAGCATCTGGAGGACCGAGCTGGCGGGGACCCGCGGCGCGCTCGTCGCCATGACCCCCAAGGGAGAGATCCTGGCGCTCTATTCCGCCCCGACCTTCGATCCCAACGAGTTCGTCGGGCGGATCCCGGTCAACCGCTGGAACGCCTACAACGGCGACCCGGCCCTCCCGCTGTTCAATCGGGTCATCCGGGGGACCTATCCGCCGGCTTCGCCGTTCAAGCTCGCCACCGCGGTGATGGCGCTCCGCAAGGGCATCATCGGCTTCGCCACCCACATGCCGGTGCCGTGCCGCGGCGGGATCCAGTTCGGCAACCGGTACATCAAGTGCTGGAAGAAGGAGGGCCACGGCTCGCTCGATCTCACCGGGGCGATCACCGCGAGCTGCGACGTGTACTTCTACCAGCTCGGGCTCAGGCTCGGGCTCACCGACATGCTGGAGGACGGCACCCGGCTGGGATTCGGCGAGCGGAGCGGGATCGACCTGGGGAGCGAGCAGCGGCCCAGCTACCCTCCGAACACGCGGTACTTCGACCGCCGCTACGGGCCCCGCGGCTGGACCAACGCGGTGACGCTCAATCTCGCCATCGGACAGGGCGAGAACAGCCAGTCACTGATGAACATGGTGCGGTTCTATGCGGCGCTCGCCGGGGACGGCACCGTGGGGCCGCCGTACCTGGTACGGCCCCGGGACCTGCCGGTACGCTCCCTCGGGCTCTCCGCCGGCCAGCTCGCCGGCCTCCGCGACGCGCTGGCCGGCGTCGTGCAGCACGGTACCGCCGCCGCGAGCGGCGGGAGGGACCTCAACGCGGCCGGGAAGACCGGCACGGCGCAGAATCCCCACGGGAAGGACCACGGGTGGTTCATCGGGTTCGCTCCGGTCGACCACCCGCAGATCGTGGTCGGAAGCATCATGGAAGAGAAGCTGCACGGCTCGTCGGTGGCGCCGTACGTGATTCGGGTGATCCGGCGTTACCTCGTCGAGCAGGACCCGTCGCTCGCCCACGTGAGGGTCAAGATGCCGGTGCTGGATGATACGATCCCGACGCCGCTGCCGGCGGTGACCGACACCATCCCGTGAGGCGGGCCGGGCCCGATCGTTCGCTGCTCCTGGTGGTCGCGCTGCTGGTCGGGTTCGGCGTGCTGATGGTGTATTCCGCCGGCCAGACCGACGTGCCCTCGGTGGCGGGGGGCGCCTGGGTGCGTCAGCTGATCTGGCTGGGCATCGGGATCCTGGCCGGCTGGGCCGTTTTCCGGGTGAACTTCCGGATTCTCGAGTGGGCGGCGCCCGGCATCTACGCCCTGGGGCTGGCGCTGCTCGCCCTCACCCTGGTGGTGGGCACCGGCGCGGGCTCGGCCGCCAGCAGCCGGAGCTGGCTCGCGATCCGGGGGCACCGGATCGGCCAGCCGGTCGAGCTCGCCAAGCTGGCGACCATCCTCCTCCTGGCCCGCTATCTCTCCTCGCTGCGCGAGGCGCCCCGGACCCTGACGCAGCTGATCAAGCCGTGCGTTCTGGTGGGTGCGCCGTTTCTCCTGGTCATGGCGCAGCCCGATCTCGGCAGCGCGATCGTCTTCGTCGGGATCCTGTTCGCCATGCTGTTCTGGGCCGGCGTCCGCCCCCGGCTGCTCCTGATGCTCGCCTCACCCGCGGTGAGTCTCCTCCTGGCCGCCGACACCCGCTGGTGGGGCGCGTGGATGGTCGTGCTGCTGCTCCTGCTCCTGTACTGGCGCACGTTCGTGGTCGAAGGGGTGGTGGTCTACCTGGTCAACTCCGCGATGGGGGTGATCGCCATTCTGGTGTGGGGCCATCTCAAGCCGTACCAGCAGAGGCGGCTCACCACCTTCATGAATCCGGAGAGCGACCCGATCCATGCGGGCTACCAGGCGATCCAGTCCAAGGTCGCGATCGGCTCGGGGGGGCTGTTCGGCAACGGGTTCCTCAACGGGCCCCAGAAGCGGCTCGCCTTCCTGCCGGAGCAGTACACCGATTTCATCTTTTCCGTCGTCGGCGAGGAGCTCGGGTTCGTGGGCGTGGTCGCGGCGCTGGGTCTGTTCCTCTGGCTCTTCCTGATCCTGCTCCGGATCGCCCGGCGCGCCACCGATCCCTTCTCGAGCCTCGTCGTCTTCGGCCTGCTGGGACTCTTCTTCACCCACCTCTTCGAGAACGTCGGCATGACCATCAACGTCATGCCGATCACCGGGATTCCGCTTCCGTTCTTCTCCTACGGCGGCTCGTTCCTGCTGACCTCCGCGCTGGCCATCGGGCTCGCCCTCCGGGTGGCGTGGGACTCACGGCTGAGCGGGTATGCTGAGGTATGACAACCAGTTGGCGGTCGAGGACTGGCGGGCTGCCCGCGATGTCGCCAGATTGTCCGGTGAACTTCAGGATGGCGAGCGGCTTTCCCGTACCCCCAATTTCGAGCCTATGGCCGTGATGGCGTGGTTCAAGAAGGAGCGCAAGCCGAGGCGGAGCTCGCAGCGCACCAAGCTCGAGATTCCCAAGGATGCGTGGGAGCGCTGCGAGGCCTGCGGGCACGTGGACATCCGGGAGCGGTTCGAGCGCGCCCTCAATGTCTGCTCCGAGTGCGGCCATCACCGCCGCTTCAGCGCCGAGGAGTACATCGAGCTGCTCACCGATCAGGGCACCTGGCGGGAGTTCTTCGCCAACCTGCGCTCCCAGGATCCGCTCAACTTCGACAGTTACAGTGATCGGCTCGCCGCCGCCGAGAAGAAGACCGGGACGTCGGACGCCATCTACACCGGCTTCGGCCGGCTGGAGGGGATCCCGTTCCATCTCGGGGTCATGAATTTCGCCTTCATGGGCGGATCCATGGGCTCGGTGGTGGGGGAGAAGATCGCCCGGCTGGCGCGGCGCTCGGCCGACAAGCGGCTTCCCCTCGTGATGGTCTGCACCTCGGGTGGGGCGCGGATGCAGGAAGGCGTGCTCTCCCTGATGCAAATGGCCAAGACCTCGGCCGCGATCGCGCAGCTCAAGCTGGAGGCCATACCGTTCATCACCATTCTCACCGATCCCACCACCGGCGGCGTCTCCGCCTCCTTCGCGATGCAGGGGGACGCCATCCTCGCCGAGCCGGGGGCGGTCATCGGCTTCGCCGGGCAGCGGGTGATCAAGCAGACCATCGGCCAGGACCTCCCCGAAGGTTTCCAGACGGCGGAGTTCCTGCTGGAGCACGGCCAGCTTGACGAGGTCGTGCCGCGCGGCTCGCTCCGCGAGACCACGGCTCGGCTCATCCGTCACATGATGGGCCAGGCCGCGGCGGTCGCGCCGCCGCCGGTCCCGGTGGAGGCGGGGGCCTGATCCGAAGACTGCGTCAATAGTCAACGGTCAACAGTCAACGGTAACTGCCCCGTGCGCGGCGATCGCCGCTCGCGGGGCCGTTGCTGTTGACTGTTGACTGTTGACTGTTCACGCTTCACCCGGCCATGTCCCTCTCCTACCCCGGCGCGATCGCCTGGCTCTACCCCCGGCTCACCCAGATCAAGTTCGGGCTCGAGACCACCCGCGCGCTGCTCGCCGAGCTCGGCGATCCGCAAGCGGTCATGCCGGTGGTGCACGTGGGGGGCACCAACGGAAAGGGGAGCGTCACGACCCTGGTGGCCGCGGCCCTTCGAGCCGCGGGGTGGCGGACCGGCGTGTACACCTCGCCCCACCTGGTTTCCTTCCGGGAGCGGATCACCCTGGACGGCGCCCCGATTCCGGAGGAGGCGGTGGCGATGTGGACCGAGCGGCTTCGCCCCACGGCGGAGCGGCTGGGCGCGACGTTCTTCGAGACCACCACCGCGATGGCGTTCGCCGACCTGGCCGCCCGGGGCGCCGAGATCGGCGTGATCGAGGTCGGGCTCGGTGGCCGGCTCGACAGCACCAACGTCGTCCGGCCGCTGGCGAGCGCGGTCACCAAGATCGAGATGGATCACCAGAAGTACCTCGGCGAAACGCTCGAGGCGATCGCCCGGGAGAAAGCCTGGATCGCCAAGCCGGGGGCGCCGTTCGTGGTGGGCGAGCACCGGCCGGAGATCGTCGCCATCCTCCGCGCCGAAGCGGCCGCCGCGGTCCGCGCGCTCGATCCCGGCGCGGAGGCCGACCTCCGCGTCGTGCCGCCGGGCGCCACCTACGCCGGGCCGCTCGCCCTGGCGGGAAGCCACCAGCGCCGGAACGCCGCGGTGGCGGAGGCGGTGCTTCGGGCCCTGCCGGCGCTGTGGCGCCCGGGCGGCGGGGCGATCTGCCAAGGCTTCGCCGCCGCCACGCTGCCGGGCCGCCTGGAGCGGCGCGGCAAGTGGCTCTTCGACGTGGCCCACAATCCCGACGGCGTGGCGGCGCTCTGCCGGGCCCTCGGCGAGCTCCGACTGCCGCGGCCGGTCCACGCCCTCGTCTCGATCCTGGGCGACAAGGCCTGGGCCGAGATGCTGGTGCAGCTGGACCAGGCGGTGGACCGCGGCATCCTGACCGTCACGCCGAGCGCCGAGGGACGGCGCTGGGACATGGAGTGGCTCCGGCGCTGGCTCAAGGACCCCGCCCGTCCGCCTGCCCGGGCGGCGTGGCAGCTGGTGCCGGAGTTTCGGGAAGCGCTTCGCCGGGTCCAGGAGGGAGCCGGTACGGTGCTGGTCACCGGCTCGTTTCATACCGTGGGCGACGTGATGGAAGCGGTGGGGCTGAGCCCGGTTTGACCGGGGGAGTCCGATACGGAAGGGCCGAGCCGCCGCGCCAGGTCATAGCGCCCGCTGGATTATCTTTGCCCGATGCAGCTCATCGCCCTCCCGGGCTTTCGGGACTTTTTCCCGGAGGATCTCGCCCTCCGGGCGCACATCTTCGACGCCATGCGTCGGGTGGCCCGGCGATACGCCTTCGAGGAGTACGACGGCCCGCCCCTCGAAGCGCTCGATCTCTACACCGACAAGAGCGGCGACGAGATCGTCGGCCAGCTCTACTCCTTCACCGACCGGGGTGGGCGCGAGGTGGCGCTCCGCCCCGAGATGACGCCCACGCTGGCCCGCATGGTGGCCCAGCGCGCCAATGGCCTCAAGAAGCCGATCCGCTGGTTCTCGATCCCGCAGCTTTACCGCTACGAGCGCCAGCAGCGGGGCCGGCTCCGGGAGCACTTCCAGCTCAACTGCGATCTCATCGGTGAGCCGGGCCCCCTGGGCGATGCCGAGATCATCGCCCTCGCGGTGGATGTGATGCGGGCGCTGGGCCTCACCTCCGCCGACGTCCGGGTGCGGCTCTCCGACCGGCGGCTGCTCGCGGTGCTCCTCGAGGAGGCCGGGATCGGTGCTGGCGCCGACCGGCAGGGCCTCGCGTTCCAGGCGCTCGACAAGCTGGGGCGCTCGGAGTACGGGCCGCGGAAGCGGGCGCTCCTCGACGCGGGGGTGAGCGGCGAGGCGATCGCGGCGCTCGAATCGTTTCCCGGGATCCGGACGCTGGCGGACCTGGAGGAGCGGTTTCCCGCCGCCGCCGCCGCCGCGCAGCCGCTCCGGGTCGTCACCGAGGCGCTCGACGCCATGGAGCTGGGGGACTTCGCCGATCTCGATCTCACCGTCGTGCGCGGGCTCGCCTATTACACCGGCATCGTGTTCGAGCTCTTCGACGCGCAGCGCGCGCTCCGCGCCATCTGCGGCGGCGGCCGCTACGACGACCTGCTCCGCCGGGTGGGCGGCGTGGACCTGCCGGCGCTGGGCTTCGGCATGGGCGACGTCGTGCTGGGCGAGCTGCTCACCGAGCGGGGCTTGGCTCCCGGGGCGCCGGCGAACGCGGAGGTGTTCCTGGTCGCCGCGACCGGCGACGACCGGCCGGCGGTGCTCCGGCTGGCGCACCAGCTCCGCGACGCCGGGCTCCGGGCGGAGTACTCGCTCGCCGACGACAAGGTCGGCAAGCAGTTGAAGCTCGCCGACGCGCGGCGGGCGCGGCTCGCGGTGGTCCTGGGCCCCGAGGAGCGGGCCCGGAACAGCGCGGTGCTCAAGGACCTGCGGAACGGCTCCCAGCGCGAGGTGGCGCTCGCGGAGCTGGCAAGTGTGCTCGAGGCGGAGCTTCGGCCATGAGACAGCGTCAACAGTCAACGGTCAACGGTCAACGGGAACTACCTCTTACTCGAGGATGGTCACCGCATGGCTGAGAGCAAGGCGCTCACGCCCCGCGCGCAGGACTTCAGCGCCTGGTACAACGAGCTCATCCTCAAGGCCGAGCTGGCCGACTACAGCCCGGTCCGCGGCTGCATGGTCATTCGCCCCAACGGGTACGCCATCTGGGAGGAGATGCAGCGGGCGCTCGACCGGATGTTCAAGGACACCGGCCACGAGAACGCTTACTTCCCGCTGTTCATCCCGCAGAGCTTCCTCTCCAAGGAGGCCGAGCACGTCGAGGGGTTCGCGCCCGAGACCGCTGTGGTCACGATCGGGGGCGGGAAGGTGCTGGACGAGCCGCTGGTGATCCGGCCGACCTCGGAGACGATCATCTACGCGATGTTCGCCAAGTGGATCCAGAGCTGGCGCGACCTCCCGCTCCTGATGAACCAGTGGTGCAACGTGGTCCGCTGGGAGCTGCGCACGCGGCTCTTCCTTCGCACCACCGAGTTCCTCTGGCAGGAAGGCCACACGGCGCACGCCGCGGAGGCAGAGGCGGAGGCCGAAGCGCTCATGATCCTCGGGCTCTACCGCCGCTTTGCCGAGGAGTACATGGCGATGCCGGTGCTGACGGGGCGGAAGACCGACAGCGAGCGCTTTGCCGGGGCGCTTCGCACCTACGCGATCGAGGCTCTGATGCAGGACAACAAGGGGCTGCAGGCGGGAACCAGCCACAACTTGGGCCAGAACTTCGCCAAGGTGTTCGACGTCACCTACCAGACCGCCGACGGCGGGCTGGCCCACGTCTGGAACACCTCGTGGGGCGTCTCTACCCGGCTGGTGGGCGGGCTGATCATGACCCACAGCGACGACAAAGGGCTGGTCTGTCCGCCCCGGCTCGCGCAGTGGCAGGTCGTCATCGTGCCGATCTGGAAGAGCGACGAAGAGCGGGCCCAGGTGGTGGACGCGGCCGACCGCATCGCGAAGGAGCTTCGGGCCGCGGAGATCCGCGTCCACCTGGACCTCCGTGACGACCTGAAACCCGGGGCCAAGTACTACGAGTGGGAAACCCGGGGGGTCCCGCTTCGCCTGGAGCTCGGCCCCCGCGACCTCGCCGCCCGGACGGTCATGCTCGCCCGCCGCACCGGCGGGCCCAAGGAACCGCTCCCGATGGCCGGCCTCCCGGAGCGGGTCGGCATCGAGATGGCGGCGATGCAGGCTGCGCTCCTTCAAGCGGCCCGGACCCGCCGGGAGCAGAACTCGCTCCGGGGGCCCGGGTCGAAGCAGGAGTTCCTGGACTGGCTCGATGGCAACGGCGGGTTCGTCTACGCCGGCTGGTGCGGCGACCCGGCGGTCGAGGCGGAGATCAAGGAGGAGACCAAGGCGACGATCCGGGTGCTTCCGGACCCCGAATTCCGCTCGCCCGAGGCCCCGACGACCTGCATCTGGACCGGACGGCCGGCGACCTGCGAGGCGGTATGGGCGAAGGCGTATTGATGACGGAAAGACGGAAGGACGGAAAGACGGAAGGTGGGTCGAGGGAGGAGGCGCTCTTCGCCGATGCGGGACTCAGCCGCGCGGAGGGCGCGCTGCTCGTGGCGGGAGTGCCGGTGGAGGAGATCGCGCGCCGGGCCGGGACGCCGGCGTACGTGTACAACGCGGAGGCGATCCGGAGCGCGTACGCGTCGCTCCGGGTGGCGCTCGACGGCCTTGCCCCGCTGGAGAGCCGGATCCATTACGCGGTCAAGGCCAACGGCGCGCTCGCGGTGCTCCGGGTGCTCCGCGACCTGGGCGCGGGCTGCGATATCGTCTCCGAGGGCGAGCTCCGCCGCGCGCTCGCCGCCGGATTCCCGCCAGAGCGCATCGTGTTCAGCGGGGTCGGCAAGACCGCCGCGGAGCTCCGGGAGGCGTGCGCCGCCGGGATCGGGCAGATCAACGTCGAATCGCTCGAGGAGCTCGACGCGCTGGGCCGCATCGCGGCGGAGGGGGAGGGACCGGGCGGGCGGGTGGCGACGGGGATCCGGGTCAACCCGGACGTCACCGTGGACACCCATCCCTACATCACCACCGGCACCGCCGCCGCCAAGTTCGGCATTCCGGCGGACCTGGTGGTCGAGGCGGCGCGGCGCATCGCGGCGCACCCGCGGCTCCGGCTCACCGGCCTCGCGATGCACGTGGGCAGTCAGCTCCTCGATGCCGCGCCCTACCGGAAGGGCGCGGCCTGCCTGGCCGAGCTGGTGGCGGCGATCCGCGGCGCCGGCATCACCACGCTCCGGGCGCTCGGCCTCGGCGGCGGGTTCGGCATCCGCTACCGCGACGAGACGCCGCTCGCGCCCACCGAGCTGGTGGCGGCGATCCGGCCGGTCGTGGCGCCCCTCGGCCTGACCCTCCACCTGGAGCCGGGACGATCCCTGGTCGGGAGCGCCGGCCTCCTGCTCGCCACGGTGCTCTACCGGAAGCACTCGGGCGGCACCGAGTTCGTGGTGGTGGACGCGGGGATGAACGACCTGGTCCGGCCCAGCCACTATCACGCGCATCACGAGATCGTGGTCGCGTGCGACCGGGGCCGGCCGGCGCGGCCGGTGGACGTGGTGGGGCCGATCTGCGAGACCGGCGACTTCCTCGCCCTCGGCCGCGCGCTGCCCGAGGTGGAGCCGGGCGAAGTCGTGGCGATCCTCGGCGCCGGGGCGTACGGCTTCGTGATGGGCTCGACCTACAATGCCCGGCCGCGGCCGCCGGAGGTGATGGTGGACCGGGGGCGCTGGGCGGTGGTGCGGCCGAGGGAGTCGCTCGACGACCTGCTTCGCGGCGAGGTCGTGGACGGCTTCGGCTCCGCATCGCCCCCGGAGACCGCGTGAGCCATCCCGACGGCATCCTCATCCTGGATTTCGGCTCCCAGTTCACTCAGCTCATCGCGCGGCGGGTGCGGGAGGCCCACGTCTACTCGGAGATCCATCCCGCGAGCCGGTCGCTCGAGTGGATCCGGGCGTGGAAGCCCCGCGGCATCATCCTCTCCGGCGGCCCGAGCTCGGTGTACGACGAGGGCGCCCCGCTCGCGCCGAAGGAGCTGCTCGAAACCGGCGTGCCGGTGCTCGGGCTCTGCTACGGCATGCAGCTCATCGCGCACCTCGCGGGCGGCGCCGTGGTGCAGGCGCACCGGCGGGAGTACGGCCGCGCCGCGGTGAAGGTGCTGGGCGGCCGGCTCTTCCGGGGCTTCGGCCCGGGCGAGGAGACGCAGGTCTGGATGAGCCACGGCGACCACGTCGAGGCGCCCCCGCCGGGATTCACCTGCACCGCCTCCAGCGCCAACTCGCCGATCGCCGGGATCGAGAACACCGCCCGCCAGATCTACGCGGTGCAGTTCCATCCCGAGGTGGCGCATACGGCGCGCGGCGCCGAGGTCATCGCGAACTTCCTGTTCGACATCTGCGGCTGCCGGCCGGAGTGGACCGCGGGACACTTCATCGAGAGCGGGACGGCGCGGATCCTGGAGCAGGTCGGCCCGTCCGGACGGGTGATCTGCGGGCTCTCGGGCGGCGTGGACTCGTCGGTGGCCGCGGCGCTGGTGCATCGCGCCCTGGGCAACCGGCTCACCTGCATCTTCGTGGACCACGGGCTCCTCCGCCTCCACGAGCGGGACCAGGTGGAGCAGACCTTCCGGCGCCACCTCGGGATTGACCTCCGCGTGGTGGACGCGGGCGACCGCTTCCTCGCGGCGCTCGCGGGGGTGAGCGATCCGGAGCGGAAGCGGAAGCTCATCGGGCACGAGTTCATCGAGGTGTTCGCGGCGGAAGCGGGCAAGGTGGGCGGCGAGGTCGGCTTCCTGGTGCAGGGGACGTTGTACCCGACGTGATCGAATCGGTCTCGCCCGGGGGCGGTCCCTCGGCCACGATCAAGACCCATCACAACGTGGGCGGCCTCCCCGAGCGGCTCCCCTTCAAACTGATCGAGCCGCTCCGGGAGCTCTTCAAGGACGAGGTGCGCCAGGTCGGTCGCGAGCTGGGGCTTCCCGAGGAGATGGTGGGCCGGCACCCCTTCCCGGGGCCGGGGCTCGCGATCCGGATCCTGGGCGAGGTGGCGAAGCCCGCGCTCGACACCCTCCGCCGGGTGGACGCGATCTACCTGGAGGAGATCCGCGCCGCCGGACTCTACGACGAGATCTGGCAGGCGTTCGCGGTGCTGCTCCCGATCCGCTCGGTCGGCGTCCAGGGAGACTTCCGCACCTACGACCAGGCGGTGGCGCTCCGCGCCGTGACCAGCCGCGACGGCATGACCGCCGACTGGTATCCCTTCCCGCCCGACGTGCTGGGGCGGATCTCGAACCGGATCGCGAACGAGGTGAAAGGCGTCAACCGGGTGGTCTACGACGTGAGCAGCAAGCCGCCCGCCACGATCGAGTGGGAGTAGGGCGTCACACGCCCCGGTGGTCGAGCAGCTCGAACAGCTCCGCCACCGAGCCCAGGTTCTTCAGCCGCTCGGGCACCTCGGGCATCTGGGCGAACTGGGCGATCTTCCCCAGCACCGGCAGATACTGGTTCGACACCTCCGTGGGCGGCGCCACGATGAGGAAGAAGACGTGCACCGGCCGCCGGTCGACCGCGTCGTACTCGATCCCGTTCCGGTGCCGGCCGAAGGCGAGCCGCAGGCGGCTGAGCGCGAGGGAGCGGCAGTGGGGAATCGCGATCCCCCGGCCGAAGCCGGTGGAGCCGAGCGCCTCGCGGCGGCGGAGCAGCGTCGCGAGCTGCTGCCGGGCGCGCTCCTCCAGCCGGAGCAGGCCCACCAGCTCGTCCAGGACGGCGTCCTTGCCCGTCGCCGCCAGGTCGAGCTTGACGGCGGAGGGATCGAGAAAGTCGGCGAGGCGCATGGCGAGTCAAGTCTAGACCGCCCCCGCTGCACGCGGTACCCCCTCGATTGCTCGTGCCGCGCCTGCCAAATAGCTTTCCGGGATGCGCTTGCCCTATGTCCCGGGCGGCGGTGTCCCGCTGATCCTCGCCCCGATGGCCGGAGTCTCCGAGGCGCCGTTCCGCCAGATCTGCCGCCGCTTCGGCGCCGACGTCCTCATGACGGAGTTTCTCTCCGCCGAGGCGATCCGCCGGGGCATCCGGAAGACGCTGGAGGGCGCTGAATTCGAGCCGGTCGAGCGGCCGATCGGAATCCAGATCTACGGGGCCGACGCGGAGGCGATGGCACGGGCCGCCGCGATCGTCACCGAGGTCTACCATCCGGAGTTCATCGACATCAACTTCGGCTGCCCGGTGAAGAAGGTGGTGCAGCGGAACGGCGGCTCGGGCTGCCTCCGCGATCTCGCCCTGGTCGAGCGGATCATCCGGAGCGTGGTGGCCGCGACGCCGCTTCCCGTCACCGTGAAGACCCGCAGCGGCTGGAACGAGGAGAGCCGCGATCCGGTGACGATCGCGCTCCGGATGCAGGACGCCGGGGCGCGCGCGTTCACCCTGCATCCGCGCACCCGCACCCAGATGTTCACCGGGCAGGCGAGCTGGGACGAGATCGCGCGGGTGGTGGAGGCGCTCGACGTTCCGGTGATCGGCAACGGGGACGTCGCCGGCGCGGGCGACATCCTCCGCCTCCAGCGGCACACCGGCTGCGCCGCGATCATGGTGGGGCGGGGCTCCTTCGGGAATCCGTGGATCTTCCGGGACGGCCATGCCCTCCTCCGCGGCGCGGCCCTCCCGCCCGCGCCGGAGGCCCCGGAGCGCTTCCGGGTGGCGCTCGAGCACGCGCGCCTCGCACTCCGGCTCCAGGGCGACAGCCGCCGCACGGTGATCGAGTTCCGCAAGCACCTCGGCTGGTACACCAAGGGGCTGCCGGGCGCGTCGCAGCTTCGGGAGCAGCTGTTCCGGGTCGAGTCCATGGTCGAGGCCGAGGCGCTGTTCCGCGCCTATCTCGAGGAGCACGTCACGGCGTCCGTTCCGGCGGCGTGAACCGCGCCAGGCTCGAGGCCCTGCTCCGCGAGGTGTCCACCGGCGCGCTCGCGCCGGGCGCGGCCCTCGAGCGGCTGGCCCATTTTCCCACCGAAGACCTGCGCTTCGCGCGGCTCGATCACCACCGGGTGCTCCGCCAGGGGCAGCCGGAGGTGGTCTTCGCCGAAGGGAAGACGGTGGAGCAGGTCGTCGCGATCTGCGAGCGGCTCGCGGCGGCGCACGGCACCTTTCTCGCGACCCGGGTGAGCGGGCCGCAGGCCCGCGCGCTCCACGCCCGTCTGCCCGGGGCCGAGTGGAACGAGCTGGGCCGCACGGTGTGGCTCCCCGCCGAGGAACGGGAGGCGCTCTGCCCCGGGGAAGTGCTCGTCGTCACCGCCGGTACGAGCGACCTGCCGGTCGCCGAAGAGGCGGCCGCGGTGGCGATCGCCATGGGTGCCCGCGTGGCCCGCCTCGCCGACGTGGGGGTGGCCGGGCTCCACCGCCTCCTCGAGCAGAGCGATCTCCTGCGGCGCGCCGCGGTGGTGATCGTCGTGGCCGGGATGGAGGGTGCGCTGCCGAGCGTCGTCGGGGGTCTGGTGGGGGCTCCGGTGATCGCGGTCCCCACCAGCGTGGGCTACGGGGCCTCGTTCGGCGGCGTGAGCGCGCTCCTCGCGATGCTCAACTCCTGCGCGGCCGGGGTGACCGTGGTGAACATCGACAACGGCTTCGGGGCGGCCATGGCGGCGGTGCGGCTGCTCGGCAGCGCAAAAAGAGCGGCTCCCCCATGACCGCGCCAGGGCTCTTCTTCGCGGCTCTGCTCGGGGTTGGCGCCGGCTGGGCGCTGGGCCGGCGCCGCCGGGGGCCGGCAGCTCCGGCGGTGCCCGCCGGCGAGGGACCCCCCGTGCTGGAGTGGCTCCTCCGCGCCAACGGCGGGCTAGGGGCCTGGCTCATGGGCGCGGAGACCCGCGAGGTCGCGGCCCCGCGGGAGGGGATCCCCGAAGAGCTCGACCGCACCGTGCGGGCCCGGCTGGAGCACCACCGGATGGGCGACCAGCAGGGCGTCGAGCGGCTCGGCTTTGGGACGCTGATCTACGCCAGCCTCGACGGGCGCGCCTCCGGACTTCTGCTCCCCGCGGAAAGCTCGACCGGCGTCCGCGCTGCGGCGCTGCGCGATCTCGCCCGGTTGCTCGATTTCGACCGGTGGCGCCCGGTGCTTGCCGAGGTGACCCGCCTTCAGGACCGGCCCGGAGAGACGGCCGAGAGCGTGGCCTTCCGCCTGGCGCACCAGCTGGAGCGGCTCCTCGGGGTGGAGACCTGCGTCGCCCTGGTCCGCCGGGCCGGCGTTGAAATCGCCGGAGTCTCCCTGCGCTCCGACCAGCGCCTGCTCCGCGCCATCGTGGAGGGGGGGAGCCCGCTCGGCCTGGTGGCTTCGGGCGAGTCGGAGCCGCTCTCCGGAGTACCGGAGCCGATGGGGAGTGTGGTCCCGGATCGCCGGCGGCACGGCGGCCTCGCCTACGTGGTTCCCATCCCCGGGAGCGGGGCCCCGCGCGGCGCTGTGGCCCTCTGGACCCCGGGTGGGGCCCAGCCGGAGGGGGCGGCCCTGATCGGCCTCCGCGACGCGCTGGCGGCCGCCGGTCCTCGCCTGGAGGCCGCTATCGAGCGGCAGTCGCTGGCCGAGCAGGCGACTACGGATCCGCTCACGGGGCTCCGCAACCGGCGCGGCCTCGAGGAGGCGATGACGTCGGTCACCGCGCCGTCCGGGGCGCTGGTTTACGCCGATCTCGATCACTTCAAGGCCCTTAACGACCGCCTGGGTCATCCCGCGGGCGACGCCGCCCTGAAGCACTTCTCCGATCTCCTCGTGCGGGCGGTGCGCGACGACGACGTGGTGGCGCGGATCGGCGGGGAGGAGTTTGCGGTCTGGCTGCCGGGAGCGTCGCTGGAGCGGGGCCGGGAAGTGGCCGAGCGGCTGCGCCAGGGACTCGCGTACAGCGACTGGCGCTGGCAGGGCGAGAAGGGCTCCCTCAGCGCGTCGTTCGGTGTGGCGGCGTGTCCCGAGACGACCGCCACGCGGGAGGGGCTGCCGCGGCAGGCGGACGCGGCGCTGTACGCGGCCAAAAAAGGAGGAAGGGACCGGGTGGTGGTGGCGGGATCGGGCGGCGAAGTTGCCGGGTAGACGGTGTTTCGAGGGCTGTGAATTGCCGGCGGACCGATATTCCTGCAGTATCACTGGTTCCAGTGGCGCCGTCGCCGTATTTGCGGCAGCCTCGCGCCGGTGCGGCGCCAGCGACTGCTCGCCGCGCCCCCCTTAGTTGAACCGCCCGTGCCCCGCACCGCCTGAGCAGGGGCACGCGCCGAGAAGCATGCAACACTCTGCAGCGACTTTCTGCGTGTGCGGGTGGTGTCGCGCGCGGTCGTCCCCTCACCTGTTCCTTCGTCGCTCGCTCGTTCCGGGGAGAGGGCGCGCTCCCCGGCCCGGTTGCGGTGGTGGATTTTCCTGGTTGGATCACCGTAGCCGCGATTTGTGGTACTCCCCGGGATCGCGCCTCCCGGCGAAGTGCGAGTGCGCGGTGCGAGGTGACCTTCTCGAAGGGAGCTCGCGCTCCCCCGCCATCCGCGGCGTCCTGAAACTCATCGGGAAGTACGCCCGCCTGCTCAGGTCTGTCGTATTCACAGGGCCGACCGGAGCGGGGAAGGGGTTCTTCGCCCGATGGCTTCATAAGGAATCCGGCCGGGGCGGGGACTTCGTCGAGATGTCCTCGGGGCAGCTGACCGAGTCGCTGCTCCAGGACGAGCTGTTCGGCCATGAGCCGTACGCGTTCACCGGCGCACAGCGGAAGAGGAAGGGCGCCTTCCAGCGGGCGGCGGGGGGAGTGCTCTTCCTGGACGAGGCCCAGCACTGGTCCCCGTTGGTCCAGCATGCCCTCCTGCACGTCTTGGGCGAGGCGATGTTCCAGCCCGTCGGGGCCGACCGCGAGGTCCCCACGGCCTGCCGAACGCTGTTCGCTTCGACCCGCCCTCTCGACGACCTCGTACTCGAGGGGTCGCTCCTGCCGGACCTCCGCTGGCGCATGGGGCTCTTCGAAATCCCGGTACCCCCGCTCTCCGCCCGGCGTGTGGACATTCTCCCGCTTGCGGCCGGGTTTCGCGAACAGGCGCGACTGGAGTTCGGTGTTCAGCGTGGGATGACGTTCGACCCGGAGGTCATCGTCATGCTCCTGACCCATGACTGGCCCGGGAACTTGCGCGAGCTCCGGGGGGTCGTCGAGCACGGGGTGATTCATGCCGATGCCGAGGGGAGCTCGCGCATCGAGCCTACCCACCTGCCGTCCAACGTTCCAAGAACCGAACGCAGGTTGGGCGAATGCGCACGGGAGATCCGGCAGGCGGCGGTCGAGTGGATGCTCGGGAAGACAGGCGGGAACCAGTCGGAGGCGGCCCGGCGGCTCGGGCTGCATCGGAACACCGTGGTTCGGCGGGTGGCCGGGAACGGTCACTTGCAGGCTCCGACGACCGAGCCAATGGACCTCGCCGCGCCGCCCGTGCGGCAATCGCCGCCGAAGTCTCAGGAGTCTCACGAGTCTCACGAGTCTCACGGCCGTGAGACTTTGAGACTCCCACGGAATGGCGCCGAAACGTAACTCCTTGTCGGATCACGTCGTTGTTGGGTGCCTGGTTTGGCGCGTCGTATGCCTAGGGGAGGTCCGACTTCCGCTTCGGAGCTTCCCGTGCGCCCGCGCCTCGTTCTCCTCATTGCGCTCCTCGCGTTCCTCGCACCCGCCGGGCTGCTGGCCCAGACCTATGGGGTGAGCGTCACCCCGCAGGGCGGGACCGCGCCCAACACGCCGATCTGGTCCACCGGGAACAGCTACCTCTTCCGGGTCCAGAACGAGGGGAGTGCCCAGGACACCTGGACCCTCACCTGTCAGGGTGCCGGAAGCGTGACTGTGGCCAGCTGCCCGAGTTCGATCACGCTTGCGGGGAACACCTTTCAGCGGGTCACCGTCACCTTCAGCACCGGCAACGAGGGGACGGGGACGCTCTACCTCACGGCGAGCAGCAGCAATTCGAGCGACCAGGGCTGGGTCACGGTGCCGGTGGTGGTGCCGGCCGGGGCGCCCCGGATGGCGGTGCTCCCCTACCTGGACGCCAAGCAGGACCTGGGCCGCTGCGCCGTGAGCTGCTTCGCGGCCACCTACGCGCAGGGCACAGTGCCCTACTTCTCCCTTGAAACGCCCCGGAACGTCACGCTGGTCTATCACGGCGACCGGCTCAAGCCACGGCCCTTCGTGGCAGTGGACGTGTGGCCCGACACGACGTTCGGGGGTTGGCCCAGCGAATACCAGCTCCAGGTGAAGATGGACGGGAGCAGCCTGGTGACCTTTCTG
>DASYRI010000113.1:0-35652 GCA_036004545.1 Gemmatimonadales bacterium
AATCTCTACCCCACCCACGGCCTGGGCCCCGTCTCCCAGGCGATGAGCATCAATCGCGGGAATCAGTTCGACTACATGGTCTCGATGAGCGGCCCCTCGCGCGGGCTACAGCTCTGGCAGAAAGAACACCTCTCCGAGGACGACCCCCGCCGGAACGAGAGCTACAAGCTGGGCGACGTGAACCTCTCCCTCATCAGGACAATGCGGGGCCAGACGATCTACGTCACCCACGACACCAACCTCCCCCGCCCCTACAGCCGCAAATACGTCCTGCAGGGAACCCGCGGGATTATCGAGGGCTGGCCGCAGCGGGTGTACATCGAAGGGATGAGCGAGACGGCGCACCGGTGGGACCCGGTGGAGAAGTGGTTCGCGAGCCACGACCACCCGCTCTGGAAGAGCGAGAAGGTGCGCACCGCGAGCGTCGGGCACGGCGGGATGGACTGGCTGGAGGACTGGCGGCTGATCAACTGCCTGCGCGAGGGTCTTCCCACCGACCAGAACGTCTACGACGCCGCGGCGTGGAGCGTGATCGGCCCGCTCTCGGAGTGGTCGGTGGCGCACAATGGGAAGCCGATCCAGATCCCCGACTTCACCCGGGGACGGTGGCGGAAGACGGAGCCGCTGGGGATCGTGGCGGCGTGAGCCGGCGCGCCGCGGGTTACTCCTCCTTGAGCACTACCTGGGGCTCCACCGCCGCCGCCCGGCGGGCGGGGATCCAGATGGCGAGGAGCGCCACCAGCAGCACGACGCCCGTCACCCCCGCCAGGGTGACCAGGTCGGTGGCCCGCACCCCGTAGAGCTGGCTCTCCAGCAGCCGCCCGCCAAGGCGCGCACCCACCACGCCGAAGACGAGCCCCGCCAGCACCAGGGTCATTCCGCTTCCCATCACGACCCGCAGGACCCGCAGCCGATTCGCGCCCAGCGCCACCCGGATCGCGATCTCCCGGCTGCTCAGCCCCACGACGAAGGAGAGGACGCCGTAGATGCCGATCGCGGCGAGGAGGAGCGCCAGGCCACCGAACCCCGCGAGCACCAGCGACCCGAAGCGCGCGGCGGCGCTCTGGCTCCGGACGGCGTCCGCCATCGGCTCCACCCGGTAGAGCGGGAGACCCGGATCGAGCGCCGCCACCTCACGCTGCACCATCGCCGCGCTGGGCAGAGCGTCCCCTGCCCCGCTCGCCCGCACCGCAATCTCGATATCCGAATAGGTCAGCTGCGCGAACGGGAAGTAGACGTCCGGCTCGCTGGTCGCCGCGGAGAGGTCGGTGGTGAGATCCCGGGACCGGACCGGCGCGGCCACGCCGACGACGGTCACCTCGGGCCCCGAGGCCTCGCCAAGGTGGAAGCGCCGGCCGACCGGGTCCTGGCCCGCCCAGAATCGCCGGGCCATCGCCGCGCTCACGACCGCCACCCGCGGCGCCAGGGCGGCGTCCTCCCGCGTGAAGCCTCGCCCCCGCTGGAGCGGTATCCGGAGCGCCGAGAAGAACTCGGGAGTGACCGAATGCCGGTAGTAGCGGGCCGGCTCGGCACCGGGCCCTTCGACCGTGAGCATCGCCGCGTTCGACATGCCCCGAAGCGGAAGGTCGGACCCCACGGCGGCCGACGCCACACCGGGGAGCGCTCCCAGCCGTTCGGTGAGCCGGGTCACGAACGCGGCTCGTGCCTCCGGCGCGTAGCGGTCGCGCGGGAGCGACAATCTCGCCCCGAGGAGACCCGCGGCCTCGAATCCAGGTGCCACGGCAAGCCGCTCGCGGAGATTCCGGATCATCAGGCCGGCACCGGCCAGGAGCATCAGGGCGAGCGCCACTTCTCCCGCGACGAACGCCTGCTGAACGCCGGGCCGGCGGAGCCGCCCCAGCCCGGACGACGAGGCGCGGGCGCCCTCCCGCAGGGCGTCCGCCAGGTCCCTTCCGCGGCGCCGAAGCAGCGGCGCCATGCCGCAGGCGATTCCGCAGAGCACGGTGATGGCCAGCGTGAATCCGAGCACTCGCCCGTCCACTCCCAGCCGGACGTACCCCGGCAGCAGTCCGGCCGGCGCGAGCGGCACCAGCAGGCGGAGCCCCCAGTACGCCAGCAGCACGCCCGCGGCGCCCCCAAGGCCGGCCAGCACCATTCCCTCGGTGAGCAGCTGGCGCACCAGCTGACGCCGTCCGGCGCCAAGCGCGAGCCGGAGCGCGATTTCCCGCTCCCGGGAGGTGGCCCGCGCCAACTGCAGGCTCATCACGTTGGCGCAGGCGATCAGCAGGACGAGGAGGACCGCCTTGAACAGCGCGGAGAAGAGCGAGCCGGTCGAGCCGAGGAAGTTCTCCTCCAGCGAGAGCAGGGTCACGCTCCGGTCCCGATTGTAGTCGGGGTACTGCTCGGCTAGCCGCGTCGCCACCGACTCCAGGTCCCGTTGCGACTCGGCGCGGCTGGTTCCGTCCCGGAGCCGGCCCAGCGCACCCAGCCACCGGCTGCCTCGATTGGTGAGGAGGGAGACGGGATTGTCCACCGAAATCATTCCGACTGGGACCCAGAGCTCGGCCTCGAAGGAGAGTCCACGGAATCCCTCCGGCATCACGCCGATCACGGTGAAGGGACGGTCGTTGAGGGTGATGACCGTCCCCACCGGCGAACGACTGCCCGAAAGGCGCGAACGCCAGAGCGAGTGGCTCACGACCACCACGGGGTACGCGTCGGGCACCGAGTCCTCGCCCGCGGTGAAGGTGCGCCCGAGCGCCGCTTGGACGCCGAGGAGCGAGAAATAGCCGGCGTTCACCCGCTCGGCGGAGACCCGGGCGGGACCAGTCTCGGTGCGGAGGTTGAGGGACATCGGATCGAAGACCGACACGTCGCTGAGCGTCCGGTTGAGCGCCCGCCAGTCGGCGACTTCGGGTACCGAGGCACCCCGGATGCTCCGCTCCGGCCCGGCGACTCCCCACAGCATCACCAGGCGGTCCGAGCGCTCGAACGGGAGCGGCCGGAGCAACGTCGCGTCGAGGAGGCTGAAGGTGGCCGTGGTGGCCCCGATCCCCAGCGCGAGCGTGGCCACCACCACGAAGCTGTACCCTGGGCGGGATTGCAGGGTGCGGAGCGCGAAGCGGATGTCGAGCGCGGAGAGCAGGGCCATGTGGTGGAGTCCGAGGTGGATGCGAAGTCCATCGGCAGAGGGCATGCCAACCAGCTCGGAATCGGGAAGAGCTCACTGGTGAACGACTTGGGCCTGGCTTCCGCGGCACGCTTCGCCGCGGCAATCCCAAGCCCGAACACGCCATCCCAGGAGCGGACACCGATACCGGGTGCCGGAAACGACGAGGAGCGGAGAGGTCACCGCCTCTCCGCTCCTCGCCCTCGGGGGGTCGTTCGGGAATCAGATAGTGCGGCTATGCCTCCGGTAGATGAACGGCCGCAGCTCGTGGAGCCGGTCCATGCGCTCGTGCATCCGGTCCATCAGCCGGTCGTGGAGCTCCGTGTTCCGCCGCCACACCTGGTCCTGCCGGTCGAATTGCCGTCGCCACAGCCGGTCCTGCAGCTCGAACCGCCGGTCGCGCAGCCGGTCCTGCAATTCGAACTGCCGCCCGCGGAGCCGGCTCTGGAGTTCGAGCTGCCGGTCGCGCAGCCGGTCGGCGCGCTCGAGGGAGCGTTCCAGCGCCTGCATCCGGATCCGGTCGGTGTCGAACCGCATCCGCGGGAGCCGGTACTCGAAGTGGGGCCAGTAGATCCGGCTGCGGATGCGCTCCGTTTCCCCGCGCCGGGCGGAATCGTTCGGCGTCTGGGCCCGGGCGGCCGTAATGGCGCCCAGGAGAAGCACGCTGGCCGCGAGGGCACTGTTCAGGGCGCGCATCGTCGGTCTCCGGCATGAGAGGGCAAGGTACACCTACCTTGGTCAGATGCCCGGACCTCCGGAACCGTTGCCGGCGGCGCGGTTTGCCACCCACCACGCCTCCGCCTGGGCGGCGCTCCACTCCGCGGCCTGCGAGCACCCGAGGAGGGCCCGGCGAACCTCCAGCGCGTCGGCCGGCCGCAGGGACGGGTCCTTCTCGAGGCAGCGCAGCACCACCGCCTCGAGGTCCTCGCCCACCGGCCCCGCCTTCCCGGTGATCGGGGGCGGCGCCTCCCGGCTGTGCTTGACGAGGATGGCGAGCGGGCTCGGGCCGTCGAAGATCGGCCGCGCCTCGAGGAGCCAGTACGCCACGCAGCCCAGGGCGTAGAGGTCGGCGCGGTGATCGAGGCCGTGCACGCCATCGATCGCTTCGGGAGGCATGAAGGAGGGCGTGCCCGCCGCCACATTCTCGGCGGTAAGCCGCGCGTCGCCAGTGAGCCGCCCGTCGGCCGGCCCCGACGCCTTCACCAGGCCGAAGTCGAGCACCTTGAGGAAGTCCACCTCGGTGCCCATCCGGCAGGTCATGAGGTTGGACGGCTTGATGTCCCGGTGGACCAGGCCGCGCCGGTGCGCCTCGGCGAGAGAGAGACACGCCTGGCCGAGGAGCGCGATGACCCGGCCCGCGGGCTGCGGCCCGTGGCGCTCCACCAGCTGCTGGAGGGTGAGCCCGTCGAGCAGCTCCATCGCGTAGTAGAGCGATCCGTCCGCGGCAAAGCCGAAGTCGTAGAGCTCGATCGTGTGCGGCGATCGCAGCAGCGCCGCCGCCTCGGCCTCCCGCCGGAACCGTTCCGCCAGGTTGAGCCGCGCCGCCTCCTCGCGGACCTGGAGCTGGCCGGGCGAGATGACCTTGACGGCGGCCGGCCGGGCGAGCAGGCGGTGGGTGGCCACGTAGACTTCGCCCATGCCGCCCTTGCCGAGGAGATCGCCCAGCCGGTAATTGCCCACCTCGCGGGCCTCGCCCACCGCGCGGCCGAGGGCCCGCACGACGTGGGCGGGGACGAGCGAGAGCCCCACGCACATCGCGTTGGGCACCACGAGCCAGACCCACTCGGTCCAGTCGAGCGCGCGAGATACCCCGGCCAGCTCCGCCAGGAGGTGGAAGAGGGGATCCCAGGAGCAGGCAATCGTTCCCGCGATCAGCATCTCGCGCGGGCTTACCGGCACGATGGCGGGGTAGAGCAGCACGATGGCCGCGGCCCAGGAAACACCCGGCCCGTTGGACATTTCCCCCCACTGGTTCCCGAAGGCGATCAGCGCCGAGGTGCCCACCAGGAGGGTGAGGCCGAGCCGGGTGATCCGGACCGGATCCTCCTTGCAGGACCGCGCCAGGAGCGCCGCCGCGAGCGCGAGCGCGATCCCCGTGGTGCAGATGTAGTTCACGTATCGGTACCAGCCGCCCACCTGGTACAACACGGGTGCGAAGCGGTTGGTGATGTTGCTTGCCACCAGGGCCACCAGCCACAGGGCGATGAACGCCCGGGCGGCGATCTCCACCCGCCGTCCGGCGTCGCGGTAAAGCTCCGACGGGATGGACGACGGACCCGGCGCGCTGGTGTCGAGGAGCTGGAGCGCGGGGCGCTCGGGACGCGGGGGAGCCTTGGGTGCGGTCATCGTGGGGAGGAGGTCGCGACAAACCTAATGATGCACTGGCGGGCGCGCTGCATGCGCGTGCGCCCCGTCACCCTTCCCCGACCGAAAACAGCCGTGACCTCCGTCACACCATTCCGGTGACGGCTGCCCACGCGGGCGCGCGAACGTTTCCCTAGCTTGAGTCAATCACCTTCTTCGAGCGATGGAGACCCGCGATGACGAATCGGCGGCTGGTCTATTGTCTGGCAACCGCGGCGACGCTGGCCGGCCCGATGCGGCTGGCCGCGCAGGCGCCGCTCGCGCGGGTGACGCTGGGCGGCGGATCGGGCACCGATCTCCGCGGCGTCCGCTCCGGCGCGTACGCCGTCTCGCCCTCGGTCACCTTCCTTACTGGCGCCGCCTCCAGCTTCGGCCTGGCCGGCCGGGCCACCCGCTTCACCAACGACGCGTGGTCGCTGGGCGGCTCGACCGGGTTCAGTGGCCGGGCGCCGCTCGGGGATGGCTCCCGGCTCCAGCTCGTGCTCGACGCGAGCGGCGATGCGACCTGGGCGTCGTATCACGCCACCTATCTCCAGGCCGCCGCCACGCCGGCGCTCGAGCTCCGGCTGGGCTCGCTCGCGCTCTGGGGCGGAGCCCGCGGCGCCGCGGCGCGCGCCGCGATCCGCCAGACGCTCGCGGCCCCGATGTTCGGCCAGGGGCCCCTGGGCCAGGCGCCGGACACGATCGTCCGGCGCTCCGCCGTGGGCCCGGCCTTCGGGCTCTCCCTCGACCTCGCGCAATTCGCCCCCGGCGAGGGAGTACGGCTCAGCTATCGCGAAGAGCACGGCCGCCCGGACGGCACCGCCGTCACCGACCGCGCCGCCGCGCTCACGATGGCGCGCGGACCCGTCGCGCTCACCGGCTCGCTCGGCGTGCGCGACGCCCGCGGAGAGAACCGCGCCTTCGGCGGCGGCCAGCTCGCGCTCACCGTCGCGCGCGGTGTCGCGGTGTTCGCCGCGGCGGAGAGTTATCCCTCGAATCGGCTCACCGGCGCCGTGGGCGGCCGCTCCCTGAGCGCGGGACTGTCGCTCAGCTCCGGCGGGATCGGCGCGCCGCGCGCGCTCCCGAAACCGGCGGGGGCGCTTCCCCCGCCGGCCGGAATCACCCGGCTCTCCATCTCGGCCCGCGAAGCATCGCAGGTGGAGGTGGCGGGCGACTGGAATCAATGGCAGCCGGTGCCGCTCCGGCGCGCGGAGAACGGGGTCTGGTACGCCGACCTCGCGATCCCGCCAGGAGTGTACCGCTACGCCTTCCGGATAGATCGCAGCTCATGGCAGGTGCCCACAGGAGTTGCCGCCGTGGACGACGGATTCGGCGGCAAGTCTGCCTGGCTCACGGTGCGTGAGCCCGGCCGCAAGACAGCCCAATCCGTCAATCTCAAGGGGGGAATATGAGCAGAATCACTCTTGGCCTCGCGTTGACTCTGGTACCCGCGCTGCTAGCGGCGCAGGCGCCGGACTCGACCCGGGCCGGTTCGCAGGGGAATACCAGGGTTTCAGCCCAGGCCGAGGTTCACGCCCAGGCTGGGGTGTCGGCGGCGCAGCCGAACCGTCCGGACGCCGAGCTCCCGCCCGGCCTCTCGGCGGAGGCCCGAGCCAGGATCGAAGCGATGATCGAGGTCGCGAAGCAGAAGGACCTCCCCACCCAGCCGATGGCCGACCGGGTGGCCGAAGGCAAGGCCAAAGGCGCCACCGATGAGCGGATGGTCTCCGAGTGCCGCAAGGCAATGGTGCAGCTCGAGGCGTCGCAGGAGGCGCTGATCCAGGCCGGTCGCGAGCACCCGAGCGACGAGGAAGTGACCCGCGGGGCGCAGGTCATCGCGCGCGGCGCCACCAGGGCGCAGCTCGCGGCATTCGTGGCGCATGCCCCGTCCGACCGCAGCCTCGAGGTCGCGCTCGAAGTGCTGACCCAGCTCGTCGCGCGCGGCATGCCGGTGGATCGCGCCCTCGCGGTGATCGGCGCCCGGCTCACCGGTGGCGCCTCCGACGGCCAGCTGGTCTCGGCCCTCGGCTCCGGCCAGGCCGGCTTAGGGCTCGCGATCGCCCGGGACAAGCCCGACCTGGGCGCCACGGCGGGCGCAACTGCCACCGGCGCCCTCGGGGTGGGCCTCACCCGGAAGCCGTAGACCGGCGCGATCTCACCTCCAACCGGAACGGCGGCCCGCGGGGGGGGCCGCCGTTTCCATTTCCGGCACCGGCGCCGAGCCCACCCCACCGTGCCGAACCGGGCGACGGGCGCCATTGCCGAGCCCGCCCCGCCGTGCCCAACCGGGCGACCGGCGTTATTCTAGAGGAGTCTTCCCCAGGACTTTCCCGTGTTCCGGATCCTCCGGGCCGGCCTCCCTCCGGCCACGCTCCTGCTCCTGGCCGGCTGCCTCAGCATCGGCCGGGACGCCAACAGCCAGCGGCTCGACTTCAATTTCAGGGACTCCACCATTGCGGCGGGCTGGGCCGTGGAAGCAGCCGATTTCCCCACGACGCGCCTGGCCGACGTCGGGCTCGTCGGCGACTGGCGCCCGCTACCGAGCGAGGTCTCGACGACGTTGAGCGGCCTCTACATGAGCGGCACCAACGTCACCGGCGATCTCTTCGTCTTCCTGAAGAAGCGCCTGACCGGGCTCCCCGCCGGGCAGCGCTACAGCATCGCGATCCAGCTCGAGTACGTGAGCAACGTGCACTCCGGCTGCACCAGCGGGCTCGCCACCTCGGTCTGGATCAAGGCCGGCGTTTCGGCGCTCGCGCCGATCGCCTTTGATGATGGGGGTGTCTATCATCTGACCCTGGACAAGGGGATTCAGTCGGCCGCCGGGAGCTATACCCAGCTGGGCAACATTCGCAACGGGCTGAGCGGCTGTCCCTCCACGGGCTCCTTCGCGGTCCGGCTCACGAACCGCCAGGATCAGTCCGCCACGCTGACCACCGATTCCGAGGGTGGCTTCTGGATTTTCCTCGGCACCCAGTCGGCGGTGCTGGCGCGGCATGAGCTGTACATCACCGCGCTTCAGGTGACGCTCTTCCCTCTGTTCTAGGGAAGCACGATACTCTTACCCCTCCCTGCAAGGTCCGGAGCCTCCATGCCCCGCCGCCCGCTCGCGCTCAGCCTGCTCGCGATCTCGGCCCTCACCGCCGCCGCCCGGGCCCAGCGCCAGAGCGTCCCCGCCCCGCCGAAGTCCGACTCGGCGCTCTTCGCGCAGCTCAAGTACCGCTACATCGGCCCGGAGGGGAATCGGGTCTCCTCTGTGGCCGGCGTCCCCGGCGTCCCCAGGGTGTACTACGCCGGGGCCGCCTCGGGCGGGATCTTCAAGACCAGCGACGGGGGCACCCATTGGCAGCCGATCTTCGACGACCAGCCGGTCGCCTCGGTGGGCGCGCTGGCGGTGGCCCCGTCGGACCCGAACGTGGTCTGGGCCGGCACCGGCGAGCCGTTCATCCGGAGCCACATCTCGCTGGGCTGGGGGGTGTACAAGTCCACCGACGCCGGCAAGAGCTGGAGCCGGATGGGGCTGGAGAATACCGGACGGATCGGACGGATCGCGATGGATCCCCGGAACCCCGAAGTGGTGCTGGTCGCGGCGCTGGGCCACGCCTACGGTCCCCAGCCGGAGCGCGGGGTGTTCCGCACCGGCGACGGCGGGAAGACCTGGGTCAGGACGCTCTTCGTCAACGACAGCACCGGCGCGATCGACCTCGTGATGGACCCGCATAACCCGCGCATCGTCTTCGCGGCGACCTGGCAGTTCGAGATCCATACCTGGGGCCGGGAGAGCGGGGGCGCCGGGAGCGGCATCTGGAGGTCCACCGACGAGGGCGTCACCTGGAAGCGGCTCGCCGGCCACGGCCTCCCCGAGACGCCGGTGGGCAAGATCGGCCTCGCCATCGCACCCAGCAATTCGAGCCGGGTCTATGCCCTGATCGAGACCGGCGACGGCGTCCCGATCCACGGCAAGGACGCCGGCAAGGGCGAGCTGTGGCGTTCCGACGACGGAGGAGACAACTGGCAGCTGGTGAGCTCCGATCGCCAGCTCGCCGGCCGGACCCAGTACTACACCCGTATGGCGGTGGCCCCCGACAACGAGAACGAGGCCTACTTCCTCTCGGCATTCTACAGCAAGACCCTGGACGGCGGGAAGACGACGATCGATCCCCCCAATGCCGAGGTGCCCGGCGGCGACCACCACGACATGTGGATTGATCCCACCAACGCCGACCGCCAGGCGGTGGGCCACGACGGCGGCATCTCGATCTCGGTCAACCGGGGCAAGAGCTGGAACCAGGTGCAGCTCCCGGTGGGCCAGATGTACCACGTGACGGTGGACAACCGGATCCCCTACTTCGTCTACGGCAACCGCCAGGACGGCCCCTCGACGATGGGGCCGAGCAACACGAAGTTCGGCCAGGGGGAGGGCACCATCCCGCGCGGCATGTTCCACTCGGTGGCGGGCGGGGAGAGCGGCTTCGCCACTCCCGATCCGGAGGACCCTAACACGGTGTGGTCGAGCGCCTCGGGCTGGGGCGCCGCCGGCGGCGTGGTGACCCGCTACGACGTCCGGACCGGGACGGCCCAGGACGTCGAGGTCTGGCCGGAGGCGCCGATGGGGTGGCCCGCGGCCGAGATCAAGTACCGGTTCGTCTGGAACTTCCCGCTTGCGATCTCGCCCCACGACCACAACAAGGTGTACGTCGGGAGCCAGGTGATCCACCAGACCACCGACGGCGGGCGGAGCTGGCAGGTGATCAGCCCCGACCTCACCCGGAACGACAAGAGCCGGCAGGGGATTTCGGGCGGGCTCACCCCGGACAACATCGGCGTCGAGTACGCCGGCGTGGTGATGAGCATCGCCGAATCGCGGCTCAAGAGCGGGCTCATCTGGGCCGGCACCAACGACGGCCGGGTGCAGCTCACCCGGGACGGCGGAAAGAACTGGACCGACCTGAGCGCCAACCTCCCCGGGATGCCCCCGTGGGCCACCGTCGCCAGCATCGAGCCCTCGCGCTTCGACACCGGCGCCGCCTACCTCAGCGTGGACGGGCACCAGATCAACAACCGGGACCCCTGGATATACAGGACGGCGGACTACGGGAAGAGCTGGAAGCTCATCGTGGCCGGGATCCCCAGGTCCCCGCTCAGCTACGCCCACATCGTGCGCGAGGACCCGGTGCGCAAGGGGCTGCTCTACGCCGGCACCGAGGGCGGACTCTACGTGTCGTTCGACGACGGCGAGAGCTGGCAGCCGATGCAGAGCAACCTGCCCCACGCGCCGGTGTACGGGCTGGTGGTGCAGGAGCAGTTCAGCGACCTGGTGGTCGCGACCTACGGGCGGGGATTCTGGATCCTCGACGACATCACCCCGGTCCGGCAGTACGCCGCCCTGCTCGCCGCGAAGGACGCGGAGCTGCTGGCGCCCCGCGCGGCTTACCGCTTCCGCTTCGTCGAGCCGCCCTTCACCGTGGCGTACGATCCCTCCGCGGGGCAGAACCCGCCCTACGGCGCGTCGCTCAACTACTGGCTCAAGGCGGAATCGAAGGACAGCGTCTCCTTCGCCATCGCCGACCCGGGCGGGAAGCCGGTGCGCACCTTCAAGGGCCCCTCCAAGGCGGGCATCAATCGGGTCTGGTGGGACCTGCGCTACGATCTGACCAAAGAGGCCAAGCTCCGCACGCCCCCGCTCTACGCGCCGGAGATCACCGTCCCCGACACCGGCCGGAACGCCCCCGACGGCTACCGGCTCGGCATCCTCGCGCCGCCGGGCAGCTACACCGTGAAGCTCACCGCGGGCGGCAAGGACTACGTGCAGAAGCTCGAGCTGCGCAAGGACCCGGGCTCGGGCGGCAGCGAGGAGGAGATCAGGGCGCAAACCGTGGTGCTGGACGATCTCCGCGGCACGCTCGAGGGCGTCGTGGACATGATCAACAGCATCGAATCCACCCGGGCCCAGCTGGTGGCGCTCCGCGGCGTTCTGGGGAGCGATTCGGCGAGGGCCGCCTTGCGAACCGAGGCCGACTCGCTGGAACGGAAGCTCATCGCGGTGGAGGAGGACCTGGTCCAGCTCCACCTCACCGGACGGGGCCAGGACGACGTCCGCTACCCGATGAAGTTGATGACGCGGCTCGGCTGGCTGGCCGACGGCATCGCGTATTCGGACTTCGCCCCGACCGCGCAGCAGAAGGAAGTGCTCGGCGTGTTCAAGGCGCAGGCGGCGGCGGACCGGGGCAAGCTCACCGGGCTGCTCGACCGGGACGTCGCGGCCTTCAACGCGAAGCTCAGAGAGCGGGGGGTGCAGAACATCGTGGCGGGGTCCCGCTGAGGCCGCGGGGTCGGTCGCGACCTGGGCACGATTGATCCCGGGTCAAGCGCCCAGCCCGTCGCCGCCGGCCACCCCGGCGGCTCCCGGGGCGCCATCGCGCGGAAGGGAGGCTTGCCCGAGCCCTGCCATCAGCCGAAGCAGCCCATCCTGGGTCGCGCCGGCGCGGGCGACTTCGGCCACCAGCCGACCTTCCCGGAGCACCAGGATCCGGTCGGAGAGGCTCAGGACCTCGGGGAGCTCGCTGGAGATGAGGAGGATGGCGTGTCCCTGCGCCGCCAGCTCTCCGATCAGCGCGTGGATCTCCGCCTTGGCGCCTACGTCCACGCCGCGGGTCGGCTCGTCGAGGATGAGCACCCGGGAGCGCGCCGCGAGCCAGCGCGCCAGCACCACCTTCTGCTGATTCCCACCCGAGAGGCCCGCGACCACCGCGTCCAGACCCGACGAGCGGACCCGAAGCCGCGCCGCGAATTCGCCGCCCATGCCCCGCTCTTCGGCCCGGCGGAGCCAGCTGAGCCAGGCGAGCCGCTTGAGGCAGGCGAGCGAGATGTTGTGCAGCACGCTCTCCAGCGGGACCAGGCCCTGGCGCTTGCGGTCCTCGGGCACCAGCCCGATGCCGAGCCGGATCGCCGCTTCGGGGTCCCGGGGCCGGACCTCCCGCCCTTTGAGGTACACCCGTCCCCGGGCCGCCGGGGGCAGGGCGAAAAGGGCTCGGGCCACTTCGGTGCGGCCGGCGCCCACCAGGCCGGCCAGTCCGACTATTTCACCCGACCGGAGAGAGAACGAGACATCCTCGAAGTGCCCCGGTGAGGTGAGCTCTTCGACCCGCAGCAGCTCCTCCCCCCCACCGGGTTGGGCCCCGGCTTGCCGTGGGAAGTACTCCGTCAGCGGGCGGCCGATCATGAGCTGCACCAGCTCCCCCTCGCTGATCCCCGCCACGGGGCGGGTGGCGACGTGCCGGCCGTCGCGCAGCACGCTCACGGTATCGCAGAGGAGAAAAACCTCCGGCATCCGATGGGAGACGTAGATGCTGGTGACGCCTCGCCCTTTGAGCCGGCCGATGAGGTCGTACAGGCGCTCCGCCTCGACCTGGCTCAGGCTGCTGGTGGGCTCGTCGAAGACGATGATTCGCGCGCCGCCGCCCACGGCGGCGGCGATCTGTACCAGCTGCTGCTGGGCGATGGTGAGGTCGCCGAGGCGGCGCCGCACGTCGAGCGTCGCCCCGATCTCCGCCAGCATCGCCTCGGCGCGCCGCACCAGCTCCGCGCGATGCACCAGACCGCCGCGGGCGGGCAGGGCGCCGAGGCAGAGGTTTTCCGCCACCGAGAGATTGTCGCAGAAGGCCAGCTCCTGGTGAACCATCCCCACGCCGGCGGCGAGCGCCTGGCGCGGGCTCGCCAGCCGCACCGGCTTCCCATGGAGCACCACCCTCCCCTCATCGGGCGTGTGGATCCCGGCCAGGACCTTCCCGAGGGTGCTCTTCCCCGCCCCGTTCTCGCCGCAGAGCGCGTGGCAGGAGCCGGCCGCCACTTCCAGCGTGACGTCCGAGAGCGCCAGCGCGCCGGGGAACCGGCGGGTGATGCCCTCGAAGCGGACCGCGGGCTCGCTCACAGGGTCGGGCGGACGGGGACGGGGGCCGGGGCCGCTAGCGGGTCAGATACTCCGGCGCCACATCGGTGAACCCCCATACCTTGAGCTGGCGAGCCCACTCGCCGAGGCTCTCCCTGGTCACTCGGACCAGCTCCATGGGAATGATCGCGGGAACGTCCTTCTTCAGGTGGACCTTGTCCACGATCGTCTTCACCCCGACGTAGCCCCACAGGTACACCGGCTGGGCCAGGAGCACCGGCGCCAGCCCCTTGTCCACGTAAGCCAGCTCGGCGGGAAGCGCATCCACCGACACCACCTTGACCCGCGCGGGGTTGAGATCGGTCAGGAGCGACTGGGTGAACAGGGCCCACCCTCCGATCATCGCCCAGCCCTGAATGTCCGGGTAGGCGTTGCTCACTCGGATGACTTCGCCGGCGGCGTCCTGCGGGGTCTCGATGTGGTTGAAGACGCCCACGACCTTGATGCCGGGATGCTTGGCCGCCTCCTCCTGGGCGCCCTGCACCCGGTGCTGGAGGTTGGGGGCGTTCTGGTTCCCGGCCAGGATGGCCACTTTGCCCTTCCCGTCCATGAGCCGGACCAGCTCGGCCATGACCGACGCGCCGGTCTTCACGTCATCCACGCCATAGAATGCGAAGCGCTTCGACTGCGGCGCGTCGCTGTCGAAGGTCATGACCGGAATCCCCCGGTCCACGGCGTCGTTGATCGCCCCCATCACCTTCCCCGCGTCGGAGCAGGAGAGGAGGATCGCGTCGGCGCCGTCGTTCACCGCCTGCTGGATCCGCTGCGCCTGGACCTGCCCGTCCTCCTGGGGCGGGGTGAGCCAGACGACCTCGATCGGGAAGTGGAGCGAGTCGGAGAGCTCCCTGGCGGCCGCTTCCGCGCCGGTGCGCGCGGCCAGGAAGACCGGGTTGGTCGAGCTCTTGGCGATCAACGCGATGGTGAGCTTTTCGCCGCCGGTCTTCGGTCGGCCGCCGCCGCCGCCCCCTCCCCCGCCGCCACACGCCACGGCCGCGGCGCACACCGAGGCCAGGATACCGATTCGCCCCAAGCTCCGGATGGTCATGCCCGTCTCCCGGTTGAAGAGTTTACCCGGCGGCGCGGGTCGGCTCCGCGGTCCGGCTCAGCCGCCGGGCGGCGAGCGCCGTGCTCCACCGGTCCACCACGACCGCGATGATGATGGCGCAGCCGATCACGATCCACTCGTAATTCTGGTCGAAGTGCAGGGTGCGGATGGATTGCCGGATCAGCACGATCAGCAGCGCGCCCAGCAGGGCGCCGGCCGCGCTCCCCTTCCCCCCGAGGAGGCTCGCGCCCCCGACCACCGCCGACGCGATCACGTAGAGCTCGTAGCCCTGCGCGTCGCCGGAAGAGGCCGAGCCGTAGAAGCTCGCGCCCAGGAACGCGGAGAAGCCGGCGGTGAGCCCCGACACCGCGAAGACGCCGATCTGGATCCGGGTGAGCGACAGGCCGGCGAACCGGCTCGCCTCGAGGTTGCCCCCGAAGGCGAACACGTGCCGGCCCATCACCGTCCGAGTGAGATAGAGGGTGCCCACCACGGCGAGCGCCAGCATCGCCAGCATCGGGACCGGGTAGAGCCCGCCGCCCAGCCCCAGCGACGCCTTGGCGACCCCGGTCAGCGAGTGCGGCACCAGGATGCTCTCGGCCTTGCTCGCCACGAAGGCGATGCCGCGGAGCATCCACATGGTGCCCAGGGTGATGATGAACGGGTGAACCTTGAGCCCGGTGATCAGCACGCCGTTGAGCAGCCCGCAGAGGAGCCCCACGCCGACGCTGGTGCCGAGGCCGAGCAGCACCGTGGGCAGCCCCGGCTCCGGGGCGACCGCGCGGAGCACGAGCGCCATCGTCACGCCCGAGAGGGCGTAGATCGAGCCCACCGAGAGGTCGATCCCTCCGGAGACGATCACCACGGTGGCGCCGATCGCCATGATGGCGAAGAAGCTGGCGTCGGTGGCGGTCTGGATCAGGGTGTAGGAGTTCCAGAAGTTGTTCACCACCTCGCCGGTCTGGCGGTCGGGATGGGCTCCCGCCAGAGCGGTCAGGGCGGCGGTGATCAGCACCACCACCAGCATGAGCCCGGCCTCCTGCGAGGCGACGAGGCTACGGACGAGGGCGCGCATGGTCGGATATAGAATAGCACGCCCGGAAGCGGTCGTAGATCGGCTGGTAGTCCCGGTGCCCGCGGGGATCGGGAGCGGACGCCGGCGACCGGGTCAGGGTGCAGCGCACCGCGCCTGCGAGATCGGGAAAGGCTCCTGCGCCGACCGCGGCGAGGAGCGCCGCCCCGTAGGCCGGCCCCTCCTCGCGGTTCACGGTGCACACGGGCAGCCCGTACACATCGGCTTGAAGACGTCGGATGAAGGGACTCCGCGCTCCGCCGCCGGTCAGGAGCAGGTGAGCGGGTGAGAGGCCGAGCTCCTGCAGGATGGTGAGCGAATCGCGAAGCGCGAAGCAGACCCCCTCCAGCACCGCGCGGGTGAGATGGGCCCTCGAGTGGGCGAGGCAGAGCCCCAGAAAGGCTCCCCGCGCGGCGGCGTTGCGGTGCGGGGTGCGCTCGCCCTGGAGATACGGGAGGAAGGTCACCCCGTCCGCCCCGGCCGGGATGGCGGCGGCCTCCTCAGTGAGCCGGTCGTCGGCGTCCTTCAGGCCGGCCAGATCGCGGGCCAACTGGTCGCGATACCATGCGAACGCGCCACCCGCCGAGAGCACGACCCCCATGAGATACCAGACCCCCGGGACGACGTGGCAGAAGGTGTGGGCCCGGAGGCCGGGGTCCACCAGCGGCCGGGCGGTGGGGGCGAGCACCGTGCCCGAGGTTCCCCAGCTCGCCACCGCCTCGCCGGGGGTGATGACGCCAACGCCTGCGGCCCCGCAGGCGTTGTCCGCTCCCCCGCCCACCACCGGCGCCCCCTCGGGGAGCCCGCTTCGACCAGCGGCGTCCGCCGTAACCCTCCCGAGCACTTCGGCGGAGCCGCCAACTTCAGGCAGCAGCGCGCGGGGCACTCCCGTGGCAGCGAGGATCTCTTCGCTCCAGCGGAGCCGGGCCGGATCGAACATCAGCGTGCCCGAGGCGTCCGACGGCTCGGTGGCGAGCGTGCCGGTCAGGCGGAAGCGGATGAAGTCCTTGGCAAGCAGCACCGTGGCGAGGCGGCTCCACGCCTCCGGCTCGTGCTTTCGGAGCCAGAGGAGCTTGGGGAGGGTGAATCCCTCGAGCGCCGGATTCCGCACCCAGTCGCGCAGCTGCTCCTCGCCACCGGCCAGTCGGGTGATCTCGTCACACTCGGCGGTAGTCCGTCCGTCGCACCAGAGGAGGGCGGGACGGATCACCTCACCGCTCCGGTCGAGGAACACCGAGGAGTGCATCTGGCCCGAGATGCCCACCGACTCAACCCGCGCCGCCGGCCGGTCGATCAGGACCTGCCGGACCGAGGCGACCGTCGCCTCCCACCAGCTCTCGGGCTCCTGCTCGGCCCAGCCCGGCCGAGGCGTGGTCATGGAGAGCGGCGCCGTGGCGGCTGCGGCCACATCCCCGGAGGGGCTCATCAGCAGTGCCTTGACGCCGCTGGTGCCGACGTCGAGGCCGAGGAAGAGCCGGTCGCCCGGGGTCATCTCACGCCCAGGAGGATCTCCATCGTCAGCTGATCGAGCCGCTCATAGGCGTAGCCCTGCCGGCGCATCGCGGGCAGATCGAAGCGCTCCGCCTTGAGCGACCTGGCCCGCGCGGCGCTCCAGGTGATGCGCTGGCCGGGGTTGGCGCCCCCCCCCCGGTCGCGGAGCTCGGTCAGGAGCTGGCCAATCTCGGGATCGGCGTTGAAGCGCGCCACCTTTTCCCTGAGAATCAGATAGGTGCGCATGCTGCCGGCGGCGAAGTCCCACACCCCTTGCTCGTCCTCGGTGCGGTAGGCGTGGCTATCGAAGTGGCGCATGCCGGCCCAGGCCGCGTCCTCCAGCAGCTTCACCAGGAAGAACGCCCCCTTGGGGTCCTCGCTCCCGAAGCGCAGATCCTGATCGAAGCGCCCGGGCTTCTGTCCGTTGAGATCAATGTGGAACAGCTTGCCGGCCTCCAGCGCCTGGGCCACCCCGTGAGAGAAATCGAGGCCGGCCATCTGGTCGTGGGCCACCTCCGGATTGAGCCCCACCATGTCGGGGTGGTCCAGGGTGTAGATGAAGGCCAGCATGTGGCCGATGGTGGGCAGGAAGATGTCGCCCCGTGGCTCGTTGGGCTTGGGCTCCAGCGCGAACTTGAGGCCGTAGCCTCCGGCGCGCACGTATTCGCAGAGGAAGTTGATCGCCTCCCGGAACCGTTTCACCGCGTCCTGCGGATTCTTGGCCGCGTTGGTCTCCACCCCCTCGCGACCGCCCCAGAAGACGTAGATCTGCGCCCCGAGCTCCACCCCCAGGTCAATGGCGCGCATCGTCTTCTGAAGGGCGTAGGAGCGCACCCGGGCATCGTTGCTGGTGAAGGCGCCGTCCCGGAATACCGGGTCGGAGAAGAGATTGGTGGTGGCCATCGGCACCTTCATGCCACTCCTCGTAAGCGCCGCCTGGAACTCGCGCACGATCCGGTCCCGGTCGGCGGCGGAGGCGTCAGCCGGCACCAGGTCGTTGTCGTGGAGGTTGACGCCGTAGGCGCCCAGCTCGGCGAGCTTCTCGACCATCATGACCGGCGGGAGGGGCGGGCGGACCGCGTCCCCGAAGGGGTCCCGCCCCGGATTGCCCACGGTCCACAGCCCGAAAGTGAATCGGTGCTCCGGGCGGGGTGCGTAGGCGTCGTCTCGAGCGTCGGAGGGCGGAGTCATGACCAGGGTGTCTGCTCACTCCGGAATCGCGTCACACGACGGACGGCGGGAATCAGCCGGGCACCTGAGGCCCAAATAGTAGTCGAGTCAGCGCCGCGCCAAGCCGGAAGGGTTGCCGGGGGCAGCCCTGGGTACCGGTCGGGGCGGGCACGGCCCGTCCCGACGCGGGACTCAGTCAAGGAGGAGGGTGTACTCGATCTCGCACCCGGGCCGGCCGCCGGGATTCACCGCGGCGACTGGCTGACGTGCCGGCGATCCCCGGCCTCCGCGGCCAGGTCTCTCACCGCGACGGCCAGGGTTCGCACCTTCGCCGCGTCGCCGGCGGCGCGGGCGTCGCCGTCGAGCTGCCCCGCGAGCCGGGTGAGCGCGTCCCGCCGCTTCTCACCCGATGCCTTCTCGGCGCCGGCCAGCTCCCGCCGGATGGCGGCCACCCGGGCCGACCCGAGGCCGTTGGAGCGCTCGAGCTGATCCACGTAGGCGCGGGCCAGGGCGAAGCTCGGCGGCCACACCAGCTTCTGCTGTCCCTGGGTGTTCAAATAGTCGAAACGGACCGACTTCGCCGCATCAATTTCGTTCTGCGAGAGGAACCCGCTCGGGGAGAGCTCGAAGATGTCGAGCCCCCGGGCGATCTCGGAGCTCACCATCACGCCGTTGTACCAGTACACCGACCACGACCCGGCCATCGAGAATCGGGTCGAATCGAGCGGCCCGCGGTCGAAGTAGGCGATCTCCTTCGGGTGCGCCGCGTCGGTCCAGTCGAACACCGAGATGCCGCCCTGGTACCACGCCTGCACCATCACGTCGCGCCCCGGAATCGGGATCAGCGAGCCGTTGTGGGCCACGCAATTTTCGAGGGACGTTTGCGGCGCGGGCAGCTTGTAGTAGCTCCGGAACTGCATCTTCCCGTCCACGATCGCGAAGATCGCGTCGGCGCCCCACTCGTGTGGGTCGCTCGCGCGGCACTTGGGCGCTCCGCCGCCGCCCCACTCATCGGAGAAGAGGACCTTGGTGCCGTCGTTGTTGAGCGTGGCCGAATGCCAGTAGGAGAAGTTCGAGTCGGCGACGGCGGCGACACGCACCGGATGCGCCGGATCCTTGATGTCGATGAGCAGTCCGTAGCCTTCACAGGCTCCACCCGCCATCCCGATCGCGGGATAGAGGGTGATGTCGTGGCAGCTCGTGACCCCGGGCCGCGCGGCATTCGGCGCCGACTGCGCGCCGATCCGCGCCGTGACCCAGGCGGGCAGCCCGGCGCGCAGCTCCGCACTGTCAGCCGCGGTGACCGTCGCCACCTCTTTCCCGTCAACCATGATCAGCGGCCGGCCGTGTGACCTCGCGATGCTGTCGAGCAGCTGCGCCGAGAACCTCGAGGGCAGCACCTGCTCCTGGCCGAAGAAGCTTACGACGAATTCGCCTCGCGCTTTCGCGGCGGCCAGGGCGGCGATGTCCTCGGGGGCCGGCCCGTGCGACTTCACCGACGCGAGGTCGTTGAAGATGCGCGGCGAGCTCACGATGGCGGCCTGCTCCGGGTGGGCGAGCGGCACCTTGATGACCTCGATGCGGAAGCGCGCGGTGTTGGGATCGTCCGCGTTCGCCACGCACCCGGGCAGCTCGCTGGGCGAGCGGATCCCGGCCGAGCCGGAAACGTACACGTAGACGTTCTGCGGGTCCTTCGGATCCACCAGCACCGAATGGGTGTGGGAGCCCCGGCAGGTCTGCACGTTGGTCAGGTTCTTCGGATGCTCGATATCGGTGATGTCGAAGATGCGGATGCCGCGAATCCGCGCCAGGCTCACCGTGTCCTTCACCCCCTGGTCGCCGCAGTCGATGCGGCCGCTGCTTCCTTCGGCCGACACGAACAGGAGGTTCTTGTAGACCGACACGTCGCTCTGCGACGCGGGACAGTAGTTCCCGACCCGGAGGACCGGCTGGCTCGGATTGGAGATGTCCCAGACCTGATAGCCGTTGTAATTGCCCTGGATCACGTAGTGGCCGGTGAAGGCGAGGTCGGAGTTCGTGCTCCCGACGAACTTCCCGGACGGCGGCGTCTTGGAGAGCACGCGAAGGTTCCACTTCGCTTCGGCGGCATCCAGGTTCCCGGCCCGAAGCCCGACCCGGAGATCGGGGGTCGGCGCGGCGGTCGACATACCGCCCTTCGGCGCCAGGCCCTCGGTACCCTGCGAGGTCGAGTGGGCGCATGCCGCCGCGGACAGGGCCGCGATCGCAACAGCTCGATGCCGGAAGGCCATGAGGGATTCCTCTATTGGGGCGTCGTAATGACGGCGGTGAGTATTTTTTCCATCCGGGCGATCTCGGTGGTCTGATCGATGTTGACGTCGGAGGCGAACTTGAACACGAGATTGTCCTGCCCGGCGCCGTAGGTATCGAACAGCTCCTTCACCATGGTGATCGCACCCTGGTGGTGCTGGATCATGAACACCAGGAAGAGGCGGTCGAACTCGGTTCCTCTCGCCTGGTCCAGCTGCTGCATCTGCGCCTCGCTCAGCATGCCGGGCATCAGCATTTCGTGCTCGACCCCGTTCATCATCATCTTCATCCCCTTCGGGGAGGCTTCCGGTGCCGGCTGGAGGCGATCCCGAAGCCACTGCTGCATCAGGGCGATCTCGTCGGTTTGGGCGTTGATGATCCGCTCGCACAGGGTCCGGACCGAGGGGCCGGCGCCGTGACTCGGCGCCCACCCGGCCATCACGATGGCCTGGGCGTGGTGGGCGATCATGCCGGACATGAACCGGATGTCCGCCTCGGTGTACGGATATCGGGCGCTGTCCGCGCTTGCCTTGGCGACGCCGGAGAGGAGGACCGGGCCCGGGCTCCCCGGCTGGGGCGCTGTCCCCACCGGGCCCCGGGTGGCGCTGCCGCACGCCAGCGTCCCCGCCGCCAGCAGGGCCGCGATTCTCCGGGTAGGTAACGGCGTGATTCCGATCATACTTCGGCGATGGCGGTTGCCGCGGAATCCCCCGCGGTTCGGCTTGTGCCCTGAGTTTCCAGGCATAGATAGTACGATAATAAAGAAGCGTTGCAAGGCGGCAGTTCGGCGGGGTGGGCTGCCGGCCCCCCCGATCACCCGCCGGGGCCCGCCTCCACTTCCACCGGCCGGATTCGCGGCACCAGCAGGTGGATGACGAGGAGCGCGGCCACGTAGGCCAGCCCGCAGACCGTGAAGATCGGGGTGTAGTCGCCGCCGGTGGCGTCGAGGATGCGCCCGGTCGAGCGCTGGGTGAGCACGCCGGCGATCGCCCCGCCGGCCCCGCCCAGTCCGATCACCGAGGCCACCGCCTTCCGGGGGAACATGTCGCTGACCACGGTGTACAGATTGCACGACCACCACTGGTGCGCCGCCGCCGCGAGGCTCACGATGCCCACGGCCATCCACATGCTCCCCGCCGCCGGTGCTGCCATCGTGGGAACGATAAGCAGCGCCGCGATCAACATCGCCGTCTTCCGACCCCGGTTGAGGGGCCAGCCCCGCCCGATCAGCGCGCTGGAGCTCCAGCCGCCCGCAACCGAGCCGACGTCCGCCACGACGTAGACTACCACCAGCGGGGCGGCGAGGGCCGAGAGATGCACCCCCCAGCGGGTGTCGAGGAACTTGGGGAGCCAGAAGAGATAGAAATACCAGACCGGGTCGGTCATCGTCTTGCCCAGCAGAAACGCCCAGGCTTCCCGGTACCGGAGCAGCCGCCACCACGGGATCGAGCCGGGCGGCTCCGCGGCGTCGCTCCGGATCCAGGCCAGCTCCGCGGCCGACACCCGCGGATGCTGGTCCGGGGGGCGGTACATCGCGAGCCAGAAGATCAACCAGAGAAACCCGATGGCGCCGGTGGCGAGGAACGCCCACCGCCATCCCCAGGTGAGCGCGATCCAGGGCACGATGAGCGGCGCCACCACCGCGCCGACGTTGGTGCCGGCGTTGAAGATGCCGGTGGCGAGCGCGCGCTCCCGCTTGGGAAACCACTCCGCCACCGTCTTGATCGCGCCGGGGAAGTTGCCCGACTCGCCCACGCCGAGGAGCGCGCGGGCAGCGCTGAACCCGGCCACCGTGCGGGCCAGCGCGTGGGCCATCGCGGCGAGGCTCCACACCACGATGGCGAGGGAGAAGCCCTTCCGCACCCCGATCCGGTCCAGCACCCGCCCCATGACCAGCATGCCGAAGCCGTAGGCGAAGCTGAACCAGGAGACGATGGCGCCGTAGTCGGTCTCGCTCCAGCGGAGCTCCCGCTGCAGCGACGGCGCGAGGATGCCGAGCACCTGGCGGTCCACGTAGTTGACGGTGGTGGCCGCGAAGAGCAGCGCCACGATGGTCCACCGGTAGCCGAACCCCGGTGGACGCGTCACCTGGCCCGCGGGAGGGGGCGCTGCGGAGGCCACCGGCGCGGCGCTAGCGCTGGACCCGGCCACTGCCGTCGCCGTGGAGCAGCGCCTCGACTTCGGGCACGCTCACCCGGTTGAAGTCGCCCGGGACGGAATGCTTGAGGCATCCGGCCGCCGTGGCGAATTCCAGCGCCTTCGCGTCGTCGCCCCAGGTGAGGAGCCCGTAGATCAGCCCGGCGGCGAAGGCGTCGCCTGACCCGACCCGGTCCACGATGTCGGTGAGCTCGTAGCGGCGGCTCTCCAGGAACTGCCGGCCGTCGTGGAGGCAGGCGGCCCAGCCGTTCCGGTCCGCGCTCCGGCTCTCGCGGAGGGTGATGACCTGCTTCTCCAGGTTGGGAAACTCCTTCAACACCCGCTCGGCGAGTGCGCGGTATTCTGCGGCCTCGAGCCGCCCGCTCTTCACGTCCGGGTCCCCCGCGATCCCGAGCGACTGCTGGCAATCCTCCTCGTTGGCGAGCCCGACCTGCACCAGCTTCACCAGCTCCCGCATCACCTCCGGCGCCCGCATGCCGTATTTCCAGAGGTTTTTGCGGTAATTGTAATCGCAGGAAACGGGAATGCCCCCGGCGCGCGCCGCCCGCGCCGCTTCCATCGCGAGCGCAGCCGCGCCGGCGCCGACCGCCGGGGTGATGCCGCTCAGGTGGAGCCAGTCGGCGCCGGTGAGGATCGCATCCCAGTCGAAATCGCCCGGCTTCGCTTCGGCGAGGGCGGAGCCGGCGCGGTCGTAGACCACCCGACTGGCCCGCTGGTCGGCGCCGGCTTCGAGGTAGTAGATCCCGACCCGGTCGCCGATCCGCCGGACCTGCCCGGTATCCACGCCGAACCGGCGGAGCTCGGCGATCGCGGCGTCGCCGGCCGGATTGGTGGGGAGCGCCGTGACGAACACCGCGTCGAGCCCCCATTGGGCAAGCGAGACGGCGACGTTGGCCTCGGCCCCGCCGAAGGTCGCCTCCAGCGCCGGGGACTGGAACAGCCGCTCGTGCCCCGGCGCCTTGAGGCGGAGCATGATCTCGCCGAACGTCACCACCCGTTTCGCCACGGCTACTTCCGTCGCTTCGCTTCGCGGACGATGCGAACCGCCTCGGCCGTTGCCTCGCGGATTCGCTCGAATTCCCCCGCCGCGATCCACGCCTGCGACGCCATCCACGATCCGCCGCAAGCCACCACACGGTTGAAGCGGAGGTATCCGGCGAGGTTGCCCGCGTTGATGCCGCCCGTCGGAATGAACCCCATGGAGCCGTAGGGTGCGGCGATCGCCTTGAGGAACGGCAGCCCGCCCATCGGCTCGGCGGGGAAGAACTTGAGCACGTCGAGCCCCATCTCGATCGCCGACTCGATCTCGGTGGGGGTGCAGGCGCCGGGGAAGACCGGGATGCCCTGCCGCAGGCAGAAGTCCACAACCCGCGGGTTCATTCCGGGCGATACGATGAACCGCGCGCCGTAGAAACTCGCCTGTGCCGCCTGCTCGACGCTGAGCACGGTGCCGGCGCCTACCAGCACGCCGGGGTGCTCGTCGGCGATCCGTCCCAGCGCCTCGACGGCGTCCGGGGTCCGGAACGCGATCTCGGCGCAGGGTAGGCCGCCCTCCACCAGGGCCTCCGCGAGCCCGTCCGCCTGCCCGGGATCGTCAATCACGATGAGCGGGATCACGCCGAGCCGGCGGAGCTCCGCCACGATACCGAACGAGCCGGGTTCGATGGTCGGAACCTTCGCCGGCGTCACCGCCCCGCACCCTTCACCGTCTCCCCCGCGAGCCCTTCCCACAGCCCCGTGAGATAGGCCGCGCCGAGAGCGCGGTCGTGCAGCCCGTAGCCGGGGCGGCCGGTCTCGCCCCAGATCATCCGGCCGTGATCGGACCGCATCGGCCCGGCAAAGCCCACGTCGCGGAGCGCACGCAGCACCTCGAGCATGTTCACGTCGCCGAAGCGGGAGGGATGCGGGGTCTCGTGGAACTCTCGCGGGCCGGTGACCCGCACGTTCCGGCAGTGGGCGAAGTGGACCCGGGACCCCAGCCGCCGGATCATCGCGGGGAGGTCGTTCCCGGGAAGCGCGCCCAGCGAGCCGGTGCAGAAGGTGATGCCGTTGGCCGGACTCGGCGCGAGCGCGACGACCCGCTCGAGCGCCGGCCCATCGGTGACGATGCGCGGGAGCCCGAAGATGGCCCAGGGCGGATCGTCGGGGTGGAGCGCCAGCCTGACCCCGGCGGCTTCCGCCGCGGGCGCCACCCGCTCGAGGAACCAGCCGAGATTCTCCCACAGCCGTTCGGCGCTCACGCTCCGCCACGCGGCGAGCAGGGCGGCGAGCTCCGGTCCCTCGTACGAGGCGGCCCAGGCGGGGAGGCCGCTCATGCCGCCGGCCGTGTCCATGCGGGCCAGCGCCGCGTCGTCGTAGGCCATGGAGAAGGAGCCGTCCTCCAGGCGGAAGGCCAGCTCGGTCCTGAACCAATCGAAGACGGGCATGAAGTTGTAGCAGAGGACCGGAACGCCGATCTCGCCCAGGTGGCGCACGCTCAGACAGTAGTTGTCCACCAGCCAGTCCCGGGTGGGACGGCCGAGCTTGATGTCCTCGTGGACCGGAATGCTCTCCGCCACCGCGAACCGGAGTCCCGCCCCCTCGATCCGCTCGAGGAGCCGCTCCAGCCCCTCCCTGGGCCAGACCTCCCCGGGCGGCAGCTCGTGGAGCGCGCTCACGATCCCGTCCACGCCGGGGATCTGCCGGATGTGCTCCAGCGTGACCCGGTCCTCGGGCCCGAACCAGCGGAATGTCATCAGCATGATGCACCAGCCGGAGCCAGACGATAGGCGTCCTTCGCCAGCTCGTACGCCAGCGCCCGGGCCATCACGCGCGCGTCGGCCGGTTCCACCACGTGGTGCGCCACCAGCCCCGCCAGCCAGTTCGCGTCCACCCGGCGCGCCAGATCGTGTCGGGCGGGGATGGAGCAGAACGCGCGGGTGTCGTCGGTGAACCCCGCGGTGTTGTAGATGCCGGCGGTCTCGGTGGTGCGCTCGCGGTACCGCCTCATCCCTTCGAGGCTGTCGTGGAACCACCACGCCGCGCCGAGTCGCACGGCGGGGTAGAGGCCGGCGAGGGGCGCCAGCTCGCGGGCGTAGGTGGACTCGTCGAGCGTGAAGAGTATCAGGCGGAAGCGGGGATCGTTGCCGTACGCGCCGAGGAGGTTGCGCAGGTTCCGGGTGAATTCGGTGGCCACCGGGATATCCCCGCCCCGGTCGGGGCCGAAGCGCTCGAACAGCGGCCGGTTGTGATCGCGGAGCGCGCCCGCATGGAGCTGCATCACCAGCCCGTCGGCGGCGGACATCCGGGCCATCTCCATCAGCAGGTGCGCCTCGAAGCGGCGCTGGTCCGCGGGCGTCGCCTTGCCGTTCAGGGCAAGCCGGAAGAGACGCTCGGCTTCCTCACCGGGGAGCGCCTCGGTCCAGGGAATCTCCACCCCATGGTCGGTGGCCGTGGCACCCATGCTCCGAAAGAATCCCCGGCGTTTCTCGAGCGCCCGCAGGAATCCGGCGCAGTCCCCGATCGGCGTACCGTGAACGGCGGCGAGCTTCTCGATCTCCGCGCTCCAGCCCGCCGCGCCGGTGCGGAGCACCGCATCGGGACGAAAGGTCGGAATCACCCTGCCCTTCCACCCGGAGCCGCGGATCCTGCGGTGGCTCTCCAGCGAGTCGGCGGCCGGATCGGTGGTGGCGAGCACTTCGATGTTGAAGCGCTCGAACAGCGCCCGGGGCCGGAACTCCGGCGCGGCGAGCTTCTCCCGGATTTCGTCGTAGACGGCCTGCGCGGTACCAGCCTCCAGCTTCTTCTCCACCCGGAACACCCGGCTGAGCTCGTAGTCGAGCCACATCGCGGTGGGCGTGCCGCGGAAGAGGTGATAGTGGTCGCCTACGAGCTGCCAGACCTTCCGGGGGTCACGCTCCGCATCCCCTCCGGCCCGGGGCGGAATCCCGAGGCGCTCGAGGGGAATTCCCCGCGAGTAGAGCATCCGGAGGATGTAGTGGTCCGGCGCCACGATCAGCGCCGTCGGCTCCGGGAACGGCTCGTCGTCGGCCAGCAGGCGCGGGTCCACGTGGCCGTGCGGGCTCACGATCGGCAGCTCGCGGGTCTCGGCGTACAGCTCCCGCGCCACCCGCCGAACGCCGGGATCCGGATCGAAGCCGCGGTCGTCGTGCATCAGACGCCGCTGTAGGCGCTGAAGCCGCCGTCCACCGGGATCACCACCCCGGTGACGAACGACGCCGCGTCGCTGCAGAGCCACTGCACGCAGCCGACCAGCTCATCGGGCCGCCCGAACCGGGCCATCGGTGTGTGGGCGAGGATGCTGCGGGCCCGCTCGGTGTGGCTCCCGTCGGGCTCGAGCAGAACGCCGCGATTCTGGGTCGAGAGGAAGAAGCCGGGCGCCACGGCGTTGACCCGGATCCCGTCACCGTAGCGGCGCGCCAGGTCCACCGCCAGCCAGCGGGTGAGGCCGTCAATGCCGGCCTTGGCGATCGAATAGCCGAGCACGCCGCTCACCGCGCGAAGCGCGGCCATGGAGGAGATGTTGACGATGCACCCGGCGCGCCGCGCTGCCATCGCCTCGGCGAAAGCGAGCGATGGGGTCACGGTCCCGTGGAGGTTCTGCCGGAGCACCTCCTCGAACGCTTCCTGGGGCACCTCGAAGACCGGCCGGTCGTCGTTCCGGGCCCGGGTGACGTTGCCGCCGGCGGCGTTGATCAGCGCGTCCACCTTACCCCAGGCCCGGAGCGCCTCGTCGCGCGCGGCGCGGACCTGTTTCTCCTCCAGCACATCGGCCACCAGCGCGATCGCCTCGGCACCGGCCTTCCGGAGCTCCGCGGCCTTTCCTTCCGCGGGGTCCCGCCGCCGGCCGAGGATCGCCACCCGGGCGCCCGCCGCCGCGAGTCCCGTGGCCAGGCATCCACCCAGGACCCCGTAGCCGCCGGTCACCACGGCGACTCTGCCGGTCAGGGTTCTCGGGTCTCCGCTCATGTCCGGGCCCACCGCTCTGAAGAACGGAATCGCGCCAGAATCTTGTGTCGGACGGAGAGTATGTCATGGCGGGGCGGATTTGGCGAGCGGGACTCAACGCGAGGCCCGCAGGTTGACGCGCGCGGACCGGGGCGCGGTGCCACTATTCTCCGTGGATTGCCGGCCCGCCTTCTGATCTGGAGCATGGTCCGACGGGGCTGAACGGCCCCACGCATCGTATCCACCGCCGAGGCGCCCGATGCCGCTCTCTCCGCCAGGGCAGTTGCTGCGCAGCGCGCCGTACTTCCCGGTCGCCGACCTCGAGGAATCCGCCTCCCAGTACGAGCGCGTCTTCGGCTTTCATCGGGACTACATCGGCGGTACGCCGCCGGAGTTCGCCATCGTGAGCCGCGACGGCCTGGCGATCATGCTCCGGCTCGTTCCGGACCCGGAGCGGATAGTCCCGAACGAAAGGCAGGGCGGAACCTGGGACATGTTCTTCAGGGTCCGGGATGCGCGGGCGCTGCACGCGGAGCTCCTGGCGCGCGGCGCGGACGTGGTCTACGGGCCGATGGTGCAGGAAGCCTATCAGATGGAAGAGTTCGCCGTGCGCGACCGCGACGGCTACGTGCTCGGGTTCGGACAATCGCTGGAACGACCGTAACCCGGCCGGACCTGTTCCCTTCCCTCCAAGACTGGTACAATCCGCACCGGCGGCCGCACTGGCCGGCCGCCAGTTTTTGACGACTGCGGGTGACCCCCATGACGTGGGAAGAACGCTGGCATCCGTTGCGGCGCGAGTGGGTGGTCGTCTCGTCCCATCGCGACGAGCGCCCGTGGCAGGGTGAGCGCGTGGACCGGCCCGAGCGGGCGCTGCCGGCGTACGCGCCGGACTGTTACCTGTGTCCCGGCAACGCCCGCAGCTCGGGGCGGAGGAACGACAGCTACACTGGAGTCTTCGTCTTCGACAACGACCATCCCTGCGTCGGTCCCGAGGCGCCGGTGGAGCTCGAGCCGGTGCCGGGAGGGGGCATCTATCGGAGCCGGCCGGCCACCGGGTTCTCCCGGGTGGTGTGCTTCACGCCGAGCCACGATCTCACCCTGGCCGAGCTTCCCGAGACCGAGATCGTGGCCCTGCTGCGGGTGCTGCAGGCGCAGTACCGCGAGCTCGGAGGGCGCGACGAGGTCCGGCACGTCCTGGTGTTCGAGAACAAGGGCGAGGTCGTCGGGGTGAGCAATCCGCACCCGCACTGCCAGATCTACGCGACCAACTTCGTCTTCCGGACTATCGAGAGCGAAGCTGAAGCTCAGGCCGAGCACCTGGCGGCGCACGGCCGGGTTCTCTTTCAGGACATCCTCGCGGCCGAAGCGGCTGACGGTCGGCGCCTGCTGGTGCGGCGCGGCCAGGCGCTCTCCTTCATTCCCTGGTTCGCACGGTATCCGTACGAGACCTATGTGGCGCCGCGGGAGACCCACCCGAGCCTGGCGGCTCTGGCTCCGGCCGAGCTCGGGGACTTCGCCGCGGTCCTGCGGGAGACCCTGGTCCGGCTGGAGAATCTCTGGCGGATGCCGTTCCCCTACGTGATGGTCCTGCACCAGGCGCCGACCGATGGCCGCCCTTATCCGGGCTTCCACTTCCATATCCAGATCCATCCGCCGCTCCGGAAGCCGGGTCTGCTCAAATACCTGGCCGGCCCCGAAATCGGCGGCGGGAACTTCCTCAACGACACCGCACCCGAGGAGAAGGCCGCGGAGCTCCTGGCGGTGCCGGGCGTGCACTACAAGCAGGCCGGCTGAGATGGCCCAACCGGAGCAGCTCCTGGAGCCGATCCTGGCGCTCCACGACCGGATTCGCGCCGGAGTGCTCGACGCGGGCAATCGGCAAAGCACGGAGCAGCTCGCGGGCGTCTCGGGCGGCGGCGCCGGCGACACCATCTACGGCATAGACCGGGTGAGCGAGGCGGTCCTGGTGGACGAGCTGACCGCGGTGGCGCGCGAGGAGCCGCTCGTCCTCATCGCGGAGGGGCTGCCGAGCGCCGGGCTGGTCCTGCCAGGCGGCGCGCGGGAGGAGGACTGCCGCTGGCGGCTCCTGGTGGACCCCATTGACGGCACCCGCGGGCTCATGTACCAGAAGCGGAGCGCCTGGATCCTCACCGGCGTCTCGCCCAATCGCGGCGGCGCGACCCCCCCGCGGCTTCGCGACATCGTGCTTGCGGTGCAGACCGAGATTCCGCTCCGCAAGCAGCATCTCGCCGATCAGCTCTGGGCCTTCCGCGGCCGGGGTGTTACGGCACGTCGCTGGAACCGGCTCTCCGGCACCCACGAGCCGCTCTTGCTCCAGCCCTCGCCCGCCGGGACGATCGTCCACGGCTTCGCGACCGTGGTCCGGTTCTTTCCCGGAGCCCGGGACGTGCTGGCCGCGATTGACGACGAAACCGTTGCCGCCGTGGCCGGGCCGCCCGCGGCCGGCAAGGCCGCCTGCTTCGAGGACCAGTACGCCTCGACCGGCGGGCAGCTTTACGAGCTCATGGCCGGCCACGACCGCTTCATCGCCGACCTCCGCCCGCTCCTGGGCCCCACCCTCGCCGAGCGGGGCCTGCCGCCCGGCCTCTGCTGCCATCCCTACGACCTCTCGGCCGCGCTGATCGCCGAGGAGCTGGGCGTGATCCTCACTGGCGCCCGGGGAGAGCCGCTCGACGCCCCGCTCGACCTCGAGGCCGACGTCGCGTGGATCGGCTATGCCAACCAGCGGCTGCGGAGCCTGGTCGAGCCGGCCCTTCAGGCCGCGCTCCACCGCCGCGGCCTGCTGCCGGATCCGTAGCCGGGACACCAGAGGCGGTATGCGAGTACGCACTCTGCCGGAGATCCGCGCCGCGGGTCTGGATGCCTGGTTCCAGCCGGCGCTCGACCGGCTGGCCGGGCTGCACTCGGAAGCGGAGCCTCGACTGCGCGAATGGTTCCTGCCCGATCAGCCCCTCTACCTGGCCCGCGCGCCCGGCCGGCTCGACGTGATGGGCGGCATCGCCGACTACAGCGGGGCCACGGTGCTGGAGCTGCCGCTCGACCGGGCCACCTGGGCGCTCCTCCAGCGTCAGGCCGCGTCGCGCTGTGACCTCGCGACCCGGCGGGACGGGCGGTGGCAGCTCTTCGGCATCGACCAGAGACCGCTCCTCGCCGGGAAGCTCCGGACGCCGCAGGCGCTCGCGAAGTGGTTTGCCGACCACGACGCCGACCGCTGGGCCGCCTATGTCGTGGGTGGAGTCCAGCTCCTCTTCCGGCGGGCCGGGACCCGGGTCGAGGACGTGGTTCCCGGCTTCCGGCTCCTCTTCGATTCCACCGTTCCCGAGGGGAGCGGGGTTGCTTCGTCCGCGGCGCTCGAGGTGGCCGCGATGGCCGCGGTCTCGGCGAGCCTCGGCCTCGCGCTCTCCCCCGCCGAGCTCGCCGAGTCGTGCCGGTGGGTGGAGAACCACGTGGTCGGCGCGCCATGCGGCATCATGGATCAGATGACGAGCGCCTGCGGCCGGCGCGACCGGCTGCTCCGGCTCCGCTGCCGGCCCAGCCCCGGTACCATCGAGGGACATCTCGCGGTTCCGCCGGGGTACCGATTCTACGGGATTGACTCCGGCATCCGCCACGCCGTCTCGGGCGCCGATTACGGGACGGTGCGGACCGCGGCTTTCATGGGCTACCGGATGATCGCCGGCCTGGCGGGCCTCACGGTGATTCAGGACGGAGCCCGGGTGAAGATCGAAGACCCCGCCTGGGGCGGCTGCCTCGCGTCGATTCCGCCGTCGGAGTTCTCGGCACGGTTCGAGCTCCGCCTGCCCGGGCGGATGACCGGCGCGGAGTTCCTCGCGGGTTATGGCGGCATCACCGACCCGGTCACCCGGGTGGAGCCGGCGCGCGAGTACCCGGTGCGCCAGGCCAGCACGCATCCGGTCAGGGAGCAGGCCCGGGTGGAGCGCTTCGCCGAGCTGCTCGGCGGGTTGGGCGGCAACCCCGACGCTGCGGTGAATCTGGGGCAGCTGATGTGCGAGTCCCACCAGAGCTACGGCGCCTGCGGGCTGGCCAGCGAGGGCACCGACCGGCTCGTCGAGCTGGTGACCTCGGCTGGGCCGGCGCGCGGGCTCTTCGGCGCCAAGATCACCGGGGGCGGGAGCGGGGGCACCGTGGCCATCCTCGGCACGGCGGAAGCGGACGCGGCGGTGCGGGAGATCGCGTCGCGGTACGGCGCGGAGACGGGCCGCCCGGCGTTGGTCTTCTCGGAGTCCGGTCCCGGCGCCGCCGAGACCGGCGTGCTCCTCATCGAGCCGGGATCTCCCACTGCCGCGTCTCCGCCGAGCGGAACACCGCGTCAATGACCGCCATGTTGCCGATCGCGTCCTCCAGGGGAACGGGCACGCTCCCCTGTCCGCGCACCGCCCGGACAAATCGCTCGGCCTGGAGGCGGTACTGATTCGCGGCGGGCACCTCGATGGTCTCGGCTCCGCCGCCGGCCAGGTCGCGGCCGTCGTCCACCACGAGGCGGCACGGCTGGTCGGCCGGCGGATTGAACGGCCGCTCGACGGCGATCCGGCCCCGGGTCCCCACCAGCTCCATCCGCTGGTGAAGCACCAGCTGCTGCCCGCAGGTGAAGGCGGCCTGTCCCGACCGGAAGCGCAGGATTCCGGACACCAGCCGATCCACCCCGGTGTCGGGGTCGCGCTCGACCTCGGCGATCACCTCCTCCGGTTCGGCCCCGAAGAGCCAGCGCGACATCGTGATCGGGTAGCAGCCGACGTCCAGCAGCGGACCGCCGCCGAACTCCTTGCGGGAGCGGAAATCGGCGGGATCGCGAGGGCCGTAGCTGAAGTGCCCCACGATGAGCCGAAGCTCGCCGATCCGCCCCCCGGCGACGAGGTCGCGCACCGCCTCCCACCGGGGGTGGGTGCGGACCATGAACGCCTCGGCGATCTGCACCCCGGTGCGGTCCCGCACCGCCAGGAGGCCGCGCGCTTCCCTTGCGGAGAGCGCAATCGGCTTTTCGCAGAGGACGTGCTTGCCCGCCTCCGCCGCCCGGCTCGACCAGGGAACGTGGAGATGGTTGGGGAGCGGATTGTAGACCGCGTCGATTTCGGGATCGGCGAGGAGCTCGTCGTAGGAGCCGTAGACCCGCGGGATGCCGAGCCGGGCGGCGGCGGCGCGCGCCTTCTCCCGGTCGCGCGACGCGATCGCGACGACAGAACAGAGCGGGCTCGCCTGCGTCGCCGGGATCACGGCCCGGAGCGCGATGCTCGCCGCGCCGAGGACCCCCCAGCGCACCGGCGCCGGCCCGGCGCTCTGTCCGGCGCCGTGCGCGGCGCCTTCCCCCGCGCTCTGTCCTGCTGCCATTGATCGCTCCCCCCGATCCCCTGTTCCCCAGATCCCCGCCCCCCGGCCTCAGCGCCGCGCCGCCACCCGGATCGTCCGCTCGGCGCGGATGTCGGCCGAAGAAGCGCCCACCCGAAGGCGGACCAGCTCCTCCTCGACCACCCAGCCGTGCGTGTCGGGGTTCCAGTACGCGAGCGAGGAGGCCGCGAGCGAGAAAGCGATGGTCCGTGTGTGGCCCGGCGCGAGCGTCACCCGCCGGAAGCCACGAAGATCCTCTTTCGGCCGCTCGACCTTGGAGCCCAGGTGCTGGACGTAGAGCTGGACCACCTCGGCGCCGGCGCGCGCGCCGGTGTTGGTCACGTCCACGTACACGGTGAGGGTATCGCCGGCGCGCAGCGTGGCGTCGCTCGTCTTGAGATTCTTGTAGGCGAATGTGGTGTAGCTCAAGCCGTGGCCGAACGGATAGAGCGGCGTGCCGCCGAAGAACCGGTAGGTCCGGCCCGCCATGCGGTAGTCGTCGAACGGCGGGAGGTCGTTCACACTCCGGTAGAAAGTCACCGGGAGCCGGCCCGCGGGGTTGTAGTCTCCGAAGAGCACGTCGGCGATGGCGCTGCCGGCCGCCTGCCCGGGATACCACGCCTCGAGGATGGCGGGGACGTGCGCCTCAGCCCAATTCACCGAGAGCGCACTCCCGCTCATGAGCACCAGCACCGTGGGTTTCCCCACCGCGACGATCCGCTCGAGCAGCCGCTCCTGGACCTCCGGGAGGTCCAGGCTGGTGCGGTCGCCACCCCGGAACCCCGCCAGCTCGACCGGCATCTCTTCGCCCTCGAGCCGGGGGCTCAAGCCGAGGAAGAGGACGACGGCGTCCGCCCGGCGCGCGGCGTCCATGGCCTGGACCAGCAGACCGCTGTCGCCTTTGCCTCGGAGCGGGACGCTGTCGCTCGGCGAGAATCCGCCGGCCAGGTCCGCCCCGCGGGCGTAGAGCACCGTGGTGCCCTTCCCCACCGCCTCGCGGATGCCGCGGAGCGGCGTCACCGGGTCGGCGGGCTCGCCGTTGTAATTGCCGAGCAGCATCTCCTGGTCATCGGCGTTGGGGCCGATCACCGCGATGGTGCCGAGATCCTTGCGGAGCGGCAGCACGCCACGGTGATTCTTGAGGAGGACAATGGACTCCTGCGCCGCCCGGCGGGCCAGCGCGCGATGGGCCGGCTGGTCGAGCACGGAGTAGGGGATCTGCGCCCAGCGCACCTGCTCCGGCGGGTCGAACATGCCGAGCTTCATCCGGGCCAGAAAGAGCCGTGAGACCGAGGTGTCAATCGCCGCCCCGGTGAGGAGCCCCTGCGTCACCGCGTCCACCAGGTTGGGATAGACCCGGCCGCAGTCGAGATCGGTGCCGGTGCGGACGCCGAGCGCCGCGGCCTGGGCGGCGGTCGCCACCACCTTGTGACGAAGGTACATGTCGTCGATCGCGCCGCAGTCGGAGACGATATAACCGGGGAAGCCCCACTCGCCGCGAAGGATGTCGCGGATCAGCAGGTCGCTCCCGCAGGCGGGCTTGCCGAGCACGCGGTTGTAGGCGCACATCAGCGAGTAGGCGTGCCCCTCCCGGATGCCGGCCTCGAAGTGGGGGAGGTAGCTCTCCCGGAGGTCGCGCTCGCTCACCACCGCGTCGAAGGTGTGCCGTTCCGGCTCGGGGCCGCTGTGCACCGCGAAGTGCTTCACGGTCGCCACGGTCTTGAAGTACTTCGGGTCGTCGCCCTGGAGGCCGCCGATGAACTGGACCGCCAGCCGGCCGGTGAGGAAAGGATCCTCGCCGTAGGTCTCCTGGCCTCGGCCCCAGCGGGGATCGCGGAACAGGTTGATGTTGGGGGACCAGAAGGTGAGCCCCTGGTAGCGCTGGTGCCTGCCGTTCCGGAGGTACTCGTGGTACTTGGCGCGGGCTTCGTCGGAAATCACCGTCGCCATCCGGAACATGAGCGAGTCGTCCCAGGTGGCGGCGAGGCCGATCGCCTGGGGGAAGCTGGTGGCGAGGCCCGACCGCGCCACCCCGTGCAGCGCTTCGTTCCACCAGTTGTATTCGGGGATCCCCAACCGCTCGATCGCCGGGGCGACGTCCTGCATCTGCGAGACCTTCTCCTCCAGCGTCATCCGTCCCACCAGGTCCCTGACCCTCTGCTCGAACGGAAGGTCCGGATTGCGCCACGCGGGTGCCTGCGCCGGGGGTGGGGCCTGGGCGGGCGCGGGGGGGCGCGACAGCGCAGCGGGGACCTGGGCGAGCGCGGCGGGGCGCGGCGGCCCAGCGGGGACCTGGGCGGGCGCGGGCAGCGCCGCGGAGAGCAGGAGGCTGGCGAGCAGGATCGCCCGGCTCGCGCGCGACTCATCGTTGCCGCTCATCGTCCCCCTCCCCTGCCGGGTTCCCGGCGCGTGGCGACGGCCACGCCGGTGGGTCCGGCGCGACTCGGGCGGGTGCGTCTCTGGTGACTTCGACATCGGGACTCGGCTCCGCCAGAAGGTGAGGTGTACGCGAAACCGGGTCAACTCCGGCGGCTCCGTCGGGGGCGACACGCGTTTCCCCGGGCGGCGACCCGCGTTTTTCGGGTTAGGTGCTTGCCGCGGATCGCCCGAAGTTGGGCCATGGCTTGCGCCCCCCCCGCCAAGGAGCATACGCTATGGGCATGCCGGAAACGACGGGCCGGTGGACCCGG
>DASYRI010000114.1:0-7208 GCA_036004545.1 Gemmatimonadales bacterium
ATGAAGGCGAAGCAGATCGTCCACGACACGCCGGGCGCGATCCTCGCCGACCAGTTCTACAACCAGATCAATCCGGACGCCCACTACGCCACGACCGGCCCCGAGATCTGGGAGCAGACCCGGGGCAAGGTCACCCATTTCGTCGCCGGCGCCGGCACCGGCGGCACGGTGAGCGGTGCCGGCAAGTTCCTCAAGGAGAAGAATCCAGCCGTCAAGGTCGTCGCGGGCGATCCGGTCGGCTCGCTCTACACCGGCTACCACAAGCGTCGCGCCCTGGGGGAGGGCGCCCCCTACAAGGTCGAGGGGATCGGGGGCGACAAGGTGCCGGCCACGGTCTGGTGGGACGTGATTGACGAGTTCCGCCAGGCCTCCGACCGCGATTCGATGCAGATGGCACGCCGGCTCGCCCGGGAGGAGGGAATCCTGGTCGGCGGTTCCACCGGGCTCAACGTGGTGCTCGCCTTGCAGATCGCGAGAGAAGTGAACGACGCCAACGCTTGCATCGTCACCATCCTCTGCGACACCGGAGAGCGCTACCTCTCCAAGATCTTCGACGACGACTGGATGCAGGAGAACCAGCTCCTCGAGACCCCCCGTCTCACCGTCGAGGAGCTCCTCGCCCGCCGGCAGAAGGGCGCACCGAACCTGGTGAGCGTGGCGCCGGCCGCGCAGGTCCGGCAGGCGCTGAACTTGATGAACACCTGGAGCGTGAGCCAGATTCCCGTGGTGGACGACGGCAAGTGTGTGGGCGGGCTCACCGAAAACACCCTGATGACCCGCGCCCTCGCCCAGCCCGCGATGCTCGATCGCCCGGTGCGTGAGGCGATGGACCCTCCGTTCCCGGTGGTGGACGCCGCCTTCCCCTCCGACCGGCTCGCCCCGATGCTCACCCGGGAAAGCCCCGCGACGCTGGTGCAGAAGGACGGGAAGCTCATCGGGATCGTGAGCCGGTACGATCTGTTGCAGCAGCTGATCGGGACCCGATGAGGAGGAGGTAGCGAGGAGCGAGGAGCGAGATGGGCACCGCCCTTCCCCTCCTCGCTCCTCGCTACTCGCTGACTCCTATGAGGATAACCGTCTTGACGGGGGGCACTTCCGCCGAACGCGACGTCGCCCTCGCCTCCGCCGCGCAGGTCGTCAAGGCGCTCCGCAGCCGCGGCCACACCGTGGCGGTAGTGGATACCGCCCGGGGCTTCATCCCCACGGGGGACGAGGCGAGCCTGCTCACCGGCTCGGTGGGCCGGGAGCCCCCGGCGATGGAAGAGTTGATCGGGCTGGAGCGCGGCGTGCTGCTCTCGGGCCTCGCGAGCCTCCCCGTCATCCGAAACGCGGAAGTGCTTTTCCTCGCGCTTCACGGCGGCCGCGGCGAGGACGGCACCCTGCAAGCCGTGCTCGACGTGCTGGGACTGCCCTACACCGGCAGCGGCTCGCTTGCCAGCGGCCTCGCGATGGACAAGGACGTGGCCAAGCGGCTCTTCCGCGCCGCGGGCGTCGCCACCGCCGACTGGCTGATGGCGCCGGCGCCGGCGACGGAGGTCGGGCGGCGGCTCGCCTGGCCCGTGGTGGTGAAGCCGTCCAAGCAGGGGTCGACCGTGGGTCTCTCGCTGGTGCGGGGGCCGGGCGAATTCGAGGCGGCGGTCGAGCTCGCGGGCCGCTATGACGACGAGGTCATGCTCGAGGCGTTCGTCCCCGGCCGGGAGCTCACTGTCGGCATTCTGGACGGTCAAGCCCTTGCGGTTGGCGAAATCATACCGCGGCACGAGATTTTCGACTATGAATGCAAGTACACGCCGGGGATGTCGGAGGAGATCTTCCCCGCCGACCTCCCGAAGGCCACGGCGGAGGAGTGTCGTCGGCTGGGCCTCCTGGGGCACGAAGCCTTGAAATTGGGGGGTTATTCACGGGTGGATTTTCGCTTGACACCGGCCGGAGAACTGGTCTGTTTAGAGGCGAATACCCTGCCGGGCATGACCGCGACGAGCCTTCTCCCCCAGTCCGCGGCGGCCGCTGGCGTCCCGTTCCCGGAGTTGTGCGAGCGGATCTGTCTCGCGAGCCGGAAACCATGAGCGAAGAGCGCGGCATCACCCCGTGGGTCGGCCGTCTGATGGTGGTCAACGCCACCGTCCTGCTCCTGCTGCAGACCGTCTTCACCGCCCCGGCGTTCGTGGACGCTCTGCAATTCGCGCCGGGCCGGGCCGCGCAGCAGCCCTGGACCGCGCTGACGTATATGTTCGTCCACGGGGGGCTTCCGCACCTCACGATCAACATGCTGCTGCTCTTCCTCTTCGGACCGTCGGTCGAGCGGCGGATGGGGGGCGGGGCGTTTCTCCTCTACTTTCTCTACTGCGGCGTCGGCGCGGCGGCCCTGGCCCTCGGCCTGGCGCCCCTGATCCCGCTCCCCCCGTTTGTCGGCGCCTCCGGCGCGGTGCTGGGTGTGGCGCTCGCGTTCGCGCTGGCGCAGCCGGATACCGAGCTCGCCCTCTTCCCGCTCCCACTCCGGGTGACCGCGCGCACCCTCGTCGTCCTGCTCGCGGGGGCCGATCTCGTCGTCGCGCTCTGGAGCGACAACGGCACCGCCCACGTCGCGCACCTGGGCGGCATCGTTTCCGGCTACCTGTTCCTGCGCATCCAGGGGCTTCGGGCCCGCCGGGCCGCGCGGCAGCCCGGGACGGTGGAGCGCCGCCCGGTGATGACCGCGATTCCGGCCCGCCACGGCGGCACCACCACGGACGTGCGGCCTGCCATGACCCGGCCGGAGCCGCGGCAGGACTACCCGGCGGCCGAAGTGGATCGGGTGCTGGACAAGATCAGCGCGACCGGCATCGAGAGTCTCACGCCCGAGGAGCGGCGGTTCCTCGATGAAGTGTCCCGAACGAAGCGGAAAGATCTGCCGTAGCTCTTGTGTGTCACGCGGCCCTCCTTATCTTGTCGCGTGCTCATCAATCTGCTTCCCGATTTTCTCGACGTCCTCGCACAATCCGATCCCGAAGCGGGCTTCCACCGCTACCTCGACGCTCATCGCCCGCTGCTCGCCGCTTACTGGAGCAATTACGTCCTCGACCTGGACAGCCCCCACGCCGGCGAGGTGATCGCCGACGCGCTGCGCGCCGACCGGAGCGATCTCCGGGAGCTGCTGGAGCGGGTGGACGTGGCACAGCTGGCCGAAGAGGGGCTGGCCCGCTCGGAAGAGCTGCTGCGGGTGGATCGTCCCACCGACTGTGTGCTCATGGTGGGGATGGGGGCGGCGAACGCGGGCGAGCTGGTCGTCGGCGGCCACGGGTTCGCCTTCATCTGCGTGGAGCACTTCACCGGGCGGGCCAATCCGGACACCCACGGCATGGGGCTCGGCCCCGACCAGCTGCCGCTCTGGGTCGCTCATGAGATCGCCCACACCATCCGCTATACCTCGACCGAGAGCGCGAGCGAGATGCGGCGCCTGGTGGCCGACGCCGGCGGTTACTACGACTACTGGACCACGGGGAGCCGCGCCAGCCTGCGGGAGCTCCTGCTCAACGAGGGGCTCGCCGTCCACGCGGCGCAAGCAGTTGCCCCGGGCCTCGATCCCGCCGACTATTTCGGCTATCCACACCGCCACTACCAGCGGCTGCGCGAGCTCGATGCCTTCCTCCGCCGCGCCGCGCACCACGACCTCGACCGGAGCGGGCTCGGACTTCGCCTCAAGTACCTCTCGGGCGGCATGAGTCCAGCCGCGCGGCTCTCGCTCGGCAGGATCCTCCCCGAACGTTGCGGGTACTACCTCGGCTACCGCATGGCCGAGCCGCTGGTCAAGGCGCAGGGGATCGCGGCGGCGCTTCGCGCCGGAGCAGCTGACTTCCAGATCCTCGAGGACGAGGCGTTGGGGTTCAGAACAGCCTGAGACGCAACGCCGCCAAGACGCAAGGACGCAATGTCTTACCCGTGTCCTTGGATCGTTGCGTCCGTGCGTCCGCTTTGCGTCCTTGCGTCCTTGCGTCTTTATTTCCTGCGATGCCCCCCGACGACACACCCTCCACCGTCACCATCACGCTCAAGCCCGCCGGCCCGATCGTGATAGAGGGCCCTGTCGAGATCCGCAACAACGCCGGCGACATCGTCGTGCCCCCGCCCACCAAGATCCCGGGCCAGATCAAGTTGTGCGGTTGCGGATTCAGTCGGAACAAGCCGTTCTGCGATGGGAGCCATAAACGCTAGCTACTCGCTACCTCCTCATTTCCCGACGCAGAACCGCTCAAACACCCGTCCCAGCACCTCGTCAGGGTGGACGATGCCGATGAGCTCGTCCAGCTCGGCCACGGCGGCCTGGATGTGGTGCGCCGCGAGCACCGGATCGCCGCCCTCCTCCACATGGGGACCCGCCTCCCCGAGCGCCGCGGTGGCCCGTTCCAGCGACACCCGGTGCCGCCCCCGCGTAAGCATCGGCGTGAAGTCGCAGGCGGCGTCTCGGCCGTCAAAGAGCCGCTCCGCGATCCCGCGGGCGACGGCGTCGAGCCCCCGGCCGGTCACCACGGACACGGCCAGCCCTTCCTCCCCGTCACCCTGCCCGGCGGGAAGGAGATCCGCCTTCGAGCGGACCAGCAGCGCCCCACGGTCGCGCTGGAGCTGGCGCTCCTCCGCCGTGAGGGCCCGTCCGGCCTCGACGCAGAGCAGCACCAGGTCGGCGGCGCCCAGGTAGCGGCGGCTCACCTCGATGCCGAGCCGCTCGATCGGCTCCTCCGACTCGCGAAGTCCCGCGGTGTCGGCGAGCCGGACCGGCCAGCCGAGCAGCGCGGTGTGCGCCTCGATCGTGTCGCGCGTCGTGCCCGGGATCTCGGTCACCAGCGCGCGGTTGACGCCGAGGAGCGCGTTGAAGAGCGAGGACTTGCCGGCGTTGGGCCGCCCGGCGAGGACCACGAGGGCGCCTTCGCGGAGCCGCTCCCCGGCCGGCGCGGTGGCGAGGAGGAGGCCCACCTGCCGGGCGAGCGCGTCGTGGGCGGCGCGGATCCGGCCCCGCGGCACCGGCCCGTCGTCTTCCTCGGGAAAGTCGATGTCGTAGGCGAGCAGGGCCAACAGCTCCACCGCCTGCTCCCTGAGCTCGGCGATCCGGCGGGAGAGACCGCCGTCCAGCTGGTGGAGCGCCGCGCGGCCCTGCGCCGGGGCCGTCGCGTCGATCAGATCGCCGATCGCTTCGGCCTGGAGGAGGTCGAGCTTTCCGTTGAGGAGGGCACGGCGGGTGAACTCGCCCGGCGCCGCGGGCCGCGCCCCGGCCGCATGCAGCGCCGCCAGCAGCTCGGCCGGCGCGAGCAGCCCGCCGTGACAGGAGAGCTCGACCAGATCCTCGCCGGTGTAGCTCCTGGGACCCCGGAAGATCGTGACCAGCCCCTGATCAATCGCCGCACCATCGGGGCCGCAGAACACCGCCAGCGTGGCGACCCGATCCGGGATCCCGGCGAGCCGGGAGGCTCCCGCCTCCCGGGGCCCGCGGCTCGAAACGACCCGCGCCGCGATCTCCAGGGCGCCGGTCCCCGAAAGCCGGATAACCGCGAGCGCCGACCGGCCGGCCGGCGTGGCGAGGGCGACGATGGGATCGGAGAGCATGGAAGAAGGGTCAACAGTCAGCCGTCAACCGTCAACGGGACCTGCCGCGCAGGCACACCTCACTGCTTGCGGGGCGGTTGCCGTTGACCGCTGACTGTTGACCGTTGACGCTGTTGCGGGACGGATGGCTGGGGAGGCACAGGGTTCCGCCGCATCCGTTCCCGGGACAGCATCAGCTGCTGCGGCAGGCTCGCCAGGTTCATCACCGTGTAATACAGGTTGAGCCCGGACGCGAAGCGGAGGAAGAGGAAGGTCATCATCACCGGCATCATGTAGAGCATCATCTTCATCTGCGGATTCGGCTCCATGCCCAGCTGCCCGATCTTGCTCAGCGCGTACATGGAGAGCCCCATCACCACCGGAATGACGTAGAGCGGATCCGGCCGGGAAAGGTCGGGCAGCCACAGGAACGACGCCCCCCTGAGCTCGATGGTGTTCTGAAACACGAAGAAGAGCGCCAGCAGGATTGGCCAGGGAAGCAGCATCGGCCAGCAGCCGCCGAAGGGATTGACGTTGTGCTCCTTGTAGAGCTTGAACATCTCCTGCTGCAGCTTCTGGGGATCGCTCTTGTACTTCTCCTGCAGCTCCTTAATCAGCGGCTGCACCACCTGCATGGCCATGGTGGAGCGCATCGCCTTCTGGTTGAGCGGCCAGAGGACCAGCCGGATCACGATCCCGAAGAGCACGAGGCCCATCCCGTACGCCAGGCCAAGACGGTCGTGGAGCCACACCAGCAGGGAGCGCGCTCCCAGCGCCACCGGCCGGATGATCGTGCGGAACCCGGGCCAGCCGTAGGGGTTGACGTCGTCGAAGTCGTGGCCGATCGCCCGAAGCCGCGGGTACTCCAGCGGCCCCGCGTACACCTGGTAGCGGAAGCCGCCGGCCCCCGGGAGCGGCAGCCCCACCGTCACCTGTGCCAGGGCCGGTGACCGGTTGAGCGGGTCGGCGGCCAGGGCGCTCGCCCCGGCGATGCCGCCGTTCCGGCCGGTGCCGCTCGAGTCGAGCGCGAGCAGGGCCGTCACGAAGTATTTCGACTTGAGCGCAACCCATTCGAACGGCCCGTCGAACGCCAGCGGCTGTCCCGGCTTGAGCTTACCGAAGCGGGTGAGGGCCGCCTTGTCGCTCTTCACCGCGATCCCGACCTCGTGGCGATGCTCCAGGCTGTCCGCTTCGGTATTCCGGAGCCCGGGCCCCATCCCGACCAGGAGCGTTGCCCCATTCGGGCCTAAGCCCTCGAGTCTGCCCTCTACGTCGATCAGGTAGTCGGTGGGACGGAAGCTGTAGGTGAGGGCGACCCCGAGCCCTCCCTGATTCGCCGTCAAGGTGAAAGACTCGGGCTTCGCCACCTGCAGCTCGCGGGTGGACGGCGCGAAGTTCCAATCGCGAAGCCACACCGTGTCGCGGCCGACCAGGAGCCCGAGTCCCAGCAGCTGGCTCCCGGGCGCGAGGAGCTGCGCCGGCCGGCGAGCTTCCTCCGGCCGCATCGAAGGATACTGGAGGAGCGTGGCCTCGATCATCCGCCCGCCTCGGGTCGAGAACCTGTAGCGGTAGAGCGGCGAGGAGACGACGATGCTGTCCTCACTCATCGCCGGACCCGCCGCTGCGGGCGGCACCATCGGGGCGGCCGGCGGTGG